>NZ_LSJA01000130.1 GCF_001556515.1 Caulobacter sp. CCH9-E1 | reverse complement strand
CAAAGAACTCCGGACGTCGTCCGGCGCTCCGCGTCCCTTTCCATCCCTTCAGCGGGAAACCGCGTGAGGCGGTCGCGGCGTGGCTGACGTTGCGTTGGGGCTCCCCAACCGCTTCCGCCCCTCTATAAAAGCGCCAACCCAGCAGGAGACCCCGATGGCCGACTACCAGACCCTGATCGTCGAGACGCCGCAAAGCGCTCCCGGCGTCGCCCTGATCCGCCTGAACCGGCCCGAGGCGCTGAACGCGCTGAACAGCCAACTTCTGGGCGAGCTGGCCCAGGCGCTGGCCGTGGTCGAGGCCGACGACGCCGTGGGCTGCATCGTGCTGACCGGCTCGGCCAAGGCCTTCGCCGCCGGCGCCGACATCAAGGAGATGTCGGACAAGACCTACGCCCAGATGTTCAAACAGGACTTCTTCACCGCCGGAGCGCGGGCGGTCGAGCAGTGCCGCAAGCCGATCATCGCCGCGGTGTCCGGCTACGCCCTGGGCGGCGGCTGCGAGCTGGCGATGATGTGCGACTTCATCCTGGCCTCCGACACCGCCAAGTTCGGCCAGCCCGAGGTCACGCTCGGCGTCACGCCCGGCATCGGCGGCACCCAGCGCCTGACGCGCCTGGTGGGCAAGTCCAAGGCCATGGACATGATCCTGACCGGCCGGATGATGGACGCGACCGAGGCCGAGCGCGCGGGCCTGGTCTCGCGGATCTTCCCGGCGGACGCGCTGGTGACCGAGGCCCTGGCCGTCGCCGCCAAGATCGCGGCCCAGTCGCCCCTGGCCGTCGCCATGAACAAGGAACTGGTCGAGGCCGCCTATGAGACGACCCTGACGACGGGCGTGGCGCTGGAGCGGCGCCTCTTCCACTCGCTGTTCGCCTTCGAAGACCAGAAGGAAGGCATGGCGGCCTTCGTCGAGAAGCGAAAGCCAAGCTTCAAGGGGATGTGATCGGGCCTGAAACGATTGCGTCATTCCGGTCCTCAGGAATCCGCCTGTGGACCGTTGACCCCGGGCGCCGCTTCCCGTATATCCGCGCGCTCTGTTTTCCCTGCTTCGCGGCCGCCCGCGCGGCTGTCCGTTTGAAGGTCCGATCCATGGCCAATAATCCCGGCGCCAAGAAAGCGATCCGCAAGATCGCTCGCCGCACCGAAGTCAACACCGCCCGCCGCTCGCGCGTGCGCACCTTCCTGCGCAAGTTCGAAGACGCGATCGCCAAGGGTGACGTCGCCGTCGCCAAGGCCGCTTTCGTCGAAGCGCAATCGGAACTGATGCGCGCCGTTTCGAAGGGCGTGGTTCATCCGAACACGGGCTCGCGCAAGGTCTCGCGCCTGGCCGCCCGCCTGAAGAAGCTGGACAAGGCCGCGGCCTAGTCCAGATTCTGGACGAACGTCGTTCGTCGAGCGAATTCAAGTATTTACGAAAGCCGGTCAGGGTTTCCTGGCCGGCTTTTGCTTTGAATCAAACGTTCTTTTCCTGGCGTTGCAAACTGTGATCTAGGACCCCTTTACGGGTATTCCCTTGCGGGGCGAGGCCCTCTCGCGAGTCAACAGAAATATCCGCGACCGGACGCAAGTTTTCCGTTTGACCAGCCTCCGCCGCTGGCTAGTTTAAGCGTCTCAACGCTTCTCCAGTCTTGGAAAAACAAGGCGGCGGCGGACCGATCGTGTTCGCCGAGTAAGAACCTGTGTGCGTTGAGGCTAACCGGTCGCGCGCCATGGGGGGCGGCGGCTGAAAGTGTTTGCGGCGGTTACTTTTTTGCGAGGCGGTGGACGAATGACGATGAAGGGTGGGGTGGCCAGCCAGGACTTCTCGGCGGCGATCGCGGCGGCTTGCGAGCCCGCGACGGCCGTCTGGTCTAAGGTGTGCGTGGCGTTGAAACGCGAGCTGGGCGACGCGGCCTTCGGGTCCTGGATCGCGCCCGCCGTTCTGCGCGAGGCCGCCGCTGGTGACATCGTCCTGGTGACTCCGACGGGCATCGCCCGCGACTGGATCCGTCGCAGCGCCTGGCGCCGCATTGGCGAGCTGTGGGCCGCCAACGACGCGACCGGTCGTCGCATCGATCTGAAGTCGCGTCTGGAGTTCGAAGCCCTGGCCGGCGCCTATGTCGAAGCGACCGCCAAGCCGGCCGCCGTGGCCGAGCCGTTCGAGATCGTGCTGCCGGTGTCGACCGACGCCCCCGCCGTGGCCCCGACCAGCGCCAAGTCGCCCCGCACCCAGGGGCTGCAAGAACGCTTCACCTTCGAGACCTTCGTCCCGGGGCCGGCCAACGAGTTCGCCCACGCCGTGGCGCGCCGGATCGCCAACTGGGCCGACGGCCACTTCAATCCCGTGCTGTTCCACGGCCCCTACGGCTTCGGCAAGACCCACCTGCTGAACGCCCTGGCCTGGGAAGCCATGCGCAACGCGCCGGAAAAGCGCGTGGTCTATCTGACCGCCGAGCGCTTCCTGTCGACCTTCGTGCGCGCCGTGATGGATCGCCAGACCGCGGCCTTCAAGGAAGAGCTGCGCGCCGCCGACCTCTTGATCATCGACGACGTCCACTTCATCGCCGGCAAGCAGTCGACCCAGGAAGAGCTGTTCCACACCCTGACCGCCCTGGTCGAGGAAGGCCGCCGCGTCGTGTTCTCGGCCGACCGTCCGCCGTCGGCCATGACCGAAATGGACGCCCACCTGCGCTCGCACCTGTCGGCGGGCCTGGTCTGCGGCCTCGAGCCGGCCGACCGTTCGCTGCGCTTGGGGATCCTGGAACGTAAGATCCAGACCTTGTCGGCCGCCCACGGTTTCGAGCCGACCATGCGTCCGGACGTGCTGCAATTCCTGGCCGACCGCTTCACCGACAGCGTCCGTGAGCTGGAGGGCGCCCTGAACACCCTGTCGGCCCGCGCCGGCGAAGGGCTGTCGCGCATGACCCTCGACGAGGTCCAGGCGATCCTGCGTCCGCACCTGCGGTCGGGCGAAAAGCGCATCACCATCGACGACATCCAGAAGGCCACCGCCGAGCACTACGGCATGAAGCAGGCCGACCTGCTCAGCGAGCGCCGCAACCGCGCCGTGGCCCGTCCGCGCCAGGCCGCCATGTGGCTGGCCAAGCAGCTGACCACCCGCTCGCTGCCGGACATCGGCCGTCGCTTTGGCGGTCGCGACCACACCACCGTGCTGCACGCCGTGCGCCGCATCGAGGCCCTGCGCGCCGAGGACAGCGCCCTGAACCAAGACCTGGAAACCATCACGCGCAAGCTGCGCGGCTGATCCGGGCGACGCCGGGATCGCGGTTTCCGGCAACGACATCCAGAGGGCCGCTCCGCGAGGGGCGGCCTTTTTGCTGGGATCAGCGCGCCCGCCTCAGGGTCAGGTTGATCCGGCCGCCGCCGGGAACCAGGCTGGACGAGCCGGGCAGGATGCGGTCGACGCCGTGAAAGGCCAGGCGCGCGGGGCCGGAAAGCCGGCAGACGTCGCCAGAGCTCAAGCGCAGGCTCCGGGTCGGGTCCTTGCGGCTGGTTCCGCCGATCCGGAACACCGCCGTGTCGCCCAACGAGATCGACAGCACCGGAAAGCGCGGGTCAGCCTCGTCGCGGTCCTGGTGCAGGCCCATTCGAGCGTCGCCGCGATAGAGATTGACCAGGCACGAGTCCGCTGGCGTTTGCGCATCGCCCAGCCGCGCCCACAGATCGCGCAGCGCGTCGGGCATCGCCGGCCAAGGCTGGTCCGTTCCTGGATGGCGGTCGGCGTAGCGATAGCCGGTCCGGTCGCTGACCCAGCCCAGAGGCCCGAACGCCGTCATGGCCGCGCTCATCGCCTTGCCCTGCGGCGTCTCGTACTGGGCGAACGGCGCCGTCTGGGCGGCCTCCAGGATGGTCGCGACCAACGCCTTCTGGGTTTCGAGGTCCAGGAAGCCTGGCCAGAGGTCGAACCCGGGCGTGACGGACAGCGGCTGCAACATTACGGATTATTAACGCGCGACGCAGGGGCGGAAGGTGTTGGTTCGCGCCGCCGGCTGAGGGGGCCGGATGAAATTTCCAATCTGGAAGCCAACATGCGTCGTCTCTTGTCCTCTACGGCCGCGGCCGTGATCCTTTTGGCCGCGGGAGGCGTTTCCGCCGCCCCCCCGGTCGCGACCGCTGGTTCGAAGGGCGCGACCTTCGCCACCGTCACCACCCAGCTGCCGCGCAACGTGCGGCCCTCGCACTATGATCTGGCCTTCACCCCCGACGCCGACAAGCTGAGCTTCAAGGCGCGGGTGAAGATTTCGATCGAGGTGGTCGAGCCGACCAGCACGGTGACCCTCCAGGCCGCCGACCTGACCTTCGACAAGGTCGAGATCGCCGGCTTCGGTTCGGCCAAGGTCAAGGTCGACGACGAGGCCCAGACGGCCAGCTTCACGTTCGCCAAGCCGTTGGCCAAGGGCAAGTACGTGCTGTCGATCGACTACGCCGGCAAGATCTACACCCAGGCCGCCGGCCTGTTCGCCCTCGACTACGAGACCGAGACCGGCAAGAAGCGGGCGCTCTACACCCAGTTCGAGAACTCCGACGCTCGCCGCTTCATCCCGTCGTGGGACGAGCCGTTCTACAAGGCCACCTACAGCGTCGAGGCGACGGTCCCGACCGGCCAGATGGCGCTCTCCAACATGCCGATCGCCGCGTCCAAGGACATCGGCGGCGGCAAGACGGTGGTGAAGTTCGCGACCTCGCCGAAGATGTCGACCTACCTGCTGTTCTTCGGCCTGGGCGAGTTCGACCGCGCCTCGGTCAAGGCGGCCGGCGTCGATGTCGGCGTCGTGACCAAGAAGGGCGACACCCCGAAAGCCGAGTTCGCCCTGAAGTCGGCCGCCGAAATCCTCCCCTGGTACAACGACTATTTCGGCACGCCCTATCCGCTGCCGGTGATGGACAACATCGCCGCCCCCGGCCAGAGCCAGTTCTTCAGCGCCATGGAGAACTGGGGCGCGATCTTCTACTTCGAATACGCGATGCTGCTGGACCCGAAGATCTCGACCGAGCGGGACAAGCAGAACGTCTTCACGACCGTCGCCCACGAGATGGCCCACCAGTGGTTCGGCGACCTGGTCACCATGGCCTGGTGGGACGACCTGTGGCTGAACGAAGGCTTCGCCTCGTGGATGGAGGGCCGGGCCACCGAGCACTTCCACCCCGAGTGGAATTCGGCGCTCGTCGCCGTCGCTGGCCGTGAATACGCCATGGGCCTGGACGCCCTGTCGACGACCCACCCGGTCGTCCAGCACGTGGAGACGGTCGAGCAGGCCAGCCAGGCCTTCGACGCCATCACCTACCAGAAGGGCGAGGCCGTCATCCGCATGCTGGAAAGCTATGTCGGCCATGACGCCTGGCGCGACGGCGTGCGCGCCTACATGAAGCAGCACGCGCATGGCAACACGGTCAGCGACGACCTGTGGCAGGCGGTCGAGACGGCGGCCAAGAAGCCGATCAAGGCCATCGCCCACGACTTCACCCTGCAGCCCGGCGTGCCGCTGATCACCGTCGACAGCGCGACCTGCGCGGCCGGCAAGACCACCCTGGCCCTGACCCAGGGCGAGTTCAGCAAGGACATGCCGAACAAGAAGCCGCTCACCTGGCGCACGCCGGTGACGGTCAAGGCGCTCGGAGATGAAAAGGGGGGCGGCGGCGAGGCCAAGACCCTGTTGACCGGCGGCAAGGGCTCGGTGACGGTCCAGGGCTGCGGCCCGGTCGTCGTCAACGCCGGCCAGAATGGCTACTTCCGCGTTCAGTACGGCCCCGAGCGCTTCGCGGGCATTGTCGCCAACTTCGCGAAGCTGCCGTCGATCGACCAGCTGGGCGTGATGAGCGACGCCTGGTCGATGGGCCTGGCCGGCTATCAGCCCGCCACCGACTTCCTCGACCTGGCCAAGGCCACGCCGGCCAACGCCGATCCGCAGGTGCTGTCCAAGATCGCCGGCGTCTATTCGACGATCGACGCCTACTACGAAGGCATGCCCGCCGAGCGCGCCGCGTTCCGCAAGCTGGCGATCGCCAAGCTGCGGCCGCTGCTGACCGCGGTCGGCTGGACCGCCAAGGCCGGCGAGCCGGACAACGTCGCCATCCTGCGCGCCAACCTGATCGGGACCCTGGGCGGGCTGGGCGACGCCGAGGTGGCGGCCGAGGCCATCCGTCGCTTCAACGCCGACAAGACCAACCCCAGCGCCATCCCCGGTCCGCTGCGCAAGACGATCCTGAACGTGGTGGCCAGGCAGGCCGACGCGGCGACCTGGGACGCCATCCGCGCCCAGGCTCAGGCCGAGAAGACCCCGCTGGTCAAGTCGCAGCTCTACATGCTGCTGGCCTCCACCGAGGAAGAAGCTCTGGCCAAGAAGGCTCTGGAGCTGGCCCTGACGTCCGAGCCCGGCGAAACCCTGTCCAGCAACATGATCTCGCGCGTGGCCGGCGAGTTCCCGGACATGACCTTCGACTGGGCCGTGGCCAACAAGGACGCCGTCAACGCCAAGGTCGACTCCAGCTCGCGCACCCGGTTCATCCCGGGCCTGGGCTCCGGCTCGTCGAACCCGGCCATGGCCGACAAGATCAAGGCCTACGCCGCGGCCAATCTGGCCGAGGGCTCGCGCAAGGAAGCCGAAAAGGCGGCCGCCTCGGTGCTGAACCGCGCCAAGATCCGCCAGGATCGCCTGCCGGCCATCACCGCGTGGGTCGCCAAGGCGGGCTAGCGCTACAAACGCCTAAAAGTTCAAGACTTTCAGCGGCCGCGCCTTTTGGGCGCGGCCATTTTTCTGTCGCAAGAAGCGAGATTCCCCCTCGCGCCATGGGGTTATGGTCTTGCACCCCGCTGGCTATCCCCCATATCCGGCTTCGAAGCGGGGTTGACGGGCTCGTCAACTTCGCACAACGCATTTTGCCCGTTCGACTTTCGTCGGTCGGGCAGGATGTGGAACGTAAACCCGAGAGAGTGCGAACCACGGGGACGGTACGAGAAAAACCGGGGCGCTTCTGAGAAGGCCCTTGTCACCGCCGTCCGCCTAAAGGAGCGACAGGTACGAAGATGAGCAAGATTATCGGCATCGACCTTGGCACCACGAACTCGTGCGTCGCCATCATGGACGGCAAGACCCCCAAGGTGATCGAGAACGCCGAGGGCGCTCGGACCACGCCGTCGGTTGTGGCCTTCCTGGAAGACGGCGAGCGCCTGATCGGCCAGCCCGCCAAGCGCCAGGCCGTGACCAACCCGACCAACACGCTGTTCGCGATCAAGCGCCTGATCGGCCGCACCGCCAGCGACCCGGTGGTCGAGAAGGACAAGGGCATGGTGCCCTACGAGATCGTCAAGGGCCCGACGGGCGACGCCTGGGTCCGGGCGCACGGCAAGGACTACAGCCCGCAGGAAGTCTCGGCCTTCATTCTGCAGAAGATGAAGGAAGCCGCCGAAGCCCACCTGGGCGAGCCGGTGACCAAGGCGGTCATCACGGTTCCGGCCTATTTCAACGACGCCCAGCGTCAGGCGACCAAGGACGCCGGCAAGATCGCCGGCCTGGAAGTCCTGCGGATCATCAACGAGCCGACCGCCGCGGCCCTGGCCTATGGCCTGGACAAGGACAACAACAAGAAGATCGCCGTCTACGACCTGGGCGGCGGCACGTTCGACGTGTCGATCCTGGAAATCGGCGACGGCGTCTTCGAGGTGAAGTCGACCAACGGCGACACCTTCCTGGGCGGCGAGGACTTCGACCTGCGGATCGTCGACTACCTGGCCGACGAGTTCAAGAAGGAGCAGGGCGTCGACCTGCGCAAGGACAAGCTGGCCCTGCAGCGCCTTCGTGAAGAGGCCGAAAAGGCCAAGAAGGAACTGTCGAGCACGGCTCAGTACGAAGTGAACCTGCCGTTCATCAGCATGAACGCGTCGGGTCCGCTGCACCTGAACATCAAGCTGTCGCGCGCCAAGCTGGAAGCCCTGGTCGACGACCTGATCGCCCGCACCATCGGTCCGTGCGAACAGGCCCTGAAGGACGCCGGCCTGAAGAAGAGCGATATCGACGAAGTGATCCTGGTCGGCGGCATGAGCCGCATGCCCAAGGTCCAGCAGGCGGTGCAGGACTTCTTCGGCCGCGAGCCGCACAAGGGCGTGAACCCCGACGAAGTCGTGGCGCTGGGCGCGGCCGTCCAGGCCGGCGTGCTGCAAGGCGACGTCAAGGACGTGCTGCTGCTGGACGTGACCCCGCTCACCCTGGGCATCGAGACCCTGGGCGGCGTGTTCACCCCGCTGATCGAACGCAACACCACGATCCCGACCAAGCGCTCGCAGACCTTCTCGACCGCCGACGACAACCAGTCGGCCGTGACGATCCGGGTCTTCCAAGGCGAGCGTCCGATGGCCGCCGACAACAAGATCCTGGGTCAGTTCGACCTGGTCGGCATCCCGCCGGCGCCGCGCGGCGTGCCGCAGATCGAGGTCACCTTCGACATCGACGCCAACGGCATCGTCCAGGTTCACGCCAAGGACAAGGCGACCAACAAGGAACACTCGATCCGCATCCAGGCCAATGGCGGCCTCTCGGACGCGGATATCGAGCGCATGGTCAAGGAAGCCGAGGCCAACAAGGCCGCGGACGAGAACAAGAAGAAGCTGGTCGAGGCCAAGAACCAGGGCGAGGCCATCGTGCACTCGACCGAGAAGGCCCTGGCCGAGCACGGCGACAAGGTCGGCGCGGCCGAGAAGACCGCGATCGAGACCGGCCTGGCCGACCTGAAGTCGGCGCTGGAAGGCGAGGACGTCGAGGCCATCCAGGCCAAGACCCAGGCGCTGATCCAGGCCTCGATGAAGCTGGGCGAAGCCATGTACGCCGCTCAGCAAGGCTCGGCCGAGGGCGGTGACGCTCAAGGCCAGGACGATGGCGTGGTCGACGCCGAGTTCGAAGAAGTCGACGACAACAAGCCGGCGGCTTAAGCACCGCCATGCGCGCGCCGCGGAACATTCGCCTAACGATCGTTCCGCGGCCGCGACCTTCCGTCTCGGGACCTGAGAGCGCCTTGCGCCGGGTCCTGGGTCATCCCACCTCTTCCTCTATCAACGCCACTTTCGTGGGCCTTTTGGGCGCCAGACGCTGACAATGCGCGACTATTACGAAATTCTCGGCGTGACCCGGACCATCGACGAGGCTGGTCTGAAGTCCGCGTTCCGCAAGCTGGCGATGGAACACCACCCCGACCGCAACGGCGGCTGCGAGAACGCGGCCGGGCGGTTCAAGGAAATCAACGAAGCCTATTCGGTCCTCTCGGACCCCCAGAAGCGCGCGGCCTATGACCGCTTCGGCCATGCCGGCGTCAACGGTCCGCAAGGCGGGCCGGGCGGGTTCGGCGGCCAGGGCTTCGACGCCAGCGACATCTTCAACGACGTGTTCGGCGACGTCTTTGGGGAGATGTTCGGCGGCGGCCGTCGCCAGTCGAACGGTCCCCAGCGCGGCCAGGACCTGCGCTACGACCTGGAGATCTCCCTCGAGCAGGCCTATGCGGGCGCCGAGGTCGAGATCACCGTTCCGGCCGCCATGACCTGCGAGACCTGCGAGGGTTCGGGCGCCAAGCCGGGCACCAGCCCCACGGTCTGCGGCGCCTGCGGCGGCGCCGGCCGGGTCCGCGCCACCCAAGGCTTCTTCGCGGTCGAGCGCGGCTGCCCGCGCTGCGGCGGCTCGGGTCGTCTCGTGCTGGACCCGTGCACCAGCTGCAACGGCCACGGCCAGGTGCGGCGCGAGCGCATTCTCTCCGTCCGCATCCCGGCCGGCGTCGACGACGGCGCCCGGATCCGCCTGGCGGGCGAGGGCGACGCCGGCGCGCGCGGCGGCCCGCGCGGCGACCTCTACATCTTCCTGTCTGTGACCCCGCACGAGTTGTTCGAGCGCGACGGCCTCGATCTGCTCTGCACCGTGCCGGTGCCGATGACGACCGCGGCCCTGGGCGGTGAGATCGACGCCCCATGCCTGCTGGGCGGCGAGAACTGCGACGGCAATTGCAAGATCAAGGTCCAGGTGCCCGAAGGCGCCCAGACCGGCAAGACCGTCCGCCTCAAGGGACGCGGCATGCCCTCCCTGCGCAGCCGTCAGCGGGGCGATCTGGTGGTCGAGCTGTTCGTCGAGACCCCGACCCACCTCTCCGCCCGCCAGAAGGAGCTGCTCAGGGAGCTGGCCGGCCTGTGCGGCGAGAAGCAGAACCCCAAGTCCGCCAACTTCGTCGGCAAGGCTAAGCGCTTCTGGGAAGAGGTCACGGGGAACTAACACCTCCCCGTCGCCATCCCCGAACTTTGGGCCCTCTGTCCCCGGAAAACCTTAACGCCGCCCCTTAACGGGAGTCGCGACGCTCTGTAGTTTCCGGGACGATGAACGCCCACACGACGCCCTCTGCCGCCACGCTCGACCCCACCGGCGCGACGCCGGTGATGGCCCAGTTCTTCGAGATGAAGGCGCGCCAGCCCGATGCGCTGATCTTCTTTCGCATGGGCGACTTCTACGAGCTGTTCTTCGACGACGCCTACAAGGCCGCCGCGGCGCTGGGCATCAGCCAGACGTTCCGGGGTACGCACAACGGCCAGCCGATCCCGATGGCGGGCGTGCCGCAGCACGCGGCCGAGGCCTATCTCTCGAAGCTGATCCGCCTGGGCTTCAAGGTCGCCGTCTGCGAGCAGATGGAAGACCCCGCCGAGGCCAAGAAGCGCGGCTCCAAGTCCGTCGTCCGCCGCGACATCGTCCGCGTGGTGACGCCGGGCACCCTGACCGAGGACGGCCTGCTGGACGCCCGGGGCGCCAATCGTCTCGCCGCCGTCGCCATCCGGGCGGGCCAGGCGGCCGTCGCCTCGGTCGAGCTGTCGACCGGCGAGGTCGAGGTCTTCGCCCTGGCCAAGGAGGCCGTGGCGCCGATCCTGGCGGCCCTGGCCCCGTCCGAGACCCTGGTCGCCGACCGCCTGCTGTCCGACGACAGCCTGTCCCAGACCCTGAAGATCTGCGGCGGCCTGGTGCAGCCGATGCCCTCGGCCCTGTCCGAGCCGCAGGCGTCCGAGACCCGCGTGAAGCGGCTCTATGGCGTCGAGACCCTGGACGGCTTTGGCGGCCTGTCGCCGGCCGAGATCGGGGCCCTGGGCCTGATCGCCGCCCACCTGGAGATGACCCAGGCCGGCAAGCTGCCGGCCCTGCGCGCGCCCCGGCGGGCCGCCGATGCGGACGTCATGGCCATCGACCCGGCCACGCGCGGCAGCCTCGAGATCGACCGCACCCAGACCGGCGACCGCAACGGCTCGCTTCTGGCCGCCATCGACCGCACGGTGACCGCCGGCGGGGCCCGCATGCTGGCCTCGCGTCTGGCCCGCCCGTTGCTGGACCCCGCCGCCATCGACCAGCGCCTGGACGCGGTGGAATGGTTCGTCGAGCACCGCCAGCTGCGCCAGCGCCTCCGGGAAGTGCTGAAGGGCGCCGGCGACATGGCCCGCGCTCTGTCGCGGCTGGCCCTGGGCCGAGGCGGTCCCCGCGACCTCGGCTGTATCCGCGACACCCTGAAGTGCGGCGAGCGTCTGGCCGGCATGGCGGGCGGCTCGCCCGACCCGCTGTCGCCGCCGCCGTTCGAGCTGGAGCATGCGTTCAAGGCCCTGACGCCGTCGCTGCACGAGGGCCTGTCGCAGTTCCTGAACACGCTGGAGCAGGGCCTCGGCCCCGACCTGCCGGCCCTGGCGCGCGACGGCGGCTTCGTGGCGGCGGGCGTCCGGCCCGAGCTCGACCAGGCGCGCACCCTGCGCGACGACAGCCGCAAGGTCATCGTCGCCATGGAGGCTCAGCTGACCGCCGAGAGCGGCGTGCCGCTGAAGATCCGCCACAACGGCGTGCTCGGCTATTTCGTCGAGGCCACCGCCGGCAAGGCCGATCCGCTGTTCCAGCCGCCGCTGAACGCGACCTTCATCCACCGCCAGACCCTGGCCAACCAGGTGCGCTTCACCACGGTGGAGCTGGCCGATCTAGACGCCCGCATCGCCCAGGCCGCCGAGCGGGCGCTGGCCATGGAGGTCGCCGCCTTCGAGGACTGGCGCGAGCAGGCCCGCCTGCTGGCCGACGCCATCCAGATCGCCGCCGAGGCCCTGGCCCGGATCGACGTCGCCTCGGCCCTCGCCGAATGGGCCGAGGACGCCGGCGCCGTGCGGCCGATCGTCGACAAATCCTACGCCTTCGACGCCAAGGGGGCCCGCCACCCGGTGGTCGAGGCGGCCGTGAAGCGGGCGGGCGAACCCTACACGCCCAACGACTGCTGTCTGGACGCCTCGGGGGAGGGCGGACCGCGCCTGTCGATCGTCACCGGTCCGAACATGGCCGGTAAGTCGACTTTCCTGCGCCAGAACGCCTTGCTCGCTATTCTCGCCCAGTCCGGCTGCTACGTGCCGGCCGCCAGCTTCCGGCTGGGCGTTGTCGACCGCCTCTTCTCGCGCGTCGGAGCCGGCGACGACCTGGCCCGCGGCCGCTCGACCTTCATGATGGAGATGGTCGAGACCGCCGCCATCCTGACCCAGGCCGGACCGCGCAGCCTGGTGATCCTGGACGAGATCGGCCGTGGCACGGCGACCTATGACGGTCTGGCCATCGCCTGGGCCTGCGCCGAGGCCCTGCACGACGTCAACCGCTGCCGGGCCCTGTTCGCCACGCACTATCACGAGTTGGCGACGCTGGAGGAGCGGATGAGCTTCGTCTCGAACCTCTCCCTGCGCGCCAAGGAGTGGAACGGCGACCTCGTCTTCCTGCACGAGGCGGTGTCGGGCCCCGCCGACCGCTCTTACGGCGTGCAGGTCGCCAAGCTGGCCGGCGTGCCCATGCCGGTCGTGGCCCGCGCCCGCGAGGTGCTGGATCGCCTGGAGACCAAGGACCAGTCGCCGGCCAAGCTGGACGACCTGCCGCTGTTCGCCATGAGCCAGGCCGTCGCCTCGACGTCCATGGGGGCGCCCGCCAAGGCGGCGCCCAGCGCGGTCGAGACCACGCTGGAGGATCTCGACGTTGACGGCATGAGCCCGCGCGAGGCCTTGGAGGCGCTCTATCGTCTTAAGGGTCTGCTCAAGACCTAGCGCGTAACCATATAAGCCTCATGCCCCGTCGCCTTCGCCCCACCCGCCTGGAACACGTCGTCGACGGTCACGCCCTTCGCGCGCGTCTCTCGGCCGCCGCCCTCGACTCGATCGGCAACGAGGCCGAGCAGCGGTCGCGGGCTATCGAGATCCTCAAGCAGGCGCTGTTTCGCGGCCGGATGATCGCCAAGGAGCGGCTTGAAAACGGGGCCAGCGGCGTCGAGACCGCGCGGCTGATCTCGGGCGTCACCGATGAGGTGATCACCGCCCTTTACGACTTCACCACGGTGCACATCTTCCGGGCCCGCAACCCCACGGAGGGCGAACGCCTGTGCCTGATGGCGGTCGGCGGTTACGGCCGGGGCACCCTGGCGCCGTTCTCGGACATCGATCTCCTCTTCCTGCGGCCCTACAAGCAGACGCCGCACGCCGAGAGCGTGATCGAGTACATGCTCTATGCGCTGTGGGATCTGGGCTTCAAGGTCGGCCACGCCTCGCGGACGATCGAGGAGTGCGTGCGCCTCTCGAAGGAAGACTACACGATCCGCACCTCGATCCTGGAGGCCCGCCGCCTGACCGGCGACGAGCGCCTGGCCGAGGACCTCAAGCGCCGTTTCCGCGACGAGGTGATGAAGGGCACCGGCGCCCAGTTCGTCGCCGCCAAGCTGAAGGAGCGCGACGATCGCCAGGCCCGCGCCGGCGCCAGCCGCTACATGGTCGAGCCCAACGTCAAGGAAGGGAAGGGCGGTCTTCGCGACCTCCACACCCTGATGTGGATCGCCGAGTACCTGCACCCGGTCGACCGTCCCGAGGACGTCTTCAAGCTGGAGGTGTTCTCGACCCGCGAGACCAAGGCCTTCATCCGCGCCTTCGACTTCCTGCACGCGGTGCGGGCTCACCTGCACTTCACCACCGGCCGGCCCGAGGAGCGCCTGACCTTCGACCTGCAGCCCGAGATCGCCCGCCGCATGGGCTATGGCGACCGGGGCGACGCCCCGGCGGTCGAGCGGTTCATGCGCCGCTACTTCCTGATCGCCAAGGAGGTCGGGGCCCTGACCCGCGCCTTCTCGGCCAAGCTGGAGGCCGAGCACTTCAAGCACGAGCCCAAGGGCATTTCGCGGTTCCTGCCGGGCGGCAAGCCCAAGCGGAAGGCGCTGGAGGTCAAGGGCTTCTTCGAGGACAACGGTCGCCTGAACATCGAAGGGCCCGAGATTTTCGAGGCCGATCCTGTCAACCTGATCCGCCTGTTCAAGATCGCCGACGAGCGCGACCTCGACCTGCACCCCGACGCCTTCACGGCGGTGACCCGCGGCCTGCATCTGATCACCTCGAAGGTCCGCCGCGACCCCGAGGCCTGCCGGGCGTTCCTGGACCTGTTGGCGCGGGGCAAGCGCAGCTATCGCACCCTGACCCTGATGAACGACGCCGGCGTGCTGGGCCGGTTCATTCCAGAGTTTGGCCGCGTCGTCGCCCAGATGCAGTTCAACATGTACCACTCGTACACGGTGGACGAGCACACCCTGCGGGCGGTCGGCATCATCGGCGACATCGCCGCCGGACGCCTGGCCGACGACCACCCGCTGGCCGTCTCGATCATGCCTCTGATCGAGGATCGCGAGGCCCTGTTCCTGGCCATGCTGCTGCACGACACCGGCAAGGGCGGGGTCGGCGGCCAGGAGAAGGCCGGGGCGCGGTCGGCCCGCAGCGCCTGCGAGCGCCTGGGCGTCGAGCGCAGCAAGGTCGAGCTGGTCGCCTGGCTGGTCGAGAACCATCTCGTCATGAGCGACTTCGCCCAGAAGCGCGACGTGTCCGATCCCGGCACGGTCGCGGCTTTCGCGCGGATCGTCGAGAATCCCGAGCGTCTGCGCCTTCTGCTGGTTATCACCGTCGCCGACATCCGCGCCGTGGGGCCGGGCGTCTGGAACGGCTGGAAGGGCCAGCTGCTGCGCGAGCTCTACAACGCCACCGAGGCGGTGTTCCGCGGCGGGCGGGGCAGCGACGCCGCCGCCAACGTCCAGCGCCACCAGGAGGCCGCCGCCGAAACCGCGCGCGCCGCCCTGCTGGAGGCGGACCCCGACGCCAGAGGCTGGGTCGCGGCGATGGAGAACGCCTATTTCAGCGCCTTCTCCCAGGAAGACCTTCTGGAGCACGCCGTTCTGGCGCGCCGAGCGGCCGCCCAGGGCGGCGCGGCGGCCGAGGGACGCGTGCGCTCCGGCCACAACGCGTCCGAGATCGTGGTCGCGGCCAAGGATCGCCAAGGCCTGTTCGCGGATCTGGCCCTGACCATCTCGTCCCTGGGCGGCAACGTGGTCGGCGCGCGGGTCTTTACCTCGCGCCAGGGTCAGGCGCTGGACGTCTTCTATGTGCAGGACGTGACGGGCGCGCCGCTGGGCTGCGAGAACCCTCGCGCCCTTCGTCGCCTCGCCGACGCCCTGGAGGCGGCCGGCAAGGGCGAGCCGCTCGTTGTGGAGCCGCGTCGGGGCGCCGAGCAGGCCCGCGCGGCGGCCTTCGCCATCGCGCCCAGCGTCACGGTCGACAACGACGCCTCGGATGACGCGACCGTGGTCGAGGCGTCGGGCCGAGACCGTCCCGGCCTGCTGCACGCCCTGGCCAAGAGTCTGGCCGACAGCGGCCTGTCGATCCAGTCGGCCCATATCGACGGCTATGGCGAGCGGGCGGTCGACGCCTTCTATGTCCAGACCGCGCGGGGCGAGAAGATCACCGAGACGCGCAAGATCAACGCGCTGAAGGCCGGCCTGCTGGACGCGCTGGAGCAGAATGAGGCCGGCGCGCCCGCCGCCCGGCCGGGCCTGCGGCGCGCCCGCGCCAGCGTGGCCCGGTAGACGCGAGGCTACTTGCCGGCCGCTTCGATGGCCGCGTCGATCTCGGCCAGCGAATGATAGCCCGGCTCCATCTTGCGGCCGTTGATCTCGAAGGTCGGGGTGGCGGTGACGTCGTTCTCGCGCGCGTTGCGCTCGACCCGCGCGTTCAGCGCCTTGATCTGGGCTTCGTCGGTCACGCACTGGGTGAACTGGTCTTCGCTCATGCCCGACGACTTGGCGATCTCGAGCAGGGTCTCGCGGGGGGTGTCGAACACGCCGGGCTGGCTGGCGAACACGGCGTCGACGACGGGGAAGTACTTGTCCTTGCCGGCGCAGCGCGCCAGCAGGAAGCCCGCTGAGGCCACCGTCAGTTCCGAGCCGCCGCCGACCAGCATCTCGCGGAACACGTAGCGCACCTTGCCGGTGTCGATATATTTGGCCTTGAACGCCGGATAGACCTCACTCTGCCACTTCGCGCAGACCGGGCAGCCGACCGAGGCGTATTCGACCACGGTGATCTTGGCGTCCTTGTTCCCCAGGCTCATGTCGTCGGCTGTCGCGCCCGAGGCGGAGGGCTTGTTGCAGGCGGACAGGGCCAGGCTGGCGAGCATGGCGGCGGCGAGGGCGAGACGGCGCATCGAGTTTCGAACCTTTGGTTTAGCGGCGCGCCATCAAAGGGAGGATCGGCGGCCGGGTCAATCGCCGACAGGCGGCGCCCGCCCTTGACGCCTCTGGCCCAAACGCCCAGAAGCCGCTCGTGACCGACGCCGCCGCTCCCGCCCCCGCCGAACAGCCAAAAGCCCCCAAGAAGGGCGGCTTGCTCAAGTCTTCGGCGATCTATTCGGGCCTGACCCTGGTCAGCCGGTTCATGGGCTTCGCGCGCGATCTGGCGGTCTCCTATCGCATGGGCGCCAGCGCCACGCCGGCGGCCGACGCCTACAACGCCGCCCTGGCGTTTCCGAACCTGTTCCGCCGCTTCTTCGCCGAGGGCGCCTTCGCCGCCGCTTTCGTGCCGGCCTACGCCAAGTCGCTGCAGCGCGACGGCGAGGAGAAGGCCGACATCCTGGCCGCCGACGCCATGGCGACCCTGGCGGCCTCGACCATCGTCATCACCGTCGTCTGCCAGTTGGCCATGCCGTGGCTGATGATGCTGATCAGCCCGGGCTTTGGCTGGGGCACCGAGAAGTACAAGCTGGCGGTGCTGCTGACCCAGATCACCATGCCCTATCTGCCCTGCATGGCGATCGTGGCGCACCTGTCGGGCGTGCTGAACGCCCGCGACCGCTTCATCCTGTCGGCCGGCGCGCCGATCCTGCTGAACATCGCCACCCTGGCCTTCATCCTGCCCCAGACGACGGCGGTTGGGGCGGCCCAATGGGGCTCTGTCGGGGTGGTCGTGGCGGGCGTCGCCCAGGCCGCCCTGCTGGTCTGGGGCGTCAACAAGTCGGGCGCCAAGGTCCATTGGCGACTGCCGCGCCTGACGCCGGAAGTGCGCGAACTGATCGGCAAGGCCATTCCCGGGGCGCTCGCCGCCAGCGCCACCCAGGTCAACATCTTCATCTCCGGCAACCTGGCCAGCCACGTGCCCGGCGGCCGGACCTGGCTGGCCACCGCCGACCGCCTGTACCAGCTGCCGTTGGGCCTGGTCGGCGTGGCGATCGGAGTCGCCCTGCTGCCGCGCCTGTCGCGGGCGGTGAACTCCGGCGATCGCGAGGACGCCCAGAGCGCCATGGACCAGGGGATCACGCTCGCCATGGCCCTGACCTTGCCGGCGGCGGCGGCCCTGGTCGCCATGCCCGGCTTCCTGTCGGACGGCCTCTATACGCGCGGGCAGTTCACGGCCTTCGACGCCAGCCAGACGGCGGCGGCGCTGTTCTTCTACGGCCTGGGGACCCCGGCCTTCGTGCTGCAGCAGCTCTATTCGCGGGCCTTCTTCGCGCGCGGCGACACCAAGAGCCCGATGCGCTTCGCCCTGGTCTCGGTGGCGGTGAACATCATCGTCGGCATCGTCCTCTTCAAGCTGATCGGGGTGAAGGGCATCGCCGCCGCCACGGCCATCGCCTCGTGGCTGAACGTCGCCCAGATGGCCGTCGTCCTGGGCCGCAACGGCGAGTATGGCCCCTCGACCCAGACCTGGTCTCGCTTGTCGCGGATCCTGCTGGCGAGCCTCGGCATGGGGGCCCTGATGGCGGCGGCCTCGCACTATCGCGACCTGATCGAGGCGCCGCTGCGCGCCATGGGCCTGACCGGCCACGCGATCGGCGCCAAGGAGTTCGCCCTGGCGCTCACTTGCCTGGCCGGCGTGGCGGTCTATCCGCCGCTGCTGTTCCTGTTCGGCGGGGTCAAGCCGGCCGAGCTGAAGGCGGCCTTAAGGAGGGGCAAGGCTTGATCCGCGCGGGGGAGGGCGCTAACCAGCGGGCCATGGCTTCGATCGGTCTCCTCGCGCCGCGATGGCGCGGCTCCAACTGACCCTGATCCCCGCGCCCCTCTCTTCGGATTTGGCGCGCGGTTCGCGCCTCCGTGCGCTCGCCATCCTTTTCGCATTCGACAGCAAGGCTTAGAGCCATGACCGACCAAGCTCCCGTCACCTATGCGGGTCCGTCCCGCGTGCTTTCGGGCGTCCAGCCCTCGGGCGCCCTGCACCTGGGCAACTATCTCGGCGCGCTGGTGAAGTTCACCCGCCTGCAGCACGAGATCGACACCTTCATCTTCGTGGCCGACCTGCACGCCATCACGGTCTGGCAGGACCCCGCGGCTCTCGCCCAGCAGACCCGCGAGATCGCGGCGGCCTACATCGCCTCGGGCCTGGACCCGGACAAGGCGACGATCTTCCCGCAGTCGGCCGTGCGCGAGCATGCCGAGCTGGCCTGGATCTTCCAATGCGTGGCCCGCCTGGGCTGGCTGGACCGCATGACCCAGTTCAAGGAGAAGAGCGGCAAGCACAAGGAGCGCAGCTCGGTGGGTCTCTACACCTATCCGGTGCTGCAGGCCGCCGACATCCTGATCTACAAGGCCACCCACGTGCCGGTCGGCGAGGACCAGAAGCAGCACCTGGAGCTGACCCGCGACATCGCCGGCAAGTTCAACCACGACTTCGGCATGCCGGGCTATTTCCCGCTGCCAGAGCCTCTGATCCAGGGGCCGGGCGCGCGGGTCATGAGCCTGCGCGACGGCTCGGCCAAGATGAGCAAGTCCGACCCGTCGGACTATTCGCGCATCAACCTGACCGACGACGCCGACGCGATCGCCGCCAAGATCAAGAAGGCCCGCACCGACCCCGAACCGCTGCCGGAAACGGTCGAGGAGCTGGCCGCCCGCGCCGAGGCCGACAACCTGGTCGGCATCTTCGCCGCCCTGGCCGGCAAGACCAAGGCCGAGGTGCTGGCCGAATATGCGGGCAAGGGCTTCGGAACCTTCAAGCCGGCCCTGGCCGAGCTGGCGGTCGAGAAGCTGGCCCCGGTCGGCGAGAAGATGCGCGGCCTGCTCGGCGATCCGGCGGTGCTGGACGCCATCCTGGCCAAGGGCGCGGAAAAGGCCCGCGAAGCCGCCGCCCCGACCCTGGCCGAGGTCAAGAAGCTGGTCGGCTTCTGGGGGGCTTAGGGTTCAGAGGCCCCTTCTCCCCTTGCGGGAGAAGGTGGCCCGAAGGGCCGGATGAGGGGTTGTCCAAACGAAAATCGCCGCGACGGCGGCAAGCCAGTCGCGGCGGTCTCTTTCCTCGACCCCTCACCCGACCCGCTGCGCGGGTCACCCTCTCCCGCAAGGGGAGAGGGATTTAGATCCGCTCCGGAATCCGCACCATCATCCGCTCGTAGCCCTTCACGAAGGTCGAGTAGACGCGCTTGGGCTCTTCCAGCACCTCGATCTTCGGGAAGCGCTTGAGGATCTCTTCCCAGACGATGCGCAGCTGCATCTCGGCCAGGCGGTTGCCGACGCAGCGGTGGATGCCGAAGCCGAACGACAGGTGGCGGCGGGCGCCGGGGCGGTCGATGATGAACTTGTCGGCGTCCTCGATCACCGTGTCGTCGCGGTTGCCCGAGACGTACCACATGATGACCTTGTCGCCCTTCTTGATGGTCTGGCCCGAGAGCTCGTAGTCCTCCAGCGCCGTGCGGCGCATGTGGGCCAGCGGCGTCTGCCAGCGGATGATCTCCGAGACCATGTTCGGGATCAGGCTGGGATCGGCGCGCAGCTTGGCCTCTTCCTGCGGGTTCTTCGACAGGGCGTAGAGGCCGCCGGTGATTGAGTTGCGGGTCGTGTCGTTGCCGCCGACGATCAGCAGGATGACATTGCCCAGGTACTCCATCGGCGGCATGTCGCGGGTGGCCTCGCCATGGGCCAGCATCGAGATCAGGTCGCTGCCGGGCTCGGTCTGGTTGACCCGCTCGTTCCACAGATTGGTGAAATAGGCGAGGCACTCCAGCAGCTCGGCGCGGCGGGCCTCCTCGCTCTCGACCAGACCGCTTTCCGGCGAGGCGGTGGCGACGTCGGACCAACGGGTCAGCTTGCGGCGCTCTTCCCAGGGGAAGTCGAACAGGGTGGCCAGCATCTGGGTGGTCAGCTCGATCGAGACCCGGTCGACCCAGTCGAACGGCTCGTTGATCGGCAGGTCGTCCATGATGCGCTGCACGCGCTCGCGGATGATGCCTTCCAGCCGAGCCAGGTTTTGCGGCGAGACGATCGGGCTGACCGTCTTGCGCTGGATGTCGTGCTTGGGCGGGTCCATCGCGATGAACATCGGCAGGACGAAGTCCTCGTCGAAGTTCCGGATGGTGATGCCGCCGAGGTGGGCGTCGGACGAGAACACCTGGTGGGTCGTGTCCACCGTCATGATGTCGTTGTAGCGGGTGATCGACCAGTAAGGCCCGGTCTCCTCGTCGCCCTTGGAATAGTGGACCGGCGCTTCCTTTCGGAGGCGCTCGAAATAGGGCCACATGGCGTCGGCCTGGAACAGGGCCGGGTCTGCCACGTGCATGTCTTCCAGCGGCGTGGCGTAAGCCCGCGCGCGCGCGGCGTCCTTCAGGTCGACCGAACCGTCGCTCATGTGATCCTCCCGCAGATCGTTGTTCCGCGTATCACGCCAGAAAATGACGCCTGTGTCACTTTCTTTGTTGGCGCATGACCCGGTCTTGCGTCACGAGGCCGCGAGGTCCATTTCAGGCGCATGTTCATCCAGACCGAAACCACGCCCAATCCCGAGGTGCTGAAGTTCCTGCCCGGCCGCGAAGTGCTGGGGGAGGGCGCGCGCGAGTTTCGCACGGCCGAGGAGGGCGAGGTCTCGCCCCTGGCCAAGGCGCTGTTCGACCTTGGCGACGTCACCCGCGTGTTCTTCGGCCCCGACTTTCTCACGGTGACCAAGGGCGAGGCCGCCCAGTGGCCGCACCTGAAGGCGCCGATCCTGGCGGCCATCATGGACCACTTCACCAGCGGCCGGCCGCTGCTGCTGGACGCCGAGCAGGCCGGCGGCCACGACGAGGGCGACTATGACGAGGAGACCTCGCAGATCGTCGCCGAGATCAAGGAGCTGCTAGACACCCGCATCCGTCCGGCCGTGGCCCAGGACGGCGGCGACATCGTCTTCTCGCGCTTCGAGCCCAAGACCGGCGTCGTCTGGCTGCATATGCGCGGCGCCTGCTCGGGCTGCCCGTCCTCGTCGGCGACCTTGAAGTCCGGCGTCGAGAACATGCTCAAGCACTATGTGCCGGAAGTGACCCGCGTCGAGCAGACCCTGGGCTGATCGCCGGCTTGCGCCGGGCCGGGGAAGGTCATATTGTAACTGTCAAAGTTGCAAATAGCCTTCTGAGGATCGCTGATGTCCAAGCTCGACACGCCCGCGCTCGCCCAACTGTTCACCGAAGCTCGCACCCGTAACGGCTGGAAGACCGATCCCCTTCCGGAGAGCCTGCTGCGCGAGCTTTATGACCTGGTGAAGTTCGGCCCGACAGCGGTGAACTCGACGCCGGCGCGCTTCGTGTTCGTGACGAGCCCCGAGGCGAAGGCCAAGCTGGCGGCGTTGTCGTCGGGCTCCAACGGCAAGAAGATTCTCCAGGCGCCGGCGACCGTGATCATCGGCTACGACCTGGATTTCCCGGAAACCCTCGACACTCTTTTCCCGCACGCGCCCGGCGCCAAGGACTGGTTCGGCGACGCGGCGGGCCGCGAGGCGACCGCCTTCCGCAACAGCTCGCTGCAGGGCGGCTACTTCATCCTGGCGGCGCGCGCCCTGGGCCTGGATACCGGTCCGATGTCTGGCTTCGACAACGCCGCCGTCGACGCTGAGTTCTTCGCGGGCGCGAACATCAAGAGCAACTTCATTGTGTCGATCGGCTACGGCACGGACGAGGGCCTATTCCCGCGTAATCCGCGTCTCGCCTTCGACGCGGCGGCGAAGATCCTCTAGTCCAGTAAGCACGTCCCGTCGCCAGCTCGCGACAGGCGAGGTGGCGACGGGCGCGCTTGCGCGGTAAAAGGGCGTCATGACCCTGCGCCTCACCTTCCTCGCCCTGCCGCTCGTGCTGCTGGCCGCCTGCGGCCCGGCCAAGAAGAGCGCGGACGATCCGAAACCCGAAGCCAAGGCGCCCGTGGCGGTCGCCGTCGCGCCCTATGCTGGCGGTCCTTTGACGGTGACCAAGGCCGGCGTCGGTCCGATCAGCGGCTCGACCGCCTTCGACCCGCCGACGCTGCAAGCGCTGTTCCCCAAGGCCAAGGTCGAGCAGGCCTTCCTGCATTTTGGCGAGGGCCCAGCCCAGCCGATCATCACGATTGAGCAGGACAACACCCCGCTGCTGGAGATCGGCAAGACCGACGAGGGCGCGATCGCCTATGTGGCGGCTTCGGGAGGCGATATCCGGGGCCCCAAGGGCGAACAACTGCTGGCCAAGTGGAGCGATCTTGGCTTCACGGTCGACCAATGCCGCGCGGGCCAGGGTCGCGAGATCAACCAGGTGATCTGCGTCCGCCCGGAAGCGGCGACGGTCTCTTACGTCTTCGGCGTGCCCGGCTGGACCGAGGGCGGCGTTCCGCCAGAGGCCGTGCTGAAGGCCAAGGGCCAGCTGAACGCCCTGGTCTGGCGTCCCGTCGAAGGCGCGGCGGTCGGCGCGGCCTAAGCCATGATCCTCTCGATCGACACCTGCCTCGGCGCCAGCTCGGTCGCCGTTCTCGACGGCGAGCGCGTGCTGGCCGCGCGCAGCGAACCCATGACCCGAGGCCATCAGGAGCGGATCGGGATCATCGCCCGCGAGGCGGCGACCGAGGCAGGCGTGGCTTTCACGGACCTCGACCGGATCGGCGTGACCGTGGGGCCCGGCTCGTTCACCGGCCTGCGCGTGGGCCTGGCCTTCGCCAAGGGCCTGGCGACGGCGCTTTCGATCCCGTGCGTGGGCGTCACCACGCTGGAGGCAATGGCCTTCGGCGTCGAAGGCTTCGTCGCGTCCGTGCTCGATGCGCGGATGGAGCAGGTCTACATCCAGGTCTTCGCCGGCGGCGTGGCCCTAATGGCGCCGGACGCCCTGAGCGTGGGCGAAGCCGCCGCGCGGCTGGGAGAGCTCTATTCCGGCGGCCCGGCGACGCTGGTCGGCTCGGGCGCGCCCCTGCTGGCCGACGTGCTGAGCGGCGCCAAGGTGCTCACCCCCGCCGCGCCGGATCCTGTCGCCATCGCCAGACTGGCGGCTTCGCGGCCCGCGCCCACCCATTCGCCCCGGCCGCTGTATCTTCGCGCCCCCTACGCCACCCTGCCGGCGGCCTAGACGTCATGAACCTGCGTCCTGTCGGGGCCGAGGCCTCGTTCGATCTCGCCGACCTGCACGACAAGGCCTTCGACCGGCCCTGGACGGCGCTGGAGTTCGAGGACCTGCTGAAATCGCCGGGCGTCTTCGCCATCCTGGGCGAGGCGGGCGAGCCGGCGGAGGCCAAGGGCTTTGTCCTATGCCGCTCGATCGCCGGCGAGGCCGAGATCCTGACCATCGCGGTAGATCCCGCCGCCCGTCGCCGGGGCTGGGGCGCGGCCTTGGTCGAGGTCGCGGCCGGCGTCGCGGCCGAGACCGGCGCCGAGGCCCTCTTCCTGGAGGTCGCGGTCGACAACACCGCCGCCATCGCCCTCTATCAGGCGACGCGTTTCGCCAAGGTGGGCTTGCGGAAAGGCTATTATCCCCATCCGGATGGCGCCAAGGACGCGGTGGTCATGCGGCGAGCGCTTAACACTTAAGGGCTGATTGCCTATCTTGCCGCGACTCAGACGGAGGCTCCGCCTTGGATCGACTCGAAAAGGCCTGCATCGAAAAGGGCATGCGCATGACGGACCAGCGCCGCGTGATCGCGCGCGTGCTGTCGTCGGCCGAGGATCATCCCGATGTCGAGGAGCTGCACCGCCGCGCCCACGCCATCGATCCGCACATCTCGATCGCCACGGTCTATCGCACCGTGCGCCTGTTCGAGGAGAGCGGCATCATCGAGCGCCACGACTTCCGTGACGGCCGTTCGCGCTACGAAGAGACCCCGACCCACCACCACGACCACCTGATCGACATGAAGACCGGCAAGGTCGTCGAGTTCGTGGACGAGGAGATCGAGGCTCTTCAGAACGCCATCGCCCGCAAGCTCGGCTACAAGCTGGTGGACCACCGGCTCGAGCTCTACGGGGTGCCGCTGGAGGAGTAGGGGGGCATAAATCCTCTCCCCCAAGGGAGAGGTGTCGGCGCAGCCGACGGAGAGGGAAGTTTCAGCCGAACGTCCGCTTCTCTTCCCCCTCCGATCGCTTCGCGATCACCTCCCCCTTCAGGGGGAGGATCCCGCCGCCCTTGCGGAACGGGCCTCTCGACCCCATAACCTCGCCGGATGAGCGAGACCCCGCAAAAGCGTCTTTTTATCAAGACCTACGGCTGTCAGATGAACGTCTATGACAGCGAGCGCATGGCCGATGTCCTGCGCCCGCTGGGCTATGGCGTCGTCGATGACCCCGAGGGCGCGGACCTGGTGGTGCTGAACACCTGCCACATCCGCGAGAAGGCCACCGAGAAGGTCTATTCCGAACTCGGCTACATCAAGCAGATGAAGGACCGGAAGGCCGAGGCCGGCGGTCGCATGACCATCGCCGTGGCCGGCTGCGTGGCCCAGGCCGAGGGCAAGGAGATCATGCATCGCCAGAAGGCGGTCGATCTGGTGGTGGGGCCCCAGGCCTATCACCAGCTGCCCGAGCTGATCGCCCGCGCCCACCGCGCGACCGGCGAGCGCCTGGCCGCCGACTTCGCCGCCGACGAGAAGTTCGACGCCCTGCCGACCGAGCGCCACGTGACGGGCGTGACCGCGTTCCTGACCGTGCAGGAAGGCTGCGACAAGTTCTGCACCTTCTGCGTGGTGCCCTATACGCGCGGCGGCGAATGGTCGCGGCCGGTCAACGACATCGTCGAGGAGGCCAAGCGCCTGGCCGATCAGGGCGTGCGCGAGGTCACCCTGCTGGGCCAGAACGTCAACGCCTATGACGGCGACGGCTCGACCCTGGCCAAGCTGGTCCGCCAGCTGGCCAAGATCGATGGCCTGGATCGCATCCGCTATACGACCAGCCACCCGCGCGACATGGGCGATGACTTGATCGAGGCCCACGGCGAGCTGCCGGAGCTGATGCCCTATCTGCACCTGCCGGTGCAGGCGGGCAGCGATCGAATACTCAAGGCCATGAATCGCGACCACACGGCCGAGAGCTATGTGAAGCTGATCGAGAAGATCCGCGCCGCGCGGCCCGACATCGCCATGAGCGGCGACTTCATCGTCGGCTTCCCCGGCGAGCGGGACGGCGATTTCGAGAAAACCCTGGATCTCGTCCGCGAGGTCGGCTTCGCCAGCGCCTTCTCGTTCAAATATTCGCGCCGCCCGGGCACCCCGGCCTCGGCCATGCCCGGCCAGGTCGAGGAGGACGTGAAGGCCGAGCGCCTGGAGCGCCTGAACCAGCTGCTGGACGACCAGCAACGCGCGTTCAACGCCGCGCAGGTCGGCAAGGTCCTGCCCGTGCTGTTCGAAAAGCCCGGCCGTCATCCCGGCCAGATCGTGGGCCGCAGCCCCTATCTGCAGGCCGTCCACTGCGAGGGCGGCGAACAACTCATCGGGAAGATCGTTCCCGTCCGTATCGAGAGCGCCGCCAAGATGAGCTTGGGCGGGGTTCTCGAGCCTGTCCTGGAGACCGCTTGAGCCGCACGCCTGAGTTCCTGCCGCTGTCGGATGACGCCGTTCACGCCGTCTCCGGTCCGTCCGGCCGCCACGCCGCCCTGATCGAGGACGCCTTCAAGGTGCTGATCGAGACGCCGGGCGGCGGCGTCACCATCACCGGCGACGCACGCGGCCGCACGGGCGCCAAGCGGGTGCTCGAGGCCCTGGCTCACCGCGCCGACGCGGGCGAGGAAGTGGTCGAGGCCGATGTCCGCATCGCGCTGGGCGCGGCGCATCAGGCCGGCGGCCAGGCCTCGTCCCGCGCGGTGCGCAAGGGCAATGTCTCGCCCAAGACCAAGGGCCAGGCGAAGTACCTGGAGGCCATGGCCAGCCATCCGCTGGTGTTTGGTCTCGGCCCCGCCGGCACGGGCAAGACCTTCCTGGCCGTGGCCCATGGCGCGGGCATGCTGCTGCGCGGCGAGGTCGATCGTTTGATCGTCACCCGCCCCGCGGTCGAGGCCGGCGAGAAGCTGGGCTTCCTGCCGGGCGACCTGAACGAGAAGGTCGACCCCTACATGGCGCCGGTCTGGGAGGCCCTGACCGACATCATGGGCGCCGACCAGCTGCGCCGGCGTCGCGAGAAGCTGGAGATCGAGGTCGCCCCGATCGCCTTCATGCGCGGTCGCACCCTGAGCCACGCCTTCGTCATCGTCGACGAAGCCCAGAATTGCTCGCGGCTGCAGATGAAGATGGTCCTGACGCGTCTGGGCGAAGGCGCGCGCATGGTGGTCACCGGCGACCCGACCCAGGTTGATTTGCTGAACCCGCGCGACTCGGGCCTGGCCCACGCCGTCTCGATCCTGGAAGGGGTCGAGGGGGTGGCGGTCTCGCGCTTCACCGCCGCGGACGTCGTGCGCCACCCGCTCGTGGAGCGGATCGTCAAGGCCTATGACGCGGACGCGGCCCAAAACACCCCGAGATGATACACCGCGCTAGATGACCATCACCGTAGATATCGAGATCGAGGACGAGGCCTGGACCAGGGCGGCCGAGGACGCCGAGGCCCTGGTCTGGCGCGCCGCCCAGGCCGTGCTGGACGCGCACGAGGACATCGAGGGGCAGGGGATCGTGATCCTGCTGACCGACGACGACAGCGTGCGGGCCCTGAACCGCGACTTCCGCCAGAAGGACTATGCGACCAACGTCCTGTCCTTCCCCTCGGCTCAAGACCCCATTGGCAATCCGGAAGGCCAGATCGGCGACATCGCCCTGGCCTATGGCGTCTGCGCCCGCGAGGCCCAGGAGCAGGGCAAGCCGCTGGCCCACCACCTGCAACATCTGGTGGCGCATGGCGTGCTACATCTCTTAGGATACGACCACGAGGGCGACGACGAGGCGGAAGCCATGGAGGCGCTCGAACGCGAGATCCTGGCGGGGCTGGACGTTCCTGACCCCTACGCCAGTGACGAAGAGGGACGCTGACCAGGGCCATGCCCAGCGACGAGCCTAGTCAACAGCCCGCCGCGCCGGCGCGAAGAAGCCGGGGCGTGCGGGCGTTCCTGAGACGTATGCGCAAGCGGCTGACCGTCGGCGGCGGCGAGTCTCCGCGTCCGCCCGAGCCGCACGCCCAGAGCGGCGAGGTCGACCTCGTCGACCAGGCCGAAGCCTTCCAGACCTTGCGGGTCGCCGATGTGATGACGCCCCGCGCCGACATCGTCGCCGTCGAGCTCTCGACGCCGTTTGAGGCCCTGGTCGCCCAGTTCGTCGAGGCCGGCCACTCGCGGATGCCGATCTATCGCGAGACGCTGGACGATCCCGTCGGCGTCATCCACGTCAAGGACGTCTTCCGGCTGATGGCCGAGGACGAGAAGCGCCCCAGCGGCGCCGACCTCGTGTTGAACAAGCTGCGCCGTGAGGCGTTGTACGTGCCCGCCTCGATGAAGGCCGCGGACCTCTTGCTGCGCATGCGCACCAGCCGGATCCACATGGCCCTGGTCATCGACGAGTTCGGCGGCACGGACGGCCTGGTGACGATGGAAGACCTGATCGAGGCGGTGGTCGGCGAGATCGACGACGAGCATGACGACGCCGCGGCCGCGTCGATCGTGGCCCGGCCGGGCGGGGTCTACGACGCCGACGCCCGCGCCCCGCTGGAAGAGCTCGAGGCCGCCCTCGGTCGCGAGCTGGCGCCCTCCGACATGGAAGAGGACATCGACACGGTCGCGGGCCTGGTCGTCGCCCTGGCGGGCCGGGTGCCGCAGCGAGGCGAGGTCATCGCCCATCCCGACGGCTATGAGTTCGAGGTCGTCGAGGCCGATCCGCGCCGGGTGCGTCGGGTCCGGGTGCGCGGCGGTCCCGCGCCTCAGACGGAGGAGGCCGAGACGGTTTCCGAAGGCCTCGGCGCTTCGTGACCGCCTGGAGCCGTTTTCGCCAGCGCGCCTGGAGCGGGCCGTTGCTGGCCTTGGTCGCTGGCCTCGCGGCCGCCTTGGCGCATCCGCCGTTCGGCCTATTGCCCGGCTTGCTGGGCTACGCGCTGCTGCTCTACCTGTTGGACGTCGTCGACGGGTCCAAGCCGTTGCGCTCGGCCTTCTGGCGCGGGTGGCTGGCGGGCGTGGGCTATTTCGGCCTCGGCACCTGGTGGATCGGCGAGGCCTTCCTCGTGGACGCCGCCAGCCAGGGCTGGATGGCGCCGTTCGCGATCGCCGCCATGGCGGCGGGCTTGGCGCTGTTCTGGGGACTGGCGGCGCTGCTCTATCGCCTTCTGCGTCCGGCGAGCGCCTGGCGGGTCCTGACCTTCGCCGGCGCGTTCGCGGCCCTGGAGTGGGCTCGCGGCCAT
This sequence comes from Caulobacter sp. CCH9-E1, assembly GCF_001556515.1. GTDB lineage: Bacteria > Pseudomonadota > Alphaproteobacteria > Caulobacterales > Caulobacteraceae > Caulobacter. The sequence continues at coordinate 46,728 of NZ_LSJA01000130.1, read as the reverse complement.
GTCCTGACCGGCTTTCCGTGGAACCTGCCCGGCGAGACCTGGCGCGCGGGCTCGGCCCCCTCTCAAGCCGCCGCTCTGGTCGGCGCCTACGGCCTGACCTGGATCACCCTGGCGATCGTCGCCGCCCCGGCGGTCTGGCGCGAGCAACGCGGCGGCCGCATCGCCCTGGCGTCGGCGGCGGCCGGCCTGGCCGGCCTCTACGGGTATGGCTCCATGGCCCTGCACAAGCCGTTGCGCCAGGAGTCGCCGGTTTCGGTCCGGATCGTCCAGGCCGACATCCAGCAGGACGCCAAGTGGGACGCCGCCCGCTTCGCCCAGATCGTCCAGGCCTATGTCTCGCTGACGGCGCAGCCCTATGCGGGCAAGCCGGCCGATCTGGTGATCTGGCCCGAGGGCGCGCTGCCGGCCGCGGTCAATGACTATCTGGCGCCGGGGACCTGGGTGCGCCAGGCGATCCTCGACAGCGTCCGCCCCGGCCAGACGCTGCTGATCGGCGGCTATCGCTACGAAGGGCCGATCGACAAGCAGGTCTACTACAACAGCCTGATCGCCCTGCGCCGGACCGACAGCGACCTGGAGGTCGTCGGGGTCTACGACAAGCACCGGCTGGTGCCGTTCGGCGAATACTTGCCCGCCGAGGCGTTTCTTACCCAAATTGGGTTCAAGAGCCTGGCCCATCTCGGGGACGGGTTCGCCACCGGCCCGCGTCCCGCTCCGCTGTGGGTCTTGCCCGGCCTGCTGACGCAGCCCCTGATCTGCTACGAAAGCCTGTTTCCGGGATTGTCCAGGCAAAACAACGACGTCCGGGTACTGATCAACATCTCGAACGACGCTTGGTTCGGCGTCACGTCTGGGCCGCTTCAGCACCTTAATCTGGCGAGTTATCGCGCGATCGAGCGGGCGACACCCATACTCAGGGCCACACCGACAGGTGTTAGCGCTGTCATACGTGCAAATGGTCAAGTTGCCGACGGCGCACGCCTCGGGCTAGGACAACGCGGAGTCATCGATGCGCAAATACCAGGCCGAGGCCAGGTCACGCCCTTCGATGACTTCGGGGATTTCCCCTTTTGCGTGCTTCTGTTGATATCTATGGTTGCGTCAGCTCGCCTGCGAGCAGGTAAATCCTTGTGGACTATTGCGCCATCGAAAGACTCGGGCTGAATTAAAACCGCAATTTCAGCTATCAAGCGTGGGTATGAGCGATTTGTCGGGCGCCGAACGCCATCCCAATCCGGTCGATCTGCACGTGGGTGCGCGCATTCGAATGCGCCGCAAGATCCTTGGCGTGAGCCAGGAGCGTCTCGCCGAGGACCTTGGCCTCACCTTCCAGCAGATCCAGAAGTACGAGCGCGGCGCGAACCGGGTCAGCGCCAGCAAGCTCTATGAGATCGCCAAAAGCCTGCAGGCGCCGGTCGCCTATTTCTTCGAGGGCCTGGAAGCGACGACCGACGGCGTGTCCGAAGGCGGCGAGCCGTTCGTTCACGACTTCCTGATGACCTCGGAAGGGCTCGAGCTGGCGACCCAGTTTCCACGGATCACCCGGTCCAGGGTTCGTCGCCGCATTCTCGAACTGGTCCGGTCGATGGCCGAAGAGGAGGCGAGCGAAGACGATTGATCGTCAGGTTCGCTTGCCCGCATAAACATATCTTTATATGGTTTCGGTCTAACTGAACGCCGAATGGCGCGCGTGTAGCCGCGCGCCTCCCATGGCCGGAGCTGTCTCTTGACCCGTTCGTCCTACATCTTCACCAGCGAGAGCGTTTCCGAAGGCCACCCCGACAAGGTCGCTGATCGCATCAGCGACACCGTCGTCGACGCCTTCCTGAGCGCGGATCCCGAGGCTCGCGTCGCGTGCGAGACCCTGGTGACCACCAATCGCATCGTGCTGGCGGGCGAGGTTCGCGCCGGCAAGCCGGGCGGCGACAAGAAGGCCAACAAGCAGCTGACCAAGGACATCCTCGGCTCGCTGGAGCCGAAGGTCCGCGCCGCCATCAAGGACATCGGCTACGAGCAGAAGGGCTTCCACTGGCAGAAGGCGAAGTACGCCAACTACCTGCACGGCCAGTCGGCGCACATCGCCCAGGGCGTGGACGCCACCGACAAGAAGGACGAGGGCGCCGGCGACCAGGGCATCATGTTCGGCTACGCCAGCACCGAGACCCCGGAGCTGATGCCGGCCACCCTGCAGTACAGCCACAACATCCTCAAGCGCCTGGCCGAGCTGCGCCACTCGGGCGAGCTCCATGAGCTGGAGCCTGACGCCAAGAGCCAGGTGACCCTGGAGTACGACGGCAACGGCCGCCCGCAGCGCGTCGTCTCGATCGTCGTGTCGCACCAGCACAAGAAGAAGATCGACGGCAAGGCCGCGACCTCCAAGCGCGTGCTGGACCTGGTCAAGCCGCACATCCTGCCGATCTTCCCGGACGGCCTGATCACCAAGAAGACCCAGTGGCTGGTCAATCCGACCGGCCGCTTCGAGATCGGCGGCCCGGACGGCGACGCCGGCCTGACCGGCCGCAAGATCATCGTCGACACCTACGGCGGCGCGGCTCCGCACGGCGGCGGCGCCTTCTCGGGCAAGGACCCGACCAAGGTCGACCGTTCGGCCGCCTATGCCTGCCGCTACCTGGCCAAGAACGTCGTGGCCGCGGGCCTGGCGGACCGCTGCACGATCCAGATCGCCTACGCGATCGGCGTGGCCCAGCCGGTCTCGTTCCACGTCGACCTGCATGGCACGGGCAAGGTGGACCCGGCGGTGCTGGAAAAGACCCTGCCGCAGCTGATCGGCGGCGCGACGCCCCGCGCCATCCGCGAGCACCTGCAGCTGAACCGTCCGATCTACGCCCGCACCGCGGCTTACGGTCACTTCGGCCGCACGCCGGACAACGAGGGCGGTTTCTCGTGGGAGAAGACCGATCTCGTCAGTGAGCTGAAGGGCCTGGCGTAAGCGCTAGACCGTTTCGCCACCTAAATTGCCTTCCTAGGCCTTGTGCCTAGGACCCATCATTCCGCCGGCGTAGCGCTCGACAGAGATCCGCAACGCCGGCGGTTTGTTTTCTGGGTCTCCACCTCTCGCCCGGCCATGGGTCCTAGGCACAAGGCCTAGGAAGGCAATGATTTTGAGTTTTTGAACGCAGCCTCTAAGACCCCCGCCCATGACCCATCCGCAACAACCCCACGGGCCGCTGCGCTCGTTCGGCCGTCTGAAGTCGCGCCCGGTGAAGCCGCGTCAGCAGGCGCTGCTGGACACGCTGCTGCCGCGCATCGCGGTCCCGCAGGGCCCATTCCAGCCTCTGGACCTGATGCCGCAGGCCAAGGCCGTCTGGCTTGAGATCGGTTTTGGCGGGGGCGAGCACATGGCCGCCCAGGCCGGCCGCCATCCCGAGACGCTGGTCATCGGCGCCGAGCCGTTCGTCAACGGCGTCGCCAGCGCCGTGCGCCACGTCGAGGAGCAGGCGCTGGAGAATGTCCGCATCCACGAGGGCGATGCGCGCGATGTCGTCGACTGGCTGCCCGACGCGTGCCTGGACCGCGTCTTCATCATGTTCCCCGACCCCTGGCACAAGGCCCGGCACAACAAGCGCCGGCTGATCCAGCCGGCGTTCGTCGCCAAGCTGGCGCGGGTGATGAAGCCGGGCGCGGCCCTGCGCTTCGCCACCGACTGGGCCGACTACGCCGAATGGACGACCGAGCGGGTTCTGGCCGATCCCAGCTTCCGCTTCGCCGACGAGACGGCGGACCGCAACGCGATCCCGGCCGACCACGTCACCACGCGCTACGAGGAGAAGAAGCTGGGCGACTGCGCGCCGGTGTTCCTCGACTTCGTCAGGGCCTAAGGAAAAGGGCCGGCGTTTCCGCCGGCCCTTCTCAAATTCAGTAGCTCTCGTTGTAGCGCTTGATCGCCGCGCGGATGATGTCCGCGGTTTCCTCGATGTCGGCCCAGCCGGTGATCTTGGTCGACTTGCCCTTTTCCAAGTCCTTGTAGTGCTGGAAGAAGTGGGCGATCTGCTCGGTCAGGATGGTCGGCAGGTCGCGCCAGCTGGAGACGCCCGTGTAGAACGGGTGCAGCTTGTCGACCGGGACGGCCAGGATCTTCTCGTCCGAACCGGCTTCGTCGACCATCATCAGCGTGCCGATGGGGCGGCAGCGGATGATCGCGCCGGGCACAACCGGGGTCGGGCCCACGACCATGATGTCGGCGGGATCGCCGTCGTCGGCCAGGGTGTGCGGGATGAAGCCGTAGTTGGCCGGGTAGAACATGGCCGTGTGCAGGAAGCGGTCGACCATCAGGGCGCCGCTTTCCTTGTCGATCTCGTACTTCACCGGCTCGCCGCCCTGCGGGATCTCGATGATGGCGTTCAGATCGTAAGGCGGATTGGCCCCGGTCGGGATCTTGGAGAGGTCCATCGTGACTCTTTGCTTGTGTTGGTCCGCGGGGAGGCGGCCTGCGCGGACGGGCTTATAGGCCCAAATTGCTGCGGCGCGGAAGGGGCGAGCGTCGTCGGAGTCGACAAGCCACCCCAATTCGCCTATAAACCATCCCACATCGTCCGTTAGCGCTAGATGGCGCTTTCGAGCGGCGGCCCAAAAGGCTGCCGCTTTTTGTTTGGCCGAAGGGGCGCGCTCCTTCCGGCCCATCGAGTTGAGAAGAACGTGCGCGGTAAGACGCAGGAAGACCGAGAGCTGATCGAGATGCTCGATCCCGTCGCCGAGAGCCTCGGCTACGAGATCGTCCGGCTGCGCCTGATGGGCGGCGCCGAGCAGCGCCGTCTGCAAATCATGGCCGAACACCCTCTGCTGGAAGACGGCACGGGCGGCGACATGAATGTCGAGGACTGCGCCCGCCTCTCGCGTGCGATTTCCGAGGTGATGGACGCGGCCGATCCGATCGCCGGCGAATATACGCTGGAGGTCTCCAGCCCTGGCGTCGACCGCCCCCTGACCCGCCTGAAGGACTTCGAGGACTATGCGGGCCTGGAAGCCCGCATCGAGCTCGACCGCGTGGCCGAGGGCCGCAAGCGCTTCAAGGGCGAGCTGGCCGGGATCGAGGATGACCAGGTCGGCCTTAATATCGAGGGCGAGGATGACGTGACCGTCTACTTCCCCTTCGCCTGGATCATCGACGCCAAGCTCGTCATGACCGACACCCTGATGAAGCGGGGCGCCGAACAGCGCGCCGCTCGTTTGAAATCCGACAACGACGACCTGTCCGAAAGTGAAGAGGACTGACCATGGCCATCGGCATCGCCGCCAACCGGCTTGAACTCCTGCAGATCGCCGACGCGGTCGCCCGGGAAAAGGGCATCGAGAAGGAAGTCGTCATCGAGGCCATCGAGGACGCTCTGCAGAAGGCCGCCCGCGCCCGCTACGGCGCCGAGCACGACATCCGCGTCAAGATCGACCCGCGCACGGGCGAGACGACCCAGAAGCGCGTGATCGAGGTCGTGGCCGACGACGCCGAGCTCGAAGGCGAGATTGGCAAGATGCAGCTTTCGATCGCCAAGCGCGCCTGGCGCGACGCCGAGATCGGCAAGGTCTACGAGGAGGTCCTGCCGCCGTTCGAGATCGGCCGCGTCCAGACCCAGATGGCCCGCCAGGTCGTCATGCATAAGGTTCGCGAGGCCGAGCGCGAGCGTCAGTACGACGAGTACAAGGATCGCGTCGGCGAGATCGTCAACGGCAGCGTCAAGCGCGTCGAATACGGCAACGTCATCGTCGACCTGGGCCGCGGCGAAGGCATCATGCGCCGCGACCAGTCGATCCCGCGCGAGAACTTCAACGTCGGCGACCGCATCCGCGCCTACATCTACGACGTCCGTCGCGAGACCAAGGGCCCGCAGATCATGCTGAGCCGCGCGCACGGCGGCTTCATGGCCAAGCTGTTCGCCCAGGAAGTGCCGGAAGTCTATGACGGCGTCATCGAGATCCGCGCCGTGGCCCGCGACCCTGGCTCGCGCGCCAAGATGGCCGTCATCTCGAACGACTCGAGCATCGACCCCGTCGGCGCCTGCGTCGGCATGCGCGGCTCGCGCGTGCAGGCGGTCGTGGCCGAGCTGCAGGGCGAGAAGATCGACATCATCCAGTGGTCGGAAGACGAAGCCACCTTCATCGTCAACGCCCTGGCTCCTGCGGAAGTCTCCAAGGTCGTCATGGACGAGGAAGACGAGCGCGTCGAAGTCGTGGTGCCGGACGAGCAGCTGTCGCTGGCCATCGGCCGTCGCGGCCAGAACGTCCGCCTGGCCTCGCAGCTGACCGGATGGCAGATCGACATCATGACCGAAAGCCAGGAGAGCGAGCGCCGTCAGCGCGAGTTCACCGAGCGCACGGCCCTGTTCCAGGAAGCCCTGGACGTCGACGAGGTCATCGCCCAGCTGCTGGTCACCGAAGGCTTCGCCGCGGTGGAAGACGTCGCCTATGTCGAGCCGCACGAGATCGCCGCGATCGAGGGCTTCGACGAGGAGACCGCCGAGGAGCTGCAGGCGCGCGCCCGCGAATACCTCGAGAAGGAAGCCGCCGAGCTGGACGCCAAGCGCAAGGCCCTGGGCGTCCAGGACGAGGTCCTGGCCATCGAGGGCGTGACCCTGGCCATGGCCGTCGCCCTGGGCGAAGGCGACGTGAAGACGGTCGAGGATCTCGCCGGCCTGGTGCCCGACGACATGCGCGGCTGGTTCGAGACCAAGAACGGCGAGCGCGTGCGCGAGCCGGGCATCCTCGAAAGCTTCAACCTGTCGCCGGAAGACGCCGAAGCCCTGATCATGCGCGCTCGCGTCGCCATGGGCTGGGTCGAGGCCCCGCCGGAGCCGGAATACGAAGAAGCCGAAGGCGAGTTCGAGAGCGAGGGTGAAGCCGTCGCCGAGGAAGCCGTCTCGGAAGAAGAGGCCTAAGGCCCTTTCGATGTTTGAAACGACGGCCTCGTGGAGCGATCCGCGAGGCCGTTCGCTGTTCCAGGAACCATGACGGACCCAGCGCCCAAGACCCACGCCGAAGCCAGCCGCCAGCGCAAGGACATCGTCCTGGGCGAGGCGACCGACGAGGCGCGCCTGATCCGCTTCGTCGCGGGGCCGGACGGGGCGGTGGTCCCGGACCTGGCCCGCAAGCTGCCGGGCCGGGGGATCTGGGTCGGCGCCGACCGCGACTCCGTCGCGACCGCCGCCAAGAAGGGTCTGTTCTCGCGCGCGGCCAAGGCCAAGCTGACCGCCGCGCCGGATCTCGCCGATCAGGTCGAGGCCTTGCTGGCCCGTCGCGTTCTGGACGGCCTGGGCCTTGCGCGGAAGGCCGGCGGCATTATCTCGGGATACGAGAAGGTGGTCGCCGCCCTGGCTACGGGCAAGGTCGCCTGGCTGATCGAGGCGTCGGACGGCGCCGAGGACGGTCGCCGCAAGATTCTAGCCGCCGCTCGAAAGGCCGCTACAGCACCCCGTTTGCTGGGCGCGTTCAATTCAGACGAATTGGGTTTGGCCTTGGGTGGGGAGAATGTGATACACACCGCTCTCCTTGCCGGGCGCGGCATCGATCGCTGGACACAGGATGTCGAGCGTTTGTCAGGCTTCCGCCCGCTTTCGCCGCCCGAATGGTCGGTGAACGGACGCGGGGAAAGCGAGAGATCTTCCGCCTTCGGCGATCAAGAAGACCTCTAGGCAAAAGGGCGAGCCTGTTCGCCTTGATCGGCGCGCCGATCAAGTCAGGCTCTAGAGCTTTTGCATCTCACCGGAGCCCTCCGGTGGAATGGAAAAGCTCTAGAATCTTTGAAGTCGGGCGCGGCTATTCGGGTCGCGCTCGTGAGTGAAGGGTCGGGAAACGCGCCTCCTCTTTGGGGGTACGTCCAGGCCCCTTTCTCACATGGAAACATCGGTTTTTTAGCCAGGTACCGCCTGGCGGAAGTACAAGCGAGCGCATGAGCGACGAGAACGAAAACGGCCGACCCGGCGGACGAGCCCCGATCACGCTGAAGCCCCGTCAGGGCTCGGTGAGCGCCGGGGTCGTGAAGCAAAGCTTCAGCCACGGCCGGACCAAGACGGTGGTGGTGGAAACCAAGCGGACGCGGCCTCACGCGCCCGCGGGCGGCAATCTCGCCGCGCCGTCTTCGGCGGAACGTCGTCATACGACCGACGCGCCAGCGCCCCGTTCGGCTCCGTCGCAAGGCGGTGGCGGTTCGACCGGCGGCCTGTCGCAGGAAGAGCTGCGCGCTCGTCAGCGCGCGATCGAGAGCGCCCAGGCCCGCGCCGCCGAGCAGGCGGCCGCCGAAGCCCGCGCCCGTCAGGCTCAGGAAGCCGCCCAACGCGAAGCCGCCGCCAAGGCCGCCGCCGAGCGCGCGGCCCAGGAAGCGGCCCGCGCGGCTTCAGCGCCGGCGCCCGCGCCGGCTCAGCCCGCCGCGCCGCCTCCGGTCGCTCAGGCCCCTGTGGCTCCGGCCCCCGCGGCTCCGGCGCCCCAGGCTCCGGTCAGCGCCGCTCCGGCCGCGCCGCGCGCCGAGGCGCCGCGTCAGGACGCCCCGCGTCCGGCTCAAGGCCAGACCCGCACCTACGAGCCCAGCCGCGACCGCCGCGACGATCGTCCGACCACGACGACCTATCGTCCGGCCCCGCAAGGCGACCGCCCGTTCAACCAGCGCGCTCCGCGTCCCGACGCCGGCGCCAACTTCGGTCAGCGCGCCCCGCGTCCGGAAGGCGACCGCCCGCGCGGTCCGCGTCCCGACGGTGATCGCCCGCAAGGCGATCGCGGCGGCTATCGCGGCGACCGTCCGCAAGGCGATCGTCCGCAAGGCGACCGCCCGCAGCAGACCGTCCGCTACTCGGCCCTCGCGCCGCGTCCGGCGCCGGGCGCTCGCGGTCCCGGCGGCCCGCCGCGCGGTCCGCGCCCTGGCGTTCCGGCCTCGGCTCCGGCCACCCCGGAAATCCAACGCGCCACGCGCTCGGCCCCGCGTCCCGGCGGCAGCGTCATGGATCGCCGTCCGGACGAGGACGACGATCGTCGCAAGAGCGCCGCGCCGAACAAGGCCGTGTCACGCGTCAAGGGCGCTCCGCAGCGCCGCGAAGGCCGCCTGACCATCCAGGCCGTCGCCGGCGACGGGGATTCCGCCGACCGCATGCGTTCGCTCGCCTCGGTCCGCCGGGCCCGGGAGCGCGAAAAGGAAAAGCGTCGCGGCGGCGTGACCGAACAGGCCCGCGTTTCCCGCGAGGTCGTGATCCCGGACGTCATCACCGTGCAGGAGCTGTCCAACCGGATGGCCGTGCGCGGCGTCGACATCATCAAGTTCCTGATGCGTCAGGGCGTGATGCTGAAGATCAACGACGTGATCGACAACGACACCGCCGAACTGGTGGCCACCGAGTTCGGCCACACCGTCAAGCGCGTGTCGGAGGCCGACGTCGAGGAAGGCTTCATCGGCGCGGACGATCACGACGATCACATGGAGGCGCGTCCTCCGGTCGTCACGATCATGGGCCACGTCGACCACGGCAAGACCAGCCTGCTCGACGCCCTGCGCTCCACCGACGTGGCGGCGGGCGAAGCCGGCGGCATCACCCAGCACATCGGCGCCTATCAGGTTCGCCTGAAGGACGGTCAGCGCGTGACGTTCCTCGACACGCCCGGCCACGCCGCCTTCTCGCAAATGCGCGCTCGCGGCGCCAACATCACCGACATCGTCGTGCTGGTGGTGGCCGGCGACGACGGCGTGATGCCCCAGACGATCGAGGCGATCAAACACGCCAAGGCCGCCGAGGTGCCGATCATCGTCGCCGTCAACAAGATGGACAAGCCCGGCGCCGACGCCACCCGCGTCGTCAACGAGCTGCTCCAGCACGAGATCGTCGTCGAAAGCCTGGGTGGCGACACCCAGCTGATCGAGGTCTCGGCCAAGGCCCGCACGGGTCTGGACGATCTGCTGGAAGCCATCCTGCTGCAGGCCGAAGTGCTCGACCTCAAGGCCAACCCCGACCGCAGCGCCGACGGCGTCGTGATCGAGGCCAAGCTGGACAAGGGCCGCGGCGCGGTCTCGACCGTGCTGGTCAACCGCGGCACGCTGAAGCGCGGCGACATCGTCGTGGCCGGCAGCCAGTGGGGCAAGGTCCGCGCGCTGCTCAACGAGCGCAACGAACAGCTCCAGGAAGCGGGTCCCGCCACCCCGGTCGAGATCCTCGGCCTGGACGGCGTGCCCTCGCCGGGCGACGCGTTCGCCGTGGTCGAGAACGAGGCCCGCGCCCGCGAGCTGACCGAGTACCGCATCCGCCTGAAGCGCGAGAAGTCGCTGGCCCCGGTGGGCGCCGGCGCTTCCATGGCCGACATGATGGCCAAGCTGCAGGACAAGAAGCTGAAAGAGCTGCCGCTGGTCATCAAGGCCGACGTGCAGGGTTCGGCCGAGGCGATCATCGGTTCGCTGGACAAGATGGCCACCGACGAGGTCCGCGCGCGGATCATCCTGTCGGGCGCCGGCGCGATCAGCGAAAGCGACGTCATGCTGGCCAAGGGCGCCGGCGCGCCGATCATCGGCTTCAACGTCCGGGCCTCGGCCCAGGCGCGAGCCCTGGCCGAGCGCGAAGGGGTCGAGATCCGCTACTACGCGATCATCTACGACCTGCTGGACGACATCAAAGGCGTGCTCTCGGGCATGCTGGCCCCGATCCAGCGCGAAACCTTCCTTGGCAACGCCGAAGTCCTGCAGGCCTTCGATATCAGCAAGGTCGGCAAGGTCGCCGGCTGTAAGGTCACCGAAGGCGTGGTCCGCAAGGGCGCCAAGGTCCGGATCATCCGTCAGGACATCGTGGTCCTGGAACTGGGCACCCTGCAGACGCTCAAGCGCTTCAAGGACGAGGTCAACGAAGTCCCCGTCGGCCAGGAATGCGGCATGATGTTCGCCGGCTTCCAGGACATCAAGGTCGGCGACGTGATCGAGTGCTTCACCGTCGAGGAGATCAAGCGCCAGCTCGACTAAGGGCTGAACGCAAGATCGGAAATGCCGAGGGGCGCGGATCGCAAGGTCCGCGCCCTTTGTCTTGGCCCCAGGTGGACCTTGCCGGTGGAATATGCCAGCATATCTCCTGATAACGGAGGCCGTTGTGACCAGCATCACTGTCGGAACCTGGGGCAAGAGCCTGGCCGTTCGCGTGCCGCAGGAGATCGCCCGCGCCACCGGTCTCGTCGAGGGCGAGCAGGTCGACATCGAAATTCATGACGGCGATATCGTGCTCCGTCGATCAAGCGCTCAGGCCGATGCTCGTCATCGGGCGCAAGCGGCTTTGGAGCGGATGGTCGAGCTATCGAACGCCGTGTCGCTTGAAGGCTTGTCCATTCGTGACCTCATCGATGAAGGCCGTCGTTGAAGGTCGTTCTAGACGCCTCGCTGGCCATCGCCGCGTTTACGCGGGAGGAGCGCACCGAGGCGGCGCAGGCGGTCATGCGGGAGATCGCGCTTCACGGAGCCATGGCTCCGTCTCTCTGGCGGCTTGAGGTCGCGAACGTTTTGCGCACGCTCGTCATCCGAGGCCGCGCCTCGGGTGAATTCGCCGACGAGGTGCTTCGGACATTGAGCGCCTTCCCCATCGCGATCGATCCGGAGACGGATCAACGCGCCTGGAGCGAGACTCTCGCTCTTTCGAGGGACTTGGGCCTTACATCATATGGCGCCGCCTATCTGGAACTGGCCATTCGGCGCGAGGCTAAGCTGGCGACGCTGGACAAACCCCTGGCCGCCGCCGCTCTTCGGTGCGGTGTGGAAGTCTGGCCTGACTGACGCCCAGACTGGAAATCGCCCCAATCCGGCGCTACGCCTTTCACCATGCGTATCAAGGCTCTCCTCGCTCTGACCGCCGTCGCCGCCTCGCTGACCGCCTGCGCCACGGCCGATCGCTATGACGCCGCCGGCGACGTCCACGACCTGCTGGTGGCGATCCGCGACAACGACCGCGCGCGGTTCGACGCCCATGTCGATCGCCGGGCCCTGAAGGGCCAGATCGAGGCGCGATTGATGGACGAGGCGCGCCGGCGCGGTGGGTCCAGCGACGCCCTCGCGGCCCTGACCGCCCTGGCGGCGGGACCGATCGCCGACGTGGCGGGCGAGGCCCTGATCCGGCCCGAGACGTTCCACGCGGCCGCGACCTATTACGGCTACACGCCCGACCGTCCGATCCCAGGCCGGGTCGCGATCGCCAGCACGCTTCGGCCCATGGGCGACGGCCGCGTCTGCGCGGCGAAGAAGGACGGCCCCTGCCTGCTGACCTTCACGCGCGAGGGCGCGACCTGGCGCCTGACGAGCTTCGATCCGCAGGCGGCGAACCTGCACCTGCGGCGATGATCAAGCTGGGCTGGGCGGCCGCCGCCGCCGTTGCGATCCTGTCGGCTTCAGTCGCACGCGCCGAGACGCGGATGTTCTCCTACGATCCGATCTCGCCGGACGCCAAGCGGCTGACCGGCGCGGGGGTGACCATCCTGTTCAATCAAGGCCTTCTGGGCGGCGGCAAGCCGATCAAGGTGTTGGCCACCGGCGTCCCGGCCGAGGCGCGGCTGAAGGACGGCCGTCAAAAGGACTTGGGTCCCGGCGGCCTGTCGGCCATGGACGGCGTCGACACCGACGTCATGCTCTACGAGGTCGACGCCAGCGCCGCCCAGGGCAAGATCTATGTCCGTGCGTTTTGTCCGGGCTCCACGCGGCTCTGGCTGTCGTTCAGCACCATCGTCGTGCGCCGCGACCTGCGCATCCAGGCGTTCGGCGATGATCCCAAAGCGGCCGGCAAGGCGCGTCTCTGCGGCACGCTGGACTTTTCCTACCGAGGCGAGTGGCGCCTGCCAAAGGGGCGCGCGCCAAACCCGATGGAAGACTGGACCGACAATCCCCAGCATCCCGACACGTCGAACTGATCTGGCCGTCCCGACCTTTCCAGTCTAGCCTTTGATCAGGGCAGGGAGGGCGACAGGATGCCGAACGATCCGCTTGCGGGGTTCGAGCGCTTCGACTTCGACGACGGTCGCTGGACGCGCGAGGTCTATCGCATTGGCGCGGGGCCCGCCGTGATCGTCATCCACGAGGTTCCCGGCCTGCATCCCGGCGTGCTGGCCTTCGCGCGGGACCTGGCCGACGCCGGTATGACCGCCTTCTGCCCCAGCCTGTTCGGCAAGCCGGGCAAGACCGTGACCCAAGGCTATGCGGTCGGCGAGATCCTCAAGAACATGTGCGTGCGCCGCGAGTTCAGCGTCTGGAAGGGCGGTCGGTCCAGTCCGATCGTCGACTGGCTGCGGGCCCTGGCGCGCGAGGTCCACGCCGAGTGCGGCGGCGAGGGCGTTGGGGCCGTGGGCATGTGCTTCACCGGCGGCTTCGCCCTGGCGATGATGACCGAGCCCGTGGTCGTGGCGCCGGTGATGTCCCAGCCGTCGTTGCCTTTCGCCGATAGAGGAGGTCTCGACTGCTCCGCGAGCGAGCTGGCCTGCGCCAAGCGGCGGTTCGTCGAAGAGGATCTGTCGCTGCTCGCCCTGCGCTTCAAGTCCGACAAGCTGGTTCCCGGCGCCCGTATCGCGCGCCTGAAGGCCGAGTTCGGCGACAAGGTCGAGGTGATCGAGCTGGAGGATCACGACGCCGCGCCGGGCGTGCCGATGGCCCCGCATTCAGTCCTGACCCTGCACCTGCACCGCTCGGTTCCCGACTGCGGGACGATGAAGGCGCGGGATCGTGTGATCGCGTTCTTCCGGGAGAGAACGGGAGCTTAATCCCCTCTCCCCTTGCGGGAGAGGGTGGCTCGCGAAGCGAGACGGGTGAGGGGTTGAAAGGCTTGTCCGACGAGCCTGCGCGACCCCTCATCCGGCCCTTCGGGCCACCTTCTCCCGCAGAGGGGAGAAGGATACCGTACTGGACTTCTCCCATTTCCAGGCCTAGACACCGCGCCTTCCGATTTTCCCCCGCGCACCGGCGTTCGATCCGCCGGCCGGGCCGCAAGGACATACCGCGCCATGAAGCGCCACACCGACACCAAGAAGGGCGCCGCCTCTGGCCCCTCGCAACGCCAGCTCCGCGCCGGCGAACTGATCCGCCACGCCCTGGTCGAGATCCTCCGCGAGGAGGAACTGCAGGACGAGGCTTTGCACAACATCTCGGTCACCGTCTCCGAAGTGCGGATGAGCCCGGACCTCAAGCACGCCGTCTGCTTCGTCGAGCCGCTGGGCGCGGGCCTCACGGGCGAGGACACGACCGAGGTGATCAAGGGCCTGAACCGGGTCGCGAAGTTCCTGCGCGGCCGCCTGGGGCGGAACATCGACATGAAGTTCACGCCGGACCTGAAGTTCATCCACGACGAAAGCTTCGGGACCGCCGCCTATATGGACAAGCTGTTCCTGGACCCGAAGGTCCAGCAAGACACGCGTCGCCTTTCGGACGTCCTCGACGAAGACGAGGACTAAGCATGGCCCGCCGCAAGAAGGGCGAGGCCGTCTCGGGCTGGATCTGCCTGGACAAGCCCTACGACCTGACCTCGACCACGGCCGTCTCCAGGGTCCGTCGCGCGTTCAACGCCCAGAAGGGCGGCCACGCCGGCACGCTGGACCCGCTGGCGACCGGCATCCTGCCGATCGCGCTCGGCGAGGCGACCAAGACGGTCCCGTTCCTGATGGACGCCGACAAGGCTTACCGGTTCACCATCGCCTGGGGCCGCGACACGACCACGCTCGACCGCGAGGGCGAGACCACGGCCAGCTCCGACGTTCGTCCGACGCGCGAGCAGGTCGAGGCGGCGTTGCCGGCCTTCATCGGCGAGGTCGATCAGGTCCCGCCGAACTTCTCGGCCATCAAGGTCGACGGCGAACGCGCCTATGACCTGGCCCGCGACGGGGTGGAATTCGAGCTGCCGACCCGCAAGGTGACGATCTTCGACCTCAAGGTCGTGGACCAGCCGGACGCCGATCACATCACGCTGGAGATGGAATGCGGCAAGGGCACCTATGTCCGCGCCGTGGTCCGCGACCTGGCCAAGGCGCTCGGCGCATGCGGTCACGTCGCCGATCTGCGCCGCACCCGCGTGGGGGGCTTCTCGGAGGCCGGGGCGATATCGCTGGAAACTCTCGAGAATTTGAGCTATGAGGCCCGGCTGTCGGAGGCATTGCTTCCGGTCGAGACCGCGCTGGACGACATCCCGGCGTTGGCCGTGACCGATGAAGACGCCTTCCGGCTTGCACAGGGACGCGCCATCGTCCTGCTCCCACGGCAAGTGGAAACGCTGAAAGCCGAGCTTCCGCCCGGCGATCGCACCGTTTCCGCCATGTCCGGCGACAGGTTGGTGGCCCTGTGCGAGATGCGCGCCGGGCGGCTCAATCCGGTGCGGGTCTTCCAACTCACCTGAGCGGAGACTTACCGATGTCGATCACTATCGAGCGCAAGGCCGCTCTCATCGCCGAACACGCCCGCGGCGCGGGTGACACCGGCAGCGCTGAAGTCCAGGTCGCGATCCTCTCGGAACGCATCTCGAACCTGACCGAGCACTTCAAGACGCACAAGAAGGACAACCACAGCCGTCGTGGCCTGCTGAAGCTGGTTTCCCAGCGTCGCCGGCTTCTCGACCACCTGAAGAAGTCCGACGCCGGTCGCTATCAGTCCCTGATCGAAAAGCTGGGTCTGCGTCGCTAAGGCATCCAGGTCCGCCGCCCCGCGAAAGCAGGGCGGCGGATCGCGTATTTGGGGCCTGGCGGCCGAGACAGGCCGTACGCCAGGTTCCGTGGGACGCCCGCTCCAACCGGGCTGTTCTTTGTCCGAGGGTTCACGTCCTCAAACCCGCCTGTCACACTGGATGAGGATCATCGGGCCGGCTTCCGTTAGCCGTCCGCCCCTGTCCGCCCCCGACGGGAATCCGCCCGCGGGAACCGAAAGAAGAAAAATGTTCGATATCAAGCGCAAGACGATCGAGTGGGGCGGCAAGACGCTGGTCCTCGAGACCGGTCGCATCGCCCGTCAAGCCGACGGCGCCGTCCTGGCCACCATGGGCGAAACCGTCGTCCTGGCCACCGCCGTGTTCGCCAAGACCCAGAAGCCGGGCCAAGACTTCTTCCCGCTGACGGTCAACTATCAGGAAAAGACCTTCGCGGCCGGCAAGATCCCCGGCGGCTACTTCAAGCGCGAAGGCCGTCCGTCGGAAAAGGAGACCCTGGTCTCCCGCCTGATCGACCGTCCGATCCGCCCGCTGTTCGTCAAGGGCTTCAAGAACGAAGTCCAGGTCGTCGTGACCGTGCTGCAGCACGACCTCGAGAACGATCCCGACGTCCTGGCCATGGTCGGCGCCTCGGCCGCCCTGTGCCTGTCGGGCGCCCCGTTCATGGGCCCGATCGGCGCGGCCCGCGTCGGCTGGATCAATGACCAGTACGTGCTGAACCCGACGCTCGACGAGCTGAAGGACAGCAAGATGGACCTCGTCGTGGCCGGTACGTCCGACGCCGTGATGATGGTTGAAAGCGAAATCCAGGAGCTCTCGGAAGAGATCGTGCTGGGCGGCGTCAACTTCGCCCACAAGGAAATGCAGCCGGTGATCGACGCGATCATCGAGCTGGCCGAGCACGCCGCCAAGGAGCCCTTCGCGTTCGAGCCGGAAGACACCGACGCGATCAAGGCCAAGATGAAGGACCTGGTGGGCGCGGACATCGCCGCCGCCTACAAGATCCAGAAGAAGCAGGACCGCTACGAAGCGGTCGGCGCGGCCAAGAAGAAGGCGGTCGAGGCCCTGGGCCTGTCGGAAGCCAACCCCACCGGCTACGACCCGCAAAAGCTGGCGGGCGTCTTCAAGGAACTGGAAGCCGACGTCGTGCGTCGCGGCATCCTCGACACCGGCCTGCGCATCGACGGCCGTGACGTGAAGACCGTGCGTCCGATCCTGGGCGAAGTCGGCATCCTGCCGCGCACCCACGGTTCGGCCCTGTTCACCCGCGGCGAGACCCAGGCTATCGTCGTGGCGACCCTGGGCACCGGCGACGACGAGCAGTTCATCGACGCCCTGGAAGGCACCTACAAGGAATCCTTCCTGCTGCACTACAACTTCCCGCCCTACTCGGTCGGCGAGACGGGCCGCATGGGCTCGCCGGGCCGTCGCGAGATCGGTCACGGCAAGCTGGCCTGGCGCGCCGTGCGTCCGGTGCTGCCGACCAAGGAAGAGTTCCCCTACACGATCCGCCTGGTCTCCGAGATCACCGAGTCGAACGGCTCGTCCTCGATGGCCACGGTCTGCGGTTCGTCGCTGGCCATGATGGACGCCGGCGTGCCGCTGAAGCGTCCGGTCTCGGGCATCGCCATGGGCCTGATCCTGGAAAAGGACGGCTTCGCGGTCCTGTCGGACATCCTGGGCGACGAGGATCACCTCGGCGACATGGACTTCAAGGTGGCCGGCACCAGCGAAGGCATCACCTCGCTGCAGATGGACATCAAGATCGCCGGCATCACGCCCGAGATCATGAAGCAGGCCCTGGCTCAGGCCAAGGAAGGCCGCGCGCACATCCTCGGCGAGATGAACAAGGCCATGGACGCGCCGCGTGAAGACGTCGGCGACTTCGCCCCGAAGATCGAGACCATCACCATCCCGACCGACAAGATCCGTGAAGTGATCGGTTCGGGCGGCAAGGTGATCCGCGAGATCGTCGCCACCACCGGCGCCAAGGTCGACATCAACGACGAAGGCACCGTGAAGGTCTCGGCCTCGGACGGCGCCAAGATCAAGGCCGCGATCGACTGGATCAAGTCGATCACGGACGAGGCGGAAGTCGGCAAGATCTATGACGGCAAGGTCGTGAAGGTCGTCGACTTCGGCGCCTTCGTGAACTTCTTCGGCGCCAAGGACGGCCTCGTCCACGTCAGCCAGATCAGCAACGAACGCGTCGCCAAGCCGTCGGACGTGCTGAAGGAAGGCCAGATGGTCAAGGTGAAGCTCCTGGGCTTCGACGACCGCGGCAAGACCAAGCTGTCGATGAAGGTCGTCGACCAGGAAACCGGCGAAGACCTGTCGAAGAAGGAAGCCCCGGCCGCTGAAGAGGCGTAAGCCTTCAGAAAGCGATCGGTCCTTCCGAAGCGAATAAAGGCGGGCGGCTCCGAAAGGGGCCGCCCGCTTTGCGTTTCACGATGTGGTTTTGAAGGCGTAGGCGAGGGCCAGGTAAGCGGCGATCCCGAGGCCCAGGTGACCTATGAGAAGCGCCGCGACGGCGACGCCAATCATTCCGGTCCAGCACCCCATGACTGGATGGAGTAGCTTTGCGAGCAACAGCCCCGAAGCGCTCTGGAAGAGAGCAATCGCCACGAAATTCACGGCGATGAATAAGGCGACCGAGGCCTTCACGGCGATCCCCACGCCTCGCGGCGGTTGGATCTTGTCGACAACGAAAGACTTCATCAGCGCGATGAGGGTGGCGCCATAAAAGCCCCACATGGCGCCGGTGGTGGTTAGAAGTATCTTGGCGAGCTCAAGGTCCGGCTTTTCCGACATGCTCCCTCCCCTGGATGCGAGCGCAGCCATAGTTGGCGCTCTATGTCATATACCCGTCAAGCGTGCGCTTAATGGGCTCAAAACGGAAACAATAGATTTCAATCATTTCCGTATCGTGGGCCATGCCGCTCCGGCATTCTCTCCTCATCGGCACAACGGGACGGGCCAACGCGGCCTTCCAGCAGAGGGAATGACGGACATGAGCAGCGGCTTCTTCACCACCAACGACGGCGCGCAGATCTTCTTCAAGGACTGGGGTTCCAAGGACGCGCAGCCGGTCGTCTTCCACCACGGCTGGCCCCTGTCGTCGGACGACTGGGACGCCCAGATGGTGTTCTTCCTGCTGAAGGGCTATCGGGTCATCGCCCATGACCGCCGCGGCCACGGCCGATCCAGCCAGACCGACACCGGCAACGAGATGGACACCTATGCCGCCGACGTCATCGCCCTGGCCAAGCATCTGGACCTCAAGAACGCGGTCCACATCGGCCACTCGACCGGCGGCGGCGAGGTCGCCCGCTACGTCGCTCGCGCCGAGCCCGGCCGGGTCGCCAAGGCGGTGCTGATCGGCGCGGTGCCGCCGATCATGCTGAAGACCGAGGCCAATCCGGGCGGCCTGCCGATGGAGGTGTTCGACGGCTTCCGCGCCGCCCTGCTGGCCAACCGCGCCCAGTTCTTCCACGACGTCGCGGCCGGGCCGTTCTACGGCTTCAACCGCGAAGGCGCGAAGGTCTCGCCGGCCACGGTCGAGAACTGGTGGCGCCAGGGCATGATGGGCGGGGCCAAGGCCCACTACGACTGCATCACCGCCTTCTCGGAAACGGACTTCACCGACGACTTGAAGGCCATCGACGTCCCGGTGCTGATCCTGCACGGCGAGGACGACCAGATCGTGCCGATCGCCGACAGCGCCGAACTGGCCATCAAGCTGGTCAAGAACGGCAAGCTGATCACCTATCCCGGCTTCCCGCACGGCATGGCCACCACGGAGGCGGAAACGATCAACCGCGACCTGCTGGCCTTCATCGAGGGGTAGGGCTGGCGAACCTTCCCTCTCCCCACGCGGGAGAGGGTGGCCCGCGAAGCGGGTCGGGTGAGGGGCGCTCGGGAATGGTCGGCGCGACCCCTCATCCGTCGCTTCCAGCGACACCTTCTCCCACAAGGGGAGAAGGACTCTACCCCCGTTTTGGCGTCACCTTGACGACCGCCATGTCCGGCGCGCCGTTGCCGCCTCGGCAGGCGGCCCACTTGAACTTCAGGTCCATGCAGACCCAGACCTCGGTCAGCCGCCCGTCCTTGACCCGGACATTGAGGTCCTCCGGCGCGAGCTTGCGGTTACGCTCGAGGAACGCCTTGCGGATCTCGCCCGCCGTCATGACGCCGTCCGCGCCGGGATCGAGGTCCGGGACGTCCAGCTTCTCGCGGATCTTGCGGGCTTTCTTGAAATAGGCCTCGGGCGTGTCCCACTTGCAGGTCCCGTGCGCCTGCCATTCGTGCTGCAGCAGCCAGGGCGAAGGCGTCATGCACAGATTGGCCTTCACGGTGGCCGGGCTCATCGGCGGGCTGGGGCGGCAGTAGCGGGGATGGACCTTGTCGGGCCCGTTCGGCCACAGGCCATGCACCGTGAAGCCGAAGTTGTTGGCCTGGCACTGGATGGCCTTGTCCGATTCCGGGATGTTGGCGCGGCACGACTCCGGCGACCAGAACAGCGCCAGCAGATAGGCGGCGGTCGGCACGTCCGTGTGGATCTCGTTCGGCGGCGGAACTTCCGACGGGGCCGGCGTCACCGCCACGGGGACCGCGCACGACTTCAGGTTGGAGGCCTGGGCGCCGCTTGCCAGGGCCAGGAATGCGGCGGCGACGACGACGGATTTCATAAGCAACTCCAAATGGAGGGGCGATAGGAAGCGCGGGCCGTCGTCGCCGTCAAGCAAACCCCTGAAGCCAAGGTTTTTGGGCCTCTCGCGCAGCTGCGAACGATTATCATTGCGACTGCGTCTCAAGGTCGCTAATAACGCCTCGCAATTTCAGGAAGGGCGAGTGAGCGCCCTCTGGGGACAAGATCAAGATGCGTAAACCGACCTTCGCCGGCATTGCGAGCCGGCCTCGTCGCGCCCTGGGCGCCGCCGCCGTCGCCGGCCTCGCGGGCCTGAGCCTGACCCAGGCCGCTAGCGCCGCCGAGCGCGACGCCGCCCCGATCGCCACCGCGCCCGCCGACAGCACCGAGGTTTCGTCGGTGAAGATCGACGCCAAGCGCGTGGCCGATCCGTCGTCGAGCAAGTTCACCGCGCCGCTGCTGGACACGCCGCGGTCGGTGACGGTCATTCCCTCCACGATCATCGAGCAGACCGCCGCGACCTCGCTGCAGGATATCCTGCGCACCTCGCCCGGCATCACCTTCGGCGCGGGCGAGGGCGGCCAGCCGCTGGCCGATCGTCCGTTCATCCGCGGCCAGAGCTCGGGCAACAATGTCTTCGTGGACGGCGTGCGCGACACGGGCGGTCAGACGCGCGAAGTGTTCAACCTCGAACAGGTCGAAGTGATCAAGGGGCCGGACTCGGTCTATAGCGGCCGCGGTTCGGGCGGCGGCAGCATCAACCTGTCGTCCAAGACCCCCAAGGCCGACAGCTTCGTGGGCGGCTCGGCCGCCGCCGGCACGGACCAGTATTATCGCGTCACCGCCGACGGCAACTACGCCTTCGCCAAGAACGCGGCCTTCCGCTTGAACCTGATGGCGACCGGCGGCGACGTTTCTGGCCGCGACAGCGTCTCGTTCAAGCGCTGGGGCGTCGCCCCCTCGCTGGCCTTCGGCATCGACACCGACACCCAGGCGACGCTGAGCTACTATCACCTCGATACCGACCAGGATCCGGACTACGGCATCCCGCTGGCCTCCAAGCGCACCTGGGGCGTCGCCGGCACGGACAGCCGCGCGCGCCCGGCCAGCGGCATCCTGGACGTCTCGCGCGACGCCTACTACGGCCTGGAGCGCGACTGGATGAAGACCAAGGCCGATATCGCCACGGTCGCGGTCCGTCATGAGATCAACGATGACCTCGCGATCCGTCAGGTGGTCCGCTACGGCAAGACGCGGAACGACTATCTGGTCACCAATCCGGGCGACGGCGGCGCGGCCCAGTTCGTGGCCGGCGAGTGGTGGATGAAGCGCGGGACCAAGTCGCGCTGGAACGAGACCACGACCACCGCCTTCGTGACCGACCTGACCGGCAAGTTCCTGCTGGCCGGCCTGAAGAACCGCTTCAACATCGGCGTCGAGCTGTCGCGCGAAGTCAACGACAACGCCTCCTACGTGATCTTCACCACGGCGGGCTCGGCCTGCCCGGCCGGCTTCACCGGCGCGGGAATGGGCGACTGCACGCGACTCTACGCGCCCAATCCGGGCGACGCCTGGACCGGCGTGATCAACCGCGGCCCGCTTTCGACCTCCAAGACCCGCAACGGCTCGATCTACGCCTTCGACACGATCGACCTGACCGACAAGCTGCTGCTCAACATCGGCGTCCGCTACGACGACTATTCGACCCAGGGCGTCAACGCCGCGGCCACCAGCGCCAACGGCGTCGTGACGGGCGTGACCTATACGAACCTGCCCAAGGGCGGCTGGGATTTCGTCAACTATCAGATCGGCCTGAACTACAAGCCGACGCCGTCGAGCAGCCTGTACGTCTCGTACGCCACCTCCTCGACGCCGCCGAACATCGCCGGCGGCGACCAGAACACCGCCGCCACCCCGGCCCAGGTCGTGCTGGACCCCGAGGACACCACCAGCATCGAGGCCGGCGCCAAGTGGAACGTCTTCAATGACAAGCTGGCGCTGTCGGGCGCGGTGTTCCGCACCGAGCGCAAGAACGCCCAGATCGCGCTCAGCGCGACCGAGGTCGCCCAGGCCGGCGAAGTGCGCGTGCAGGGCGTCGAGCTCGGCGTCTCGGGCTATGTGACCCGCGCCTGGCAAGTGTTCGGCGGCTATACCTACATGGACAGCGAACTGGTGAAGGGCCCCTACACCAGCGTCAACATCGGCGATCCGCTGGCCAACACGCCCAAGAACACGGTCAGCCTGTTCACGACCTACCGCGTCCTGCCGCAGCTATCGCTGGGCGGTGGCCTCTACTACGTGTCGAAGATGTTCGGCGGCAATCAGGGCGGCGCCGGCGGCGGGACCAACAAGGTCTTCGCGCCGTCGTACACCCGCTACGACGCGTTCGCCTCGTGGAAGCTGAGCGACAAGGCCAACCTGCAGCTCAACGTCCAGAACCTGACGGACGAGCGCTATATCCTGCGGACCAATGGCGTGCACCACGCCGATCCGGCGCCGGGTCGTCAGGCCATCCTGACCCTCAACGTGAAGTACTGATCCTCCCCTTGTAGGTGCTTCACCCCAACGCCCCGTCCGGCTTTCGTCGGCCGGGGCGTTTTTCCTTTTGATCCGGGCGATGATCTGATGCGGATCAAGGGAAAGGTCGGCCGATCCAGCTAGGAATGGTTCGCAAATAGGATGTCGCTCATGATGCTGCAGATTCCCGAAGTGCTGACCAAGGCCCAGGTCGCCGAGTGCCGCGCGATCCTCGACGCCGGTCCCTGGGTCGATGGCAATGTGACCTCCGGTTTCCAGGCCGCCATGGCCAAGAACAACGAGCAGCTGCCGCAGGAGAGCGCCGAGGCCAAGCACGTCGGGGCGATCATCGTCCAGGCGCTGGAAACCAACCCGCTGTTCGTGTCGGCCGCCCTGCCGCACACCATCCTGTCGCCGATGTTCAACCGCTATGGCGAGGGCATGGGCTTCAGGGACCATGTCGACAACTCGATCCGCCGCGATCCGGTGACCGGCCTGAAGCTGCGGACCGATCTGTCGTGCACGCTCTTCCTGGCCGAGCCGGAGGACTATGACGGCGGCGAGCTGGTCGTGAACGACCTCTATGGCGACCATGTCGTCAAGCTGGGGGCGGGGGACGCGATCCTCTATCCCAGCACCAGCCTGCACCACGTCACGCCGGTCACGCGCGGCGCGCGGGTCGCCAGCTTCTTCTGGATCCAGAGCCTGGTGCGCGACGACGTCAAACGCAGCCTGCTGCTGGACATGGACGTCGCCATCCAGCGTCTGTCGCGGAAGACCGGTCAGGACGAGGAGGGGATCCTCTCGCTGACGGGCGTCTATCACAACCTGCTGCGGCAATGGGCCGAGGTCTGATTTTACCGGACGGGGTTGCGAGAACGCCGGTATCGCGAACCTAAAGTTTACGGTTGCGCCGCACGATCCGCCAAACCTTGGGGAGATTGGATGCCGGAGCCGGCGAACAAGGGAATGGGTGTCGGTGCGACGGCTCAAGCGTCCTCGTCGTTTGACGAGGGCGAGGCGGCGCGCTGGTTCTTCGACAACGCCAGCGACCTCTTCGCCATCGTCTCGCCGGAAGGCCGCTTCGTCCGCGTGAACGGCGCCTGGACCACGCTCACCGGCTGGTCCGCCGACGAGCTGGTGGGACGTCCCACCATCCAGTTCGTGCATCCTGACAGCCACGCCGACCTGATCGGCTCCTCGCGCCGGCTGCGCGACGTGGGCTGGGCGATCAACGAGGTCCGCTTCCTCTGCAAGGATGGTCGCGCGGTGTGGCTGCAGGGCCGCTCCCGCCTTGGACCCAACGGCGAGATGATCGGGCTGATGCACGACGTCTCCAGCGACGTGGAGGCCCGGACCGAGCTGGAGACCGCGCGGCGAACGCGCGAGATGCTGGCCGAGGCCGCCGGGATCGGCGTCTGGACCTATGAGCCCGAAACGGGCCAGGTCGACTGGACCCCGGACGCTCTGGCGCAGCTGGGCCTCACGCCCGCCGACATCGCCACGACCGCGCTGTTCTTCGAACGTGTCGCCCCCGAGCAGCGCGCCAAGGTGAGCGACGCCTTCAAACGGGCCGTCGCCACGGGCGAGGGCGGAACGATGGAGTACCGGCTGCGGGGCGACCATGGTCGCTGGCTGACCTTCCGCAGCACCTACCGCACCGAGCCGCGCCCGGGCGGCATCTACGCGCTCAAGGGCATCTCGCAGAACATCACCGACGTGGCGCGCAGCCGCGACAAGGCGATCTGGAGCGAACGCCGCGCGCGCCGGTTGATCGAGGACGCGCCGTTCGCGGTGGGCGTCTACGACGTCGACATGCGTCTTCGCCTCGTCAGCCCCAAGCTCCTCGAGATTTTCAAGGCCTCCGAGGAGGACGTGATCGGCAGGTCGCTGGACGAACTGACCCACGGCGGCCGCCGCCGGTTCGTCGCCGGCGTGGCCCGGGCCTTGTCCGGCGAAACCGTGACCCGCCGCGAGGACCGTCTGCTCGACGCCGAGGGCGGCGAGCACTGCCTGCGCTGGGAGGCGCGGCCCTGGCGCGACGTGAACGGCGAGATCGTCGGCGTCATCACCTACATGGACGACGTGACGGCCCTGGCGGCGGCGCGGCGGGAGGCTCGCATCAATGCGCGGCGGCTGAAGGTCGCCCTGGGCGCGGCGCGGGCCGGCGTCTACGAGATCGACCACGAGCGCAAGACCTTCTGGGGCTCGCCCGAGTTCCATCGCATGATGGGCCGTCGGGTGGGCTACGAGGACGTGCGCGACGCCATCTGGCCGATGCTCCACCCCGAAGATCGCGCCAGGCTCTACGCGGCCGCCGCGCAGTGGAAGAGGTCGGGCGACCGCGGCGCCCACGAATACGACGTGCGCCTGTCGCCGTCGGAGGGCGAGACCCGCTGGATCCGCGTCTTCCACGAAGTGCGGCGCGATCCCAGCGGTCGTCCGCGCAAGGCGTTCGGCCTGGTGCTGGACATCGACGAGCACAAGCGGGCGGAACTGGCCCTGATGGCCGCCGAGCGCGCGGCCCAGGCGGCCAGCGAGGCCAAGGCGCAGTTCCTGGCCAATATGAGCCATGAGATCCGCACCCCGATGAACGGCGTGCTCGGCGTCCTGCACGTCCTCAGGCGCGAATTGCCCAATGGCGAAAACGCCGAGCTGCTCGGCGAGGCCCTGGCCGCGGGCCAGATGCTGTCGACGCTGCTCGACGACGTGATCGACATCTCCCGTATCGAGGCGGGGAGGCTTGAGCTGAACCGCGAGGCGGTCGATCCCGCCGAGCTGGCGCGCGGCGTCGTGCGTCTGCTGGCCGGACCGGCGTCCGAAAAAGGGCTGCGGCTGGAGCTCGACATCGTCCAGAACCTGGGCTGGATCGAGACGGACGCGACCCGGGTGCGTCAGGCTCTGTTCAACCTGATCGGCAATGCGGTGAAGTTCACCGTGAAGGGCTCCGTCACCGTGCGGGTGCGGCGGCTGGGCGCGCCGACCGACCAGCGGTTGGTGTTCGATGTGATTGACACCGGCATTGGCGTGCCGCTGGCGGCCCAGGCGCGGCTGTTCGACCGTTTCCAGCAAGCCGACGCCAGCACCACCCGTCGCTTTGGCGGGTCGGGCCTCGGTCTGGCGATCAGCCGCAACCTGGCGCGCATGCTGGGCGGCGACATCACCCTGGTTTCGAAGCCGGGCGTCGGCTCGACGTTCAGCCTGACCATCGCCGCGCCGCCGGCGGTCGCCCCCATCGGGACGGGGGGCGAGACCGAGGACCTGCTGGCGGGGCTGCGCGTGCTGGTGGTCGAGGACAATGCGACGAACCAGCTGGTGGCCCGGCGCATCCTCGAGCAGCTGGGCGCGGCGGTCTCGGTGGCCGATGACGGCGCCTCCGGCGTCGCCGCGGCGCGTGACGGCGCTTTCGACCTGATCCTGATGGACGTGCAGATGCCCGGCATGGACGGCCTGGAGGCGGCGCGCCGAATCCGCGCCTTGCCAAGCGAGGCCGGGCGCGCCCCGATCATCGCCTTGACCGCCAATGTCATGGCCCACCAGCGCGCCGCCTACCAGGCCGCCGGCATGGACGGGGTCGCCGCCAAGCCGATTTCGCCGGCCGCCCTCGTGACCGAGATTCTCCGCCTGTCGAATCGTGAACCGCCTGGCGCGAGCGCCGGCCAAGGCGCGCTGGCCTAACAGCGTTCGGCCTCTTTCCCCCGCGGCCTGAAGCACGCTAAAGCAGGAGAAAATCGGGGGAACATATGGCTGACCAGGGTCAGGAACGCGCCTCGATGCGCACCGTGGTGGCGGCGTCTTCGGCCGGCACGGCGTTCGAGTGGTACGACTTCTTCATCTTCGGCAGCCTGGCCCAGGTCATCTCCAAGACGTTCTTCGCCGGTCTTACCGAGACCGCGGGCTATATCGCCGCCCTGGCCCTGTTCGGCGTCGGCTTCGCGTTCCGGCCTTTGGGCGCCCTGGTGTTCGGCAAGATTGGCGACCAGGCCGGCCG
The DNA here is from genome assembly GCF_001556515.1 of Caulobacter sp. CCH9-E1. Taxonomy (GTDB): domain Bacteria; phylum Pseudomonadota; class Alphaproteobacteria; order Caulobacterales; family Caulobacteraceae; genus Caulobacter. Next base: position 19,949 of record NZ_LSJA01000130.1, on the reverse strand, counting down.
CAAGGGCGCGTTCCTGGCCACCGTGCTGCTGATGGGCGGCGCGACCTTCGCCATCGCCTTCCTCCCGACCTATCAGCAGGCGGGGATCATCTCGCCGATCCTGCTGATCATCATGCGTTGCGTGCAAGGCTTCGCCCTGGGCGGCGAATATGGCGGCGCGGCCATCTACGTCGCCGAGCATTCGCCGCCGGATCAGCGCGGCTGGTCGACCTCGTGGGTGCAGACCTCCGCCGCCTTCGGCCTGTTCGGCGCCCTGCTGGTCATCCTGGCCACCCGCTGGATTCTCGGCGCTCACGTCGGACCCGAAGCCTTCGACGCCTGGGGCTGGCGGATTCCCTTCGCCGTCTCGATCGGCCTGCTGGGCATCTCGGTCTGGATGCGAATGAAGCTGACCGAAAGCCCGACCTTCGAGGCCATGAAGGCCGAGGGCGAACACTCCAAGGCGCCGTACGCCGAGGCGTTCGGCCAGTGGAAGAACCTCAAGCTCGTCCTGCTGGCCTTCTTCGCCATGATGTCGGCGCAGGGGGCGGTCTGGTACACCAGCTTCTTCTACGTCCAGACTTTCATGGAGAAGTTCCTGAAGGTCGATCCGGTCGACATCAACGGCCTGATGATGACGGCCACGGCGATCAGCGCCATCTTCTATGTCGTGTTCGGCTGGCTGTCGGACCGTATCGGCCGCAAGCCCGTGATGCTGGGCGGCATGACCCTGGCGCTGCTGTTCTACTTCCCGGGGTTCCACCTGCTGGAGAAGGCGGCCAATCCCGCCCTGGCCGAGGCCAGCGCCCGCGCCCCCGTCGTCGTGGTCGCCGAGCCGCAGGACTGCTCGTTGCAGTTCGACCCCGTGGGCAAGGCGGCCTTCGTGACCGCCTGCGACATCGTCAAGGGCGCCCTGGCCAACGCCGGCGTCTCCTACGTCAACCAGAAGGCTCCGGCCGGAACCGTGGCGATCATGAAGGTCGGCGGCGTCGAGGTGGCGTCGCAAAGCGCCAAGGGTCTGCCGAAGGCGCAGGCCAAGGCCGTGAAGACGGCGGTCGAGGCGAAGATCAAGGCCGCCCTGGCCCAGGCCGGCTATCCGACCAAGGCCGATCCGGCGCGGATGAACCGGCCGATGATGCTGGCGGTCCTTCTGGTGTTCGTCATCGGGGCCACGGCGCTGTTCGGCCCGCTGGCCGCGTGCTTGGTGGAGCTGTTCCCGACCCGGGTGCGCTACACCGCCCTGTCGCTGCCCTATCACATCGGCACCGGCTGGGTGGGCGGCTTCGTGCCCTTCTTCGCCTTCGCCATCGTCACCGCGGTCGGCGATATCTATGCGGGTCTCTGGTACCCCGTGGCCTTCACCCTGCTCAGCGTGCTGACCACGCTGTTCTTCCTGCCCGAGACCAGGGGGCGGCCGCTGGACTAGAGCGTGACGCCGAAAGTGGGGACCGGTTTCGGCAAGAGTCACGCCTAAGTGTTTGATTTAGAGCCTCGTTATCGCGTCAAAACGATTCCGTTTTGACGCGCGAGGCTCTAGTCCGCCTGGGCGACGGGCAGGATCTCCACGGCGACGCCCGCGCGCCGCAGGGCTTCCAGCAGGGCGGGCGCCGCGGGCCGCGCGTGCAGCCAGACGACCTGCCGTCCTTCGCGCGCCAACGCCGCCAGGTGATCCGCCTCAGCCTCGTCCGGCGCCAGGCGTTCGATGTCGCGCCGCGCCAGCTTGACCACCTCCGGATCGGCCTCTGGATCGATGACCGCGACATCGGCGGTTCCGAGGGCGCGGATCGCGCGCAGACTCAGCAGATCGACGGGGCCCGCCGCGGCGAGGAACTGGACGCCGCCCGCGCGTGTCACGCCCTTGGTCAGCGCCTCGCGCAGCAACGCCTCGGCCCGCGCCATGTCGCCGTCCAAGGCCGCCTGGGCCGCTTCGCCCCGCACCGCCGCGCGCAGGAAGGCCCGCCGCTCGTGCAGGACGGGCAGGGCGCGGCGCACCTCGTCCTGAAGGCGGGCCAGCAGGGCGGCGACGCGGCCCATGCCTTCGGGCAGTTGGGTCTCGATGGCGTTGCGCAGCAGGGTCGCCATCACCGGCGCCGAACCGCCCGTGCCGACCGCCGCCACCACCTGTCCCCGGTCAATGATGGCCGGCGTGTTGAAATCGCAGAGCGCTGGGCGATCGACCACGTTGAGCAGGGCGCCGGCCGCCCGCGCGGCCTTGACGGCGGCCTGGACGAAGGCCTCGTCGGCGTCGCCCACGAACACCAGGACCGCGCCCTCGTAGGCGGCGGGCGAGAACGCCTCGGGGGCCCGCAGGCGCACGATTGTCGCTGGAGACCCCTCGAACAGGCGCGCCTTGGCCTCGGCCGGTTCGCCCGAACCGGCGATCACGATCGTGCGCCCGGCCAGGGAGAAATAGGCGGGAAAGGAATCCACGCGGTCCTCGAGCTATTGCGAGCTGCAGTCCAGATAAGGGCCGCCAGGAAAGCCCTTGAGCGTGGCGGCGGGGCCCTTGCCCCAGATTTCCGCCTGTCCCGCCGTATAGCGCGCGCCGGAGCCAGAGCGCGCCAGTTTCAGCGTCCGGGTGATCCCGCCGGCGGTCACCACCACCCGCTTGCCGTGCAGCGCATAGGCGGCCGTGAAGCCTTTGCCCGCCTGGCAGCGATAGCGGATCGGCGCGTCGGTGGCGTCTGGCGCCAGGGTCGCGCAGCCCGCCGCGGTCAGGGACAGCAGGGCGAGAAGGATGAGCGCGCGCCGCATGTCGGAGCCTCCGGGTGGTCGAGGTCTCGACCATAGCGGGTTTGGGGCGCACCGATCCAGGCGATCGCGATTTACTCTGGTCAAGTCCAATGTGAACGGTGTTAGCTTTCGACGCGGGCGCGCCGCGTCCGTCTTCGAGGGAGGCGAAGGCGCATGGCTGTGACACTGGACATCAATGGCAAGCCGGTGACGGCGCAGGCCGCGCCGGATACGCCGCTTTTGTGGGTCCTGCGCGACGAGCTGGGACTGACCGGAACCAAGTTCGGCTGCGGCATGGCCCAATGCGGCGCCTGTACGGTGCATCTCGACGGTCAGCCGGTCCGCTCTTGCGTGACGCCGATCGCCGCCGTCGGCGCCGGCAAGATCACCACCATCGAAGGTCTGGGCGGCGTCCATCCGGTGCAGCAGGCCTGGGTTCGCCACGACGCGCCCCAATGCGGCTACTGCCAGTCCGGCCAGATCATGTCGGCGGTCGCCCTGCTGGCCGAGAAGCCCAAGCCCTCGGACGAGGACATCGATAGCGCCATGGCCGGGAACATCTGCCGCTGCGGCGCCTATCAGCGCATCCGCGCCGCGATCAAGGACGTGGCCGAGGGAGGCGTCCGATGAACGCTCCCTTCAAGCCCGAGGCGCCCAGCCGCCGGGACGTGGTCGTGGCGGCCTCTCTGGTCGGCGGCTCACTGCTGGTCGGCTGCTCGCCGGCCGACCTGATGAGCATGGGCTCCAAGGTCGAGGTCGGCGCCTTTGGCCCGTTCATCAAGATCGCCCCCGACGGCGCGGTGACGGTGATCTCCAAGCACATCGAGTTCGGCCAGGGCAATCACGCCGGCCTCTCGGCCATCGTCGCCGAGGAGCTGGACGCCGACTGGAGCCGTGTGCGGGTCGAGCAGGCCCCGGCCAACGCCAAGCTCTATGCGAACGGCTCCCTGGGGGCCCAGCTGACGGGCGGCTCGTCCGCGATCTCGAACTCGTGGGAACAGCTTCGTAAGGCCGGCGCGACGGCCCGCGCCATGTTCGTGCAGGCCGCCGGCAATCGCTGGAACGTCCCGGTCGGCGAGATCACCGTCAAGGACAGCGTGCTGACCCACGCCTCGGGCAAGACCGCCGCCTTCGCCGAGCTCTTGGCCGACGCCGCCAAGGTTCCGCCGCCCAAGGACGTCAAGCTGAAGGACCCCCAGGCCTTCGCCCTGATCGGCACGGACCGCGTGCGCCGCAAGGACTCCCAGGCCAAGAGCGACGGGACGGCGCGCTACACCCAGGACGTCCATCTGCCGAACATGCTGACCGCCATGGTCGCGCACCCGCCGCGCTTCGGCGCCAAGGTGAAGAGCTTCGACGCCGCCCCGGCCAAGCAGGTTCCGGGCGTGGTCGACGTCTTCCAGATCCCGTCCGGCGTGGCGGTGGTCGCCCAGAACACCTACGCCGCCAAGCTGGGCCGCGAGGCCCTCAACATCACCTGGGACGAGGCGGAGGCGGAAAAGCGCGGCTCGGCCGCCATCACCCAGCTGTTCAAGGACATCGCCGCCGGCAAGGACGCCTCGGCCAAGTGGGAGCCGTTCGACCAGCGCGGCGACGCTTCGTCCCTGGCCTCGGCCAAGGGCGACGGCGTGTTCGAGGCGACTTATGAGTTTCCGTACCTCGCCCACGCCACCATGGAGCCGATGAACTGCGTCGCCTCGGTGGACGGGTCCAAGGTCAGGCTGACGTTCGGCTCGCAGGGCCAGACCCTGGACCAACTGAACGCGGCCAAGATCGTGGGCTGCCTGCCAGGGTCGGTCGAGATCGAGACGCTGTTCGCCGGCGGCTCGTTCGGCCGCCGCGCCAATTTCCAGTCCGACTATGTCGCCGAGTGCGTCCACATCGCCAAGACGGTCGGCGACGGTCGGCCGGTGAAGCTGGTCTGGACGCGGGAGGACGACATGCGGGCCGGCTACTTCCGCCCGATCGTCGTCCACGCGGTCAAGGTCAAGCTGGACAAGGACGGTTATTCGGCCGCCTGGCGCCACCGGATCGTCACCCAGTCGATCATGAAGGGCTCGCCCATGCCGGCGGGCCAGGGGGCGGACCAGACGGCGGTCGAGGGCGCGGCGGGGTCGCCCTATCTCAAGGCCACGCCCGTGGTCGACGCCCAGGTCGCCTGCCCGGACGTCGGCGTGCCGGTGCTATGGTGGCGTTCGGTGGGCGCGACCCACACGGCCTTCGTCATGGAGCACACGATCGATCAATTGGCGCGCCAGGCCGGCAAGGACCCGATCGACTACCGTCGGGCGCTCTATCGCAAGGCCGGGGCGGATCGGCATCTGGCGGTTCTGAACCACGCGGTCGAGAAGGCCGGCCAGGCCGTGACGCCCGGCTGGACGCGCGGCGTCGCCGTGCACGAGAGCTTCGGCTCGGTCGTGGCCCAGATCGCCGAGGTCAAGGTCGAGGACGGGGTCCCGCGCGTCGGCCGCGTGGTCACCGCCATCGACTGCGGCGTGGCGATCTCGCCCGACCAGATCGCCGCCCAGATGGAGGGCGGGACCTGCTACGGCCTGTCGGCGGCGTTGTTCGGCGAGGTGACCCTGACGGACGGCAAGGTCGACCAGGGCAATTTCGACGCCTACCGCGTGCTGCGGATCAACGAGGCGCCGACGGTCGAGACCTACATCGTCCCCTCTGGCAACCCGCCGAGCGGCGTGGGCGAGCCAGGCACGCCGGTGATCGGTCCCGCGGTCGCCAACGCTCTTCTCGCGCTCGACCAACGCGCCACCCGCCGACTTCCCCTGATCCGGGGCGCCTGACGGCGCGGCAAGCTGGACGAAATCGACCTATCCGAGCATTGTGCGCCTGTTCGCCAATGCGTGGGGTGTTCATGGCCGAGCTGTCCGGGTCCTCGGAGGACGAGATCGAGGACGATATCGCGGAGTTCCGCGAAGCTCTGTCGCGCATCCGCGAGGATCATCGCAGGGTCTTGCTGGTCTTGGTGCCCCGGCTGGCGGCGATGCAGGAGCGCGGCGACACCGAAGGCGCTTTGGCCCTGGTCGCCAAGATCCAGGAAATCCTCAGCGATCCCGAGCGCCCGCTTCAGTAACGGGCCCGATCCGGGCCAGATCCTCGGGTCGATCGACGTCGAGCAGCACGCCGGGGTCTTCGACCTCCACGGGGCTGAGGCGTGGTCCGGCCCCGGCGATCAGCTCCCGCGCGCCCTCGTCGCCCTCGCGCGTCCTGAGGGCGGCCAGCCAGTTCGCGCCGAACAGCACCGGATGGCCGCGCCGTCCGTTGTGGACGGGAACGACGATGCGGTCGGGCCCATCCAACGCGGTCGCCAGGCGCGCCGGCGTTTCGGAGCGGATCGCCGGCATGTCGCCCAGAAAGACAAAGACGCCATCGACATCCTCCGACACGGCCGCCGCGACGGCGCTCAGGGACGCTCCCATGCCCTCGGCGGCGCCGGGCGCGGGGACGAGCACAAGGCGCTCCAGCGCTTCCAGGCGCATCGCTTCGGCCCTCAGCGCCGCGATCAGCCGCGGATCGTCTCCGACCGCGACCAGAACCCGGCGCGCGGGCGCGGCGAGGGCGGTCCGCAGGGCCCACGCGACCAGGGGCGCGCCCTTCAGATCGGCCAGCAGCTTGTCGCCGCCGAACCGCGCGCCGCGCCCGGCCGCCAAGACCAAAACGTCCAAGACTGGGCTTTGGCTTTGCGTCATCTGTTCCAGCGCCTATCTTCCGGCCAGACATGACGCCCTATGACGACAGCCCCGCGCAAGCGGTCTTGGCCACGACCAGCCCGCCCGCCTTGGTGGACGGCTTCGGGCGCGCCGTCACCTATCTGCGCGTCTCCGTCACCGACCGCTGCGACCTGCGCTGCGTCTATTGCATGGCCGAGCACATGACCTTCCTGCCGAAGGCCGACGTGCTGACCCTGGAGGAGCTGGATCGCCTGGCCTCGGCGTTCGTGGGGCTGGGCGTGCGCAAGCTGCGCCTGACCGGCGGCGAGCCGCTGGTGCGCAAGGGCTTCATGACCCTGGTCGAGCGCCTGTCCCGGCACCTGAAGTCCAGGGCTTTGGACGAGCTGACCCTGACCACCAACGGCGCCCAGCTGGAGCGCTACGCGGCCGAGCTCGCTTCTCACGGTGTGCGACGGATCAACGTCTCGCTCGACACCCTGGACCCGGTGACCTTCCGACGGCTGACCCGGGGCGGCGACGTCGCGCGGGTGATCGCCGGGATCGACGCGGCCCAGGCCGCCGGCCTGAAGGTCAAGATCAACGCCGTGGCGCTGAAGGACGACAACGCCGGGGTGCTGCCGGATCTGATCGCCTGGGCCCACGCCCGTGGCTGCGACGTCAGCCTGATCGAGACCATGCCGCTGGGCGAGGTCGAGCAGGACCGCACCGACCAGTTCCTGTCGCTGGCCGAGGTGCGTCGCGACCTGGCCTCGTTCTGGACGCTGCAGGACATCCCCCTCGTCACCGGCGGGCCCGCTCGCTACGTGCGGATCGCCGAGACCGGCGGACGGCTCGGCTTCATCACCCCGCTCAGCCACAATTTCTGCGACGCCTGCAACCGCGTGCGCCTGACCTGCACCGGCACGCTGCACACCTGCCTTGGTCGCGACGACGCCAGCGATCTGCGGGCCGTGCTGCGTTCGGGCGCCGACGAGGACGGTCTGCGCCAGGCGATCTTCGCGGCCATCGGCGCCAAGCCCCGGGGGCACGACTTCCAGATCGCCGCCGCCCGCCCAGCCGTGGCGCGGCACATGTCGACGACGGGGGGCTAGGCGTGGCGCGGGTGCTGCTGTTCGGACGCCTGGCCGACCAGGCCGGCTGGCGCGATCGGCCGATCGAGGCCGGCGATCTTTCCGCCCTGCGCGCGGCGCTCGCCGCCGAGGACGCGGCCCTGGGCGAGGCCCTCGCCGCGCCGGGCGTCCAGGTCGCCGTCGACAAGGTCCTGGTTCGCGGCGAAGCGGCGCTGGCCGCCGGGACCGAGGTCGCCTTCCTGCCGCCGATGAGCGGCGGATGACGGTCGCCCTGACCGACCGGCCTTTCGAGCCCGGCGCCCTGGTCACGGCCTTCTGCGCCGACCGCGCCGAGACCGGCGCCGTGGCGACCTTCGTCGGCCTGGCCCGCGCCGAGCAGGGCGCCGCCGCGGCGCTGGAGCTTGAGGCCTATCCCGGCTTCACCGAGGCGGCGATCAGCGAGGTCGCCGCCCAGGCCATGGCGCGCTTCCAGCTCCAGGACGTCCGGATCGTCCACCGCGTCGGCCGGATCGCGCCCGGCGAGGCCATCGTCTTTGTCGCCACCGCCGCCGCGCACCGTCGCGAGGCGTTCGAGGCCTGCGACTTCCTGATGGACTATCTGAAGAGCCGCGCGCCTTTCTGGAAGAAGGAGCACGGCCCGGACGGCGCGCGCTGGATCGAGCCGACGGACCGCGATAGGACCGACGCTCAACGCTGGGATTGAACGGAGAGACGGATGTCGGACGCGGGCCTGAAGCCGGGCGGCGGAATCAAGCCGGAGCTGCCGTTCAAGCCCGTGCGCGTGGCGGTGCTGACCATCTCCGACACCCGCGACGAGGCGACCGACACCTCCGGCCAGATCCTGGTCGAACGGATCACGGCCGCTGGCCATGAGCTGGCCGGCCGCGTCGTGGTCCGCGACGACATCGAGACGATCCGCGCCCAGGTCCGTGGGTGGATCGACAGCGAGAGCGTCGACGCCATCGTCACCACCGGCGGCACCGGCCTGACGGGCCGCGACGTCACGGTCGAGGCGCTGGAGCCGCTGTTCGACAAGAAGATCGACGGGTTCTCGGTGGTGTTCCACCTGGTGTCCTATGCGTCGGTGGGGCTCTCGACCCTGCAGTCGCGCGCCACCGCCGGCCTGATCGGCGGCGTCTTCGTCTTCTGCCTGCCGGGCAGCAACGGCGCGGTGAAGGACGGCTGGGACAAGGTGATCAGCGCCCAACTCGACAGCCGCCACAAGCCCTGCAACATGGTCGAGCTGATGCCCCGCCTGCTGGAACAATGAGGTTGCTTCAGCGATGAGCAAGCTCACCCACATCGACGACCAGGGCCGCGCCCGCATGGTCGACGTCTCCGACAAGCCGGCCACGGCGCGCGAGGCGGTCGCCGCCGGATTCGTGCGGATGAGCCCCGAGACCCTGGCGCTGGCGGTGTCCGGTTCGGGCCGCAAGGGCGACGTGCGCGCCGTGGCCGAGCTGGCCGGCGTCATGGCGGCCAAGAGGACCTCGGACCTGATCCCGCTGTGCCATCCCCTGGCGCTGTCGAAGGTCGAGGTCTCGGTCGAGCCGGCCGACGGCGGCCTCGCCGTCACCGCGCGGGTCAAGACCACGGGCCCGACGGGCGTCGAGATGGAGGCCCTGACGGCCGCCTCGATCGCCTGCCTGACGATCTACGACATGCTGAAGGCCGCCGAGAAGGGCATGGTCATCGAAGCCGTGCGCCTGCTGGAGAAAACGGGCGGCAAGTCCGGCGACTGGTCGGCGGGATAGTCGGTTCTTAAGCCGCCGCCGCGCTCCGCGCCTCGGCGCTGATGCGCAGCTCGCCCATGCGTTGGGCCAGGCGGGTGGCTTCCTGGGCCAGGGCGTGGCTGGCGGCGGTGGTCTGCTCGACCATGGCCGCGTTCTGCTGGGTGACCTGATCCATCTGGGCCACGGCGCCATTGACCTCGACCAGACCGCGCGCCTGTTCGGCGGCGGAGGCGGCCATGTCGCGCACCAGGCCGTCGATCTGCTGCACCTCGGCGGCGATGGCGCGCAGCACCTCGCCGGTGCGGCCAACCTGCTGGACGCCATGATCGACCTCGGCCGAGCTGGTGTCGATCAGGTCCTTGATCTCCTTGGCGGCGTCGGCGGAGCGCTGGGCCAGCGCCCGGACTTCCTGGGCGACGACCGCGAAGCCGCGACCGGCTTCGCCCGCCCGGGCCGCCTCGACCCCGGCGTTCAGCGCCAGAAGGTTGGTCTGGAAGGCGATTTCGTCGATCACGACGATGATCTTGCCGATCTGGGAGGAGGACTTCTCGATCGCCTCCATGGCCCCGACGGCCTGGTCGACGATGTCGCCGCTGGCGCTGGCGGCCTCGCGGGCGCGCTCGACCACCGAGCGCGTGCGGCCGGTCGTCTCGGCGGTCTGGCGCACCTTGGCCGTGATCTGGTCGAGCGCGGCGGCGGTTTCTTCCAGGCTGGCGGCCTGCTGTTCCGTGCGCCGAGCCAGGTCGTCGGCGGCCGAGGTGATCTCGCGCGAGCCGCCGTGGATCATGTTGGTGGCCTCGAGCGAGGCGGCGATGACGGCCGACAGTTTCTCGACGGCGGCGTTGAAGTCGACGCGCAGCCGCTCGTAGCCTTCCGGGAAGTGGCGGTCGATCCGATGCGACAGGTCGCCGTCCGACAGGTGATCCAGCGCCTCGGCCAGGCTGCTGACGACAGCGTTCTGCACGGCGTCGGCCTCGTCGCGACGGCGCTCGGCTTCGCGGCGCTCGATTTCCAGCGCCTCGCGCACATCGGCGGCCTCGAGGTCCTTCTGGCGCGCCTCGATGGTGTCGTGGAAGGCGCGCAGGGCGTGGGTCATCTCGCCGATCTCGTCGCGGCTCTTGATGACCGGCAGGACGACATTGACATCGCCATTGGCCAGGGCGCGCAGGGCCTTGGTCACCGACGTCAGCGGCAGGATCAGGCCCTGGCGGACCGCGACGATCAGCAGGCCGGCGAAGATGGCGGCGGTCAGCAGCAAGGCGCCCATCAGGCCCTGGCCCAGAAGGCCCAGCGACTTGGCGTCGTTGGCGTCGCGGGTGGCGGCGGCCTCGATCTTGCCCGAGGCCGCCTCCATCTTGCCTTCGAGCGCCGAGAACTGCGTCGCGAAGTCGGGCAGGCGGGCGCGGGCGCCGGCCGGATCGGTGTCGGCCACGGCGACGATGCCGTTGGCGGCGGCGATATAGGCGGCCAGCGGCGCCTTGACCTCGGAAAGCGCGGCGCTGATCGCCGGGTCTTGGGCCAGCTTGCCGCCCTCGGCGATGTCCTGCTTGAAGGCGGCGGTGTGCTCGGCCAGGTCGGCGCGGACGGCTTTCAGATCGACGCCAAGCGCCGGATCGCTGGACATGATGGCGCCCATGACATCGGCGCGCAGGGCGTCATGCATCATGTCGCCGTGCATGTGCAGGCGCAGGATGCGGGCGGAGGTCTCGGCGCGGACCAGGGCGGAGTCGAGGCTATGGGCCACCCAGAGGCCCGTTCCGGCCGTCGCCGCGCACAACAGGGCCGCGCCCGCCGCCGCACCCATGACTTTCCGCCCGAGGGACGCCATGTCGATATCTCCGCCTTCGCTTGAACGCGGGGAGGATGCGGGATGATTTGGCTAACGGTGCTTAACCCCGTCGCCCAACCGACAGTGGCATAGTGTCGCAAGGATCTCGGAATGGGTGTCGTTCAGGCGGCGAAGACTTGCCCGTCGCGAACCGCCACGGGCCATGGCGCCAGGGCCTGGTTCGGGCAAGGACCGGCGACGCAGGCGCCGTCCTCGATCTTGAACAGCGCCCCATGGCCCGCGCACAGGATGTAGTCGTTCTCGCGCGTCAGATAGCGACCCGCGAACCCCGCCAGCGGCCAGCCGGCGTGCGGACAGCTGTCGACATAGCCGACCAGCGTCTCGCCCTGGCGCACCACGAACCCGGCGAACAAGGCGTCGCCCTCGCGGAACCGGAAGCCCTTGGAGCCGGGCGAGGGGATTTCGTCCAGCGCGCAAAGCGGGGTTCCGGCCGCGGGGCGGGCGGGGTTGTCGGGATCGCCGCGCACGGCGTCAGAGCGAGCCGATCGCCACGCGCCAGGGCCGCACCTCGACGCTCTCGAACACGCCGGCGGCGGTGAAGGGATCGTTGTCGGCCTGGGCCTGGGCGGCGGCCAGATCCTCGGCCTCGACGATCAGCAGCGAGCCGATCGGATTGCCGTCGTCGCCCAGCAGGGCGCCAGCCAGCTTCAGGCCCTTGGACTGGTTCAGATAGTCGAGGTGCGTGGGGCGCGTCGCCAGACGGGTGTCCAGCGCGCCGGGCTTGTCCTTGCAGAGGATGGCGAAGAGGGCCATGCGGCGATCCTTGTTCTAGAAGCCTTCGGATTTCAGCGGGCGGGCCAGCAGGGCGGCGATGGCGGCGTCGACCGCCAGTTCGCCGTCGAGGATGGCGGCGACCGCCTCGCAGATCGGGGTCTCGACGCCCAGCTTGCGGGCCAGGGCGCGGACGGCGGGGGCCGAGGCGACGCCTTCCGCCACCGACAGCTTGCCGGCCAGCGCCTGCTCCAGGGTCAGGCCTTGGCCCAGAGCCAGGCCGACGCTCATGTTGCGCGACTGCGGGCTGGAGCAGGTCAGGACGAGATCGCCCAGGCCGCACAGGCCGTTCAGGGTCTCGGCGCGGGCGCCCAGGGCCACGGCGAAGCGGGTCAGCTCGGCGAAGCCGCGGGTGATGACCGAGGCGTGGGCGCTGCGGCCCAGGCCCTTGCCCTCGACGACGCCGCAAGCGATGGCCAGGACGTTCTTGACCGCCCCGCCGGCCTCGGCCCCGATCATGTCCCCGGCGACATAGGGGCGGAAGGTCGGGGTGGCGATGGCGTGGGCGATGCTGCGGGCCAGGACCTCGTCGTCGCAGGCCAGGGTGACGGCGGTCGGCAGGCCTCGCGCCACCTCGCCGGCGAAGCTGGGACCCGACAGCACCGCGATCGGCGCGCCGGGGATGGTCTCGGCCGCGACCTCGGTCATCAGCTTCAGCGAGCCTTGCTCGACGCCCTTGGCGCAGAGCACGACGGGGATGTTGGGCTTGAGGTGCGGCGCCAGGGCCGCCAGCGCCGAGCGCAGGTGCTGGGCGGGCGCGACGGCCAGGATCAGATCGCATGCGGCGAGCTCGGCCATGTCGGCGGCGGCGCGGATCGCCGGCTCCAGCGCCACGCCCGGCAGGAACAGGGCGTTTTCGTGGGTCGCGTTGATCGAGGCGACCACCTCGGTCTCGCGTGCCTGAAGCGTGACCTGGAGCCCGGCCCGGGCGCAGACCTGGGCCAGGGCCGTGCCCCAGGCCCCGGCGCCGATGACGCCCGCGTGGTGGAAGGTCATGCCTTGGCTCCCTTGCGGCCGTAAGCGTTGGCGGGATTGGCGAGCGCGGCGGCCTCGTCCAGCGGCCAGCGCGGACGGGCTACGGCGTCGAGGTCGTCGGAGATCCCCAGGGTCAGCCGCTCGGCGCCGGCCAGGGCGATCATGGCCGCGTTGTCTGTGCAATAGGCCAGGGGCGGCGCGGCGAACGAGAAGCCGTTCTTCTCGCAGTTGGCCAGCAGGGCCGCGCGCACCGCGCCATTGGCCGCCACCCCGCCGGCGACGACGAAGCGCAGGTCGTCCGCCCCGTGGGTCTCCTTGTAGAGCTTCATCGCCCGATCGACCCGCTCGGAGAGCTGGCGGGCGATGGCGGCCTGGACGCCGGCGGCCAGATCGCGGCGCTCGTCGTCGGTGGTCAGGGTCTCGGCGATCCGCGCCGCCGCCGTCTTCAGGCCCGAGAACGAGAAGTCGCAGTCCTTGCGGCCCAGCAGGGCGCGCGGCAGCGGATAGCGGTCGGGATTTCCGCCGACGGCCAGCTTCTCCAGCGCCGGACCGCCCGGATAGGGTAGGCCCAGGCTCTTGCCGATCTTGTCGAAGGCCTCACCGGCGGCGTCGTCGATCGTGGTGCCCAGGCGCTTGCAGGCGCCCACTCCAGCCACTTCCAGCAGCTGGCAGTGCCCGCCGGAGACCAGCAGCAGCAGGAACGGGTAGCCGACGTCCGCGCCCAGGCGCGCTGAGACCGCGTGGCCCTCCAGGTGGTTGACCGCCACCAGCGGCAAGTCCCGCGCCAGCGACACCGCCTTGCCGAACGCCAAGCCAACCATGACCCCGCCGACCAGGCCCGGGCCCGCCGTCGCCGCGACGCCGTCGAGGTCCTCGAAGCCGAGGCCAGCCGCGCGCATCGCCTCGGCCGCGATGGCGTCGATCGACTCGACGTGGGCGCGGGCGGCGAGTTCGGGCACCACCCCGCCGAACGGCGCGTGCTGTTCGAACTGGGTGCCGATGATCGAGGACAGCACCTCGACCGTCCCGTCCTCGGCCCGGCGCACGACCGAGGCCGCGGTCTCGTCGCAGCTGGTCTCCAGGCCAAGGATCGTGAGGCTTGAGGGCTTAAGGGCGGTCATTCGGTTGCGGGGCTTTCGCCGCTCCTGTAGCAGCGAGGATGAATTTCGCATCCGCAGGTAACGTTCCGACCGTGTCCCGGCAACCTCCCATCCGCATTGGCGCGCGCGGCTCCAAGCTCTCGCTGGCGCAATCTGGACTGATGCAGGCCCGCATCGCCGCCGCTCTCGGCGCGCCGGCCGGCGCTTCCAAGGACGAGATCGAGGCGGTCGCGCCGCTGATCCCGATCGTCACCAGCGGCGACCGCATCCAGGACCGCCGCCTGATGGAGATCGGCGGCAAGGGCCTCTTCACCAAGGAAATCGAGGAAGCGCTGCTGGACGGCCGCATCGACTGCGCGGTCCATTCGCTGAAGGACATGCCCGCCGAGTTGCCGCCGGGCCTGGTCCTGGCCGCGACGCCCGAGCGGGAAGATCCGCGCGACGCCTTCATCAGCCACATCTGCGAACGGCTCGAAGACCTGCCCAAGGGCGCGCGTCTCGGCACCGCCTCGCTGCGCCGCCAGGCGCAGGCGCTGCACGTCCGCCCGGACCTCGAGATCGTCATGCTGCGCGGCAATGTCGACACCCGCCTGGCCAAGCTGGAGCGCGGCGAGGCCGACGCCATACTGCTGGCGCAGTCGGGCCTGAACCGCCTCGGCCTGGGTCACCTGACCAAGAGCTGGATCGACCCCGACGCCTGCCCGCCGGCCCCTGGCCAGGGCGCCCTGGTCATCGAGACCCGGGCTGAGGATGTCGGCGCGCCGTGGCTGGACGCCATCCGCTGCCGTCCGACCACGATCGCCGTCGCCGCCGAGCGCGGCGCGCTGCTGGCCCTGGAAGGCTCGTGCCGCACCGCCATCGGCGCCCGCGCCACCCTGGACGGCGCGCGCCTGTCGATGATCGTCGAGGCCCTGACCCCGAACGGCGCCCAGCGCTTCCGTCGCCATGGCGAGATCACCCTGTCCGGCGCCGACGACGCCGGCGAAGCCCTGGCGCTGGGCCTCAAACTGGGCGGCGAGGTCCGCGCCGAAGGCGGCGACGCCATCCTGCTGCCGGAGTAGGCCGTGACGGAGGCCGCGCCGGTCTGGATCACCCGCGCCCGACCCGGCGCCGAGGCGACCGCGGCCAAGGTCGCGGCGCTCGGCTTCACGCCGGTCGTCGATCCGCTGCTGGAGGTCGCGCCGATCGCGGCGTCGATCGATCTGGCGGGCGTAGCGGCCCTGGCCTTCACCAGCGTCAACGGCGTCCGGGCCTTCTCGGCGCTTTCCGATGTGCGATCGTCGCCCGTCTTCGCCGTGGGGGACGCCACGGCGTCGGCGGCGCGCGAGGCGGGCTTCGCCCAAGTCGCCAGCGCCGATGGCGATGTCGATGACTTGGCTCGCCTGATCGTCGCCGCCGCGCCGGGCCCGATCCTCTGGACGGGCGCGCGGGAGCCGGCGGGCGATCTGGTCGCGACGCTGAACGAGGCCGGCGTCGGCGCGCGCGGCGTGGCGGTCTATGAGACGGTCGAGCGCGCGCCGTCCGACACCATCTTGGCCCTGATGGACCGGCCCCTGACCGTGCTGCTGCATTCGCCTCGCGCGGCGCGGCGCCTGGCCGAAATCCTGAGGCGCCGACCCGCTCCCGCCTTGCGGGCGCTCTGCCTTTCCAAAGCGGTCGCCGCGCCTTTGGAGGCGCTGGTCGAACCCGGCTCTGTGGCCTGCGCGCCGCGCCCGGACGAAACCACGCTGCTCTCCCTGCTGACAGCTTAAGCGCAAAGTTGCGCGGCGCGGCGGGGTGGGGCACGAATGGCGTATGAACGCCGCACCCGACCCCGCTGAAATCGTCGCCCCCAGCGATCCGGCGCTGTACGCGCGCAAGAGGGTGATGGGCCCCAGCGTGTGGGTCTGGCTGTTCCTCTGCCTGCTTTGCGCGGTCCTGGGCGCGGGCGTCGCATGGTTCGGACCGACCCTGTTCCCGGCCAAGGCCTCGCCGGCGGCGCCGATCCTGGCCGCGCCCAGCCCCAAGCCGATCGCCGAGCGCCTCGCGCCGGCCCCCGCACCCACCGTTGAGGCCAGCGTCGCCGCGCCCGTCGCGCCCGTCGCGCCCGCCGCGCCCGCCGCCGACGTGGAGCGCCTGGATGTCCGGGTCACCGCCCTGGAGACGACCCAGAAGAGCGTCGCGGACGCCGCCGCCGCCGCCCTGGCGGTCTCGACCATGGCCGAGGCGGCCAACAGCTCGCGTCCCTTCCCGGAGGAGCTCGCCGGCCTTCAGCGCGTCCTGCCCGGCTCGCCCAGCCTGCGAGCCCTGGAGCCGCTGGCGCGCCTGGGCGCGCCGACGCGCGCCGGCCTCGCCGTCCAGTTCGGCAATCTGGCGGGCCGCGCCGCCAGCGCCGCGCGCAATCCTGGCGCCGACGCCGACCTCTTCGCGCGCATCCGCTACGCGCTGTCCAGCATCGTCTCGATCCGTCACGTCGGCTCGATCAAGGGGTCCACGCCGGATGCGATCCTCGCCCGCGCCCAGGTCCTGCTGGACGAGGGCGATATCGAGGGCGCGGTGGCGGCGCTGGAAGCGCTGCCAGATCCGGCCCGCGAGGTGTTGGCCCCCTGGTTCGCCGCCGCCAACCGCCGCGTCGAGATCGACCGCCACGTGGCCTCGGTCCGCGCCGACGCCCTGGCGGCCCTGGCTCGCATCACGCAGACCGCCCCATGACCCGCGTCGTCTTCGCCCTTTTCCTGGTGGCCGCCGTGGCGGTCAGCGTGCTGGCCCTGACCGGCGAGCCCGGCCGCGCCTCGCTGGAATGGATGGGCTGGCGAATCGAAATGACGGCCGCCGCCGCCGCTCTGCTGACCCTGTTCTCGGCCCTGCTGTTCACCGTGCTGTGGCGCGGCGTGATCTGGATCGTCGAGGCCCCGCGCCGCGCCGCCCGCGCCCGGGCCGAGGCCAAGCGCAAGCAGGCCATCGAGGCCCTCACCCGCGGCTTCCTCGCGGTCGCGGCCGGAGACGGCTCCGAAGCCCGGCGCCTCGCCCAGAAATCCGCCGAGCTGGCCGAGGACGCGCCGGGCCTGGTCCGCGTCCTGGCCGCCCAGGCCGCCGAGACGGCGGGGGATCGCGGCGCGGCCGCCAGCGCCTACAACGCCATGCTGGGCTTTCCGGAGATGCGTCTGGCCGGCCTGCGCGGCCTGATGCAGGCGGCTCAGGCCGACGGCGACCGGCAGGCGGCGCTCCGCTACGCCGAGACCGCCTACGGCCTGGCCCGCACCGCCCGCTGGGCCTGGCGCGCCCTGCTGGAGGCGCGGCTGGAGGCTGGTGATTGGGCCGCGGCCCTGCAGCTGGTCCAGGGCGCCCTGGAACGCAAGATCGTCTCCCCCGCCGTGGCCGAGCGCAGCCGCGCCGCCCTGCTGGCCGCCTCGGCCGCCAGTCTCGAGGAGTCGCCGGACCCGAAGATCCGCGCCCAGGCGCTCGACTTCGCCAATCAGTCGGTGAAGCTGAAGCCCGACTTCGCCCCGGGCGTGATCATGGCCGCCCGCCTGCTGGCCGACGACGGCAAGACGGCCAAGGCCGGCCAGCTGATCGAGACCGCCTGGAAAGCTCAGCCCCACCCGGCGCTGTGGCTGGCCTATCGCGACCTAAAGACCAACGAGACGCCCAAGGCCCGCGCCCAGCGTCTGGCCGCTCTCGCCGCGATGCGCCCCGAGGTTCGTGAAAGCCTGATCCTGCGCGTCGAGGCGGCGCTGATCGGCGGCGACCCGATCGCCGCCCGCGCCGCGGCCCGGCTGCTGGACCAGGAGGCCCCGACCGCCCGGTTCGCCGGACTGATGGCCCGCGTCGCCGCCGCCAACGGCCAGCCTGACGAGGCCCGCGCGTGGATCGCGCGCGGGATCGACGCGCCGCGCGAGCCCGACTGGTCCGACCTCGACCCCGAGGGCCGCGCCTTCGCCTATCAGCGCGAGGACTGGGCGCGCCTGGCGGTCAGCTACGCCGAAACCGGCCAGCTGATCCATCCGCGCCACGAGCGCCGCGAGCGCACGATGAGCGACCTGCCCGAGATCCCGTCGGCCTACGTCGAATCGACGCCGTTCATTCGCGCGGCCGAGACCGGCGGCGCCCTGATGCCCATTCCGGACGATCCGGGCGTGTTCGACGCCCCGCCGCTTCCGGACCCGCCGGAACCAGCTCCCCCGCCCCGTCGCAATTCTAGTGCAAGACGGCGCTTGGCAAGCGGCTCGCGCCCCGCTAAATAGGCGCTCCCTCCGCTCCGGGATCGCTCCCGAAGCGTCCGTGGGCCGCCTTAGCTCAGCCGGTAGAGCGGCGCATTCGTAATGCGTAGGTCAGGTGTTCGAGTCACCTAGGCGGCACCACTTTTCCTCAATAAAATCAACACATTAACCCTTCGGTCGACGACCATTTGGGCGGGATTTAAGCTAGCACAGCGCTAGCACAACGCCTCTGCGCGTTCGGAAAATCCTTAGATTTCAAGGCCAATATCTGGACCCTGCGGCTGCGCTAGCACGATTTCAGCACAGCCATCCGAGTTCATAACGCCTTGGTGCATTACGATTTGAACGCCCCATACGCCCCTACAGATGCTCAAGCAGGGTCGAGGCCCGCTAGCACAGCTCCTAGCGCAGTCCTGCCCTTCCAACTGTTCCAGCGGGCAGGCAGCGCGAGCTGGTGGGTGCGCTTTTCGATCAAGGGCGAGGGGCAAATCCGGCGTAGCCTTGAAACCCGCGACAGGGCGGAAGCCGAGAGCAAAGCGATGGAGGTTTGGGCGGATGCCAAACATCGCGCCAAGCTGGGCCTTAGAAGCCAGGCGAAGCGCTTTGCCGATGTCGCGCAGGAGTTCTTGGACCATACGGCCCAGGCCGTTGCGCGGGGCGAGCGAAACAAGTCGCAGGCGCATAACTGGGCTCTCAAGGTCAACCGCTACCTGGTGGAGTTTTTCGGTGACCGCGACATCGACGCCATCGGTCAGCGAGAGATAACGCGATATCTGGAATGGCGGCGGAACTACTGGATCAGCGGTCCAGGGCAGAACGTCGAGCAGATCGCCTATCAACGGGGTGGGCGAACTGTCCGCCGACGCGTCCCTCCACAACTACGCAGACCTCCATCACCGGCCACCCAGCGGCACGAAGCCGTCGCTATCAAGGCGCTGTTTAGGCAGGCGGCTGAGTGGGGTTATGTCCAGCCTTCGGCGATACCGCACATCAACGTCCCGAGGGTGATCGCCAAGCCGCGTCCAAGCTTCGAAGCGAGCGAGTTTACGCGCTTGGAAGCCGCTGCTTTGGCGCGGTTGGAGGAAGAATTCCTGCATCCGTCGGTACGCCGTGACCGCCTCATCCTCTACTGCTACATCAAGGTCGCTGCGTTCAGTGGCATGCGTCCAACCGAGCTGAAGAACCTGAACTGGGGCGATATTCTCGACTACCGGGAACGGCGCCAACTTCCACTTCGTGACAGAGACATCCGTATCCGCGCCAGAGGGAAGGCCAAGAGCCGGACCTTCGTGGCGATGGAGGTCGTTCTTCCGGTGCTCGATATGCTGTGGTCGGATTGGGTCCGACTTCATGGCGGTGACCCTGCTGATAAGGATCCGGTCTTCGCCACGACCACAGGGGCTCGCCTTGGCTCGGTGAAGACGGCTCTAAACGGCTTGCTGGCCGCAACAGGCCTTGCCGTGGACCACAACGGTGTCCGCCGGACGAGCTATTCGTTCCGGCACTTCTATATCAGCCAGCAGATCATCGCCGGCGTGGATGTGTTCCTGCTGGCTCGGAACTGCGGTACGTCGGTCGAGATGATCGACAAATGGTACGCCGACGTGAAGCTTGAGCGCATGTCTAAAGAGCTGCGACCTGAATGGAAGCGGCTGGGGGGTGAAAATTGAACACGCTCAATTCCATCATGCGAGAAGTTGTTCTTCCGTGATGTCAAGCAACCAGTTCAGTCGACGCCTGCTTGGCTTTTGCAGCGAGATAGAGCCAAGCTCCAAGCCTATTTCGCTACCCTTCACCTGTCCGCCGTCAGCGCCTTTGAGACAGATTGAGGGTTCCGTTTAGAGGAGGGTT
>NZ_LSJA01000129.1 GCF_001556515.1 Caulobacter sp. CCH9-E1 | reverse complement strand
GCCTAGTTCCTCCCCCGCGCCGCGGGGGAGGTGGCCCAGAGGGCCGGAGGGGGCGAGCCGCGCGAAGGCCGCGTTCGCCCCCTCAGTCGCTCCGCGACAGCTCCCCCGTGTCACGGGGGAGCATCTCCGACGCCTTGACCCGCGCCACCCCCTCCGCTACACGCGCCCCACCTTTGGGGAGTAGCCGCCCGCGCCTATCAGCGGGCCCCGCCGTCAACACACTTGGTGCCTCTTTCTTTCGAAGGGGGACCATGGCGCGGGGAAGGGAAGCGGACTTTCAAGCTTCCTTGGCGAGACCAATGGCGCCGATCTCCGTCCGGGCCGGGTGGGGTGTCGACGCTATTGGCATGCGCCCGGCCCGGAGGACTGTTTCAGTGGAAGCCCTGCTCGTCTCGACCCTGGTCGTGGCCATCGCCGAGATCGGCGACAAGACCCAGCTGCTGGCCATCATCCTGGCCACGCGGTTCAAGAAGCCTGTCCCGATCATCCTGGGCATCCTGGTCGCCACCCTGGCCAACCACGCCCTGGCCGCCACGGCGGGCTACTGGGCGTCCGACTTCCTGAGCGGGGCCTGGTTCAAGTGGGCGATCGCCATCTCGTTCATCGCCATGGCCGGTTGGGCGCTTATCCCGGACAAGGCCGACGACGAGGAAGGCCAGGGCTCCAGCCGCTACGGCGTCTTCCTGACCACCACGATCGCCTTCTTCCTGGTCGAGATGGGCGACAAGACCCAGATCGCCACGGTCGCCCTGGGCGCCAAGTTCCACTCGATCGCCTGGGTCGCCGCCGGCACCACCCTGGGCATGATGCTGGCCAATGTCCCAGCCGTGTATCTGGGCGAGGCGGCGACCAAGATCGTGCCGCTGAAGTATGTCCGCATCGGCGCGGCGGTGCTCTTCCTGTTGCTGGGCCTGTGGCAGGCCGCGGAGCTGCTGGGGCTGTTGAAGTAGGGGCCCCAGCCGCTATGAGGTGGCGGAGCAAGGAGTTCCGCCCCTCATGACCCAAGATCCGCGCGGCTGGGAGTTCTGGATCGATCGGGGCGGCACGTTTACCGACATCGTCGCGCGGCGGCCCGACGGCACGCTCTTCACCCACAAGCTACTTTCGGAGAATCCTGAGCACTACGCCGACGCCGCCGTGGCGGGCGTCCGCGCGCTGCTGCCGGACGGCGCGACGATCGACGCGGTCAAGATGGGCACCACGGTCGCGACCAACGCCCTGCTCGAGCGCAAGGGCGAGCCGACCGTGCTGGCGATCACCCAAGGCCACGCCGACGCGCTGCGCATTGGCTACCAGGCGCGGCCCAAGCTGTTCGAGCGCCATATCGTCAAGCCCGAGGCCCTGTACGACCTTGTCGTCGAGATCGGCGAGCGGATCAGCGTCGAGGGCCAGGTGCTGCGTCCGCTGGATGAGGACGCCGCGCGGCGGGACCTGCAAGCCGCCTATGACGCCGGCTTTCGCGCCGTGGCGATCGTGCTGTTGCATGGCTTCCGCTTCACCGATCACGAGGCGCGCGTTGCGGCGATGGCCCGCGAGATCGGCTTCGCTCAAGTCTCGGTCAGCCACGAGGTCAGCCCACTGATGAAGCTGGTCGGGCGTGGCGACACGACGGTGGTCGACGCCTATCTCTCGCCGATCCTGCGTCGCTATGTGGACCAGGTGGCTGGCGCGCTGGGTCACGACACGCGGTTGCTGTTCATGCAGTCGAACGGCGGCCTGACCGACGCCCGCGCCTTTCGGGGCAAGGACGCCATCCTGTCGGGCCCCGCCGGCGGCGTGGTCGGCATGGCGCGAACGGCGAGCGCGGCGGGCTTTGACCGCGTGATCGGCTTCGACATGGGGGGCACCTCGACCGACGTCTGCCACTATGCGGGCCAGTACGAGCGGGCCTTCGAGACCGTGGTGGCCGGCGTGCGGATGCGCGCGCCGATGATGAATATCCACACCGTGGCGGCGGGCGGCGGCTCCATCTGTTCATTCGACGGCGCGCGCCTTCGCGTGGGCCCGGCCTCGGCCGGCGCGGTTCCCGGGCCGGCGGCCTATCGTCGAGGCGGGCCGCTGACGGTGACCGACTGCAACGTCATGCTGGGCAAGCTGCGGCCCGAGTTCTTCCCGAAGGTGTTCGGACCCAACGCCGACCAGCCGCTGGACGTCCAGGCCGTGACGCGCGGCTTCGAGGCGATGGCCGCCGAGATCGCGCGGGCGACCGGCAGGGCCATGACCCCGCAAGAAGTCGCCGAGGGTTTCGTCACCATCGCGGTCGAGAACATGGCCAAGGCCGTGCGGCAGATCTCGATCCAGCGCGGCTACGACGTCACGCGTTACGTGCTGGCGTGCTTTGGCGGCGCGGGCGGGCAGCATGCTTGCCTCGTCGCCGACGCGTTGGGCATGACCAAGGTGATGATCCACCCGTTCGCGGGCGTGCTCTCGGCCTATGGCATGGGGCTGGCCGACCTGCGCCTGATCCGCGAGGAGACGGTCGAGCGGCCGCTGGACGACGCCGGCGATCTGGCGGCGCGGGCGGCTGCTCTGGCGGGCGAAGCCGAGACGGCCTTGCGGATACAGGACGTGCCGATGGCCTCTGTCGAAACCGTCGCGAGCCTGCGGGTGAAGTACGCCGGTACGGACACGCCGCTTGTCGTGCCGTTCGCCGCCGCCGCCGCCGTGCGAGCGGCCTTCGAAGACCAGCACCAGCGCCGCTTCGGCTTCACCTCGCCCGCGACGCCTCTGGTGGTCGAGACGCTATCCGTCGAGGCGATCGGCCACGCCGACGCTGGCGCCGAGCCGAGCTTCGGCGGGGCCAAGGGCGACGGCGCGCCGAAGGCCTTGGCGATGGTCGAGGCGCGGATGGCCGGCGCGCTTCACGCCACGCCCGTGTTCGACCGCGAGACCCTGGCCGTCGGCGCAGAGATCCTCGGCCCCGCCATCATCCGCGAAAGCACCGGCACCACCGTCGTCGAGCCCGGCTGGCGCGCGACCGTCGACGCCCGCCTGAACCTGGTCCTCGACCGCGTCGTCGCCCTGCCGGCCCGCAAGGCGATCGGGACCGAGGCCGATCCGGTCATGCTGGAAGTGTTCAACAACCTCTTCATGGCTGTCGCCGAGGAGATGGGCTTCGCCCTTCAGAACACCGCCTATTCGGTCAACATCAAGGAGCGGCTCGACTTCTCCTGCGCCCTGTTCGACCGGGATGGAAACCTGATCGCCAACGCCCCGCACATGCCTGTGCACCTGGGCTCGATGGGCGACAGCGTGCGGGCGATCCGCGACGCGCGCTTGAACGATGGACGCGGCCTGAAGCCTGGCGACGTCTACATGTTGAACGCGCCCTACAATGGCGGCACCCACCTGCCGGACGTGACCGTGGTCATGCCCGTGTTCGACAAGAACGCGGCCTTGCTGTTCTACGTCGCCGCCCGAGGACACCAGGGCGACATCGGCGGGATCACGCCCGGCTCGATGCCGCCGAACAGCCGGACGGTCGAGGAAGAGGGCGTCCTGATCGAGAACTTCCTGCTGGTCGAGGGCGGCCGGTTCCGCGAGGCCGAGACCCGTGCGCTGCTGGCCTCCGGAAAGTGGCCGGCGCGCAATCCCGACCAGAACATCGGCGACCTGAAGGCCCAGATCGCCGCTTGCGCGCGCGGGGCCGAGGCCCTGACCGCCATGGTCGCTGAGTTCGGCCAGGACGTCGTCGAGGCTTACATGGCCCACGTTCAGGACAACGCCGAGGAGGCCGTCCGCCGCGTACTGGCGACGATGAAGAGCGGCGCGTTCGCCTACGAATTGGACGACGGCGCGGTCGTTCGCGTGTCGATCGAGGTGGACCAGAAGGCGCGCACAGCCCGCGTCGACTTCACCGGCACGAGCGATCAGGTCCCGACCAATTTCAACGCCCCGGCCTCCATCTGCCGGGCGGCGGCGCTGTATGTCTTCCGCGCCTTGGTGGACGACGAGATCCCGATGAACGACGGCTGCCTGCGGCCGGTCGAGCTGGTGATCCCGGAAGGCTCGATGCTGCGGCCGCGCTATCCGGCGGCGGTGGTGGCGGGTAACGTCGAGACCAGCCAGGTCGTGGTCGACGCTCTCTATGGCGCGCTGGGCGTGATGGCCGCGGCCCAAGGGACGATGAACAACTTCACCTTCGGCGACGAGCGGCGCCAGTACTACGAAACCATCTGCGGCGGTTCGGGCGCGGGGCCGGACTTCGACGGGACCGACGCGGTCCAGACCCACATGACCAACAGCCGCCTGACCGATCCCGAGGTGCTGGAGGCGCGCTATCCGGTGCTGGTCGAGGCCTTCTCGATCCGGCGCGGCTCCGGCGGCGAAGGGACGCATCGCGGCGGCGACGGCGTCGTGCGCAAGATCGGCTTCCGAGAATCGATGACCGTGACCTTGCTGTCAAATCGTAGACGCGTGCCGCCGTTCGGCCTGGAGGGCGGCCAACCGGGCGCGCTCGGCGCGGCGCGGGTCGAACGCGCCGACGGCGGCGTCGCGCGCATGGCGGCCACGGACCTGGTGCGAGTCGAGGCGGGCGACGCTATCGTGATCGAGACGCCCGGTGGCGGCGGCTGGGGAAGGGCTTGATGGCGAAGGCTTCGGTTCTGTTCGTGTGCCTGGGCAATATCTGTCGCTCACCGCTGGCCGAGGGGGCCTTCCGGGCCGAGGTTCAGCGGATGCAGCTGGACGTGGTTGTCGACTCCGCCGGCACCGGCGGTTGGCACGTGGGCGAGCCGCCCGATCCCCGTGCGATCGCGGCCGCGCGCCGCAATGGCGTCGACATCGCCCGCCAGCGCGCCCGCAAGGTCACCAGGGACGATTTCCGAAACTTCACCCACATCTACGCGCTGGACGAGACCAACCTGAACGGCTTGCGGGCTCTGGCGCCGCGCGATACGACGGCGGAGTTGGGGCTGCTGCTAGACCTTGTGCCCGGACACCAGGGAAGGGCGGTCGCCGATCCCTACTATGGCGACGCCAGCGACTTCGACGTGACTTGGCGCGATGTCGAGATGGCGGCGCGGGCCTTGGCCCAGCGCCTGGCGCACCAGGGCTATTGATAGGGGCTCAGTGCAGCGTGGGGCGCGCGGCTTTCGCGTGTTTCGGCTCCTCGAACCGCAACGGCAGGGCGAGCGCCTCGTGCGCGAGCGCCATGTTGAGGAAGCGCGCCGTCACGACCACCGCCTCCGGCGCGATCACCAGGTCCTCCAGCAAACGGCCGGCGATCTCAGGCGAGGCGGGACAGACGCCGCAGGCCGTCACGAGGCGTTGCTCATCCTCGGCATAGCTCTGACGGCAGGGCGCGCCGACGCACAGGGGGCGGCGGACCTGGCCTTCGATGGTGGTCATCATCAGGATGAAGGCGGCGGCTACGCGGGGCGAGACGAGCGCGCCGGCCTCGCGCGACAGACGCTCGCCAGGCTCCTGGCCCAGCACCCTGGCGGTTACCCACTGACGCAGCATCCACAGCAGCACGCGCTCGCCGCGCGTTAGCGCGGTAGGGCCGCAATCGTCGACGGAAGCTTGGTGAAAGGGATCAGGGAAAAGGTCGGACCGCACGCCGGAAATCTCCTCGCCGAGCAGGGGGCCGACACCCGCCCTGGCGAACCGACTTCGGTGAGCGGCCCGACGCGTTCTTGCGAACACTTCTCAACTAAACGGGATGTCTAGTTGCGAGTCAATCGCAAAAATGCGCGAGCGATCTAGCCGCCGAAGCCCTTGTAGCTGCCGCTATGGGCATAGCTGCGACCGCCGCCAAAGCCCCCCCGAGACACGACGGAGGTGCGCGTCTGGACCTTGGGCGGCGCGTTGCGGATGGTGTCCGGCGGATCAATGCTCTCGCGCGGAATGACCGTACGGCCGGTGCCGTAGTCGCGTCCCAGGCGTCCGCCCCAGGTCGAGTAGTAGCCGCCGCCATAGTCGTCGTTGCGGCGATAGAGGCCCGTGCCGCGATAGGAGTCGCCGCCGTCCAGCATCCGGCCGATCACGAAGCCCGCCAGCAGGGGCGTGAAGAAGCTGCCGCCGCCTTGCTCGCTACGCGGCACGCAGTTGCCGGCGCCATAGACGTCCTCGCACGAGGCGCGCGCCTCGTAGCGCGGCGCGCTCTTCTGATCGTCCTTCTGGGCGGCGGCCCAGGAGGTGTCGCACTGCTGGTCGGAGACCTCGTTGGCCGACTTGCACTCCTCAAGGGACTTGTAGCTGAAAGCCTCGATCTGCTCGCCGCGATTAGGGTCCCAGCCGGCCTGGGCGCCGGCGCCGGGATCATCGCAGCCCGCCAGGGTCAGGCTGGCCGCGCCGGCCAGCATGGTGGTCAGCTGCAGTGAGGCGGAGCGCTTGCGCGTGCTCATGGCGCGTCCCCTACGCGGTCATGCAGGCGGCGTTCAGCACGCCGACCGCGATCGAAATGCCCGCCAGATAGACGCCGATCGAGGTCTCGCCGTTCTCGATCCGCGCCTTGACGTCAGGCAGGGCGACCAGGCGCACGCCGGTGAAGGCGGCGACCTGAATCACGCCCGCCAGGGTGGCCCAGGCGGCGAACTCGGGCAGGCTGACCGTGTGGCTCAGCGCCGAGGCCAGCGGCAGGACATAGCCGATCAGCGCGCCCGCGAGGGCGATGGCGGCGGCCAGATTGCCCTGCCGGATCAGCGCCTTCTCGTTATAGGGCGTCACCCACTGGTAGACGTACTTGAAGGCGATGGTGAACAGGCCGGCGGCTGCGAAGGCCACCAGGAACGCGATCGCCCCGTCCTGGAACGCCGTGAAATCGAACATCGGCCTCTCCCTCAAGCCTTGAACTCGCCCACCGACAGCGGCAGGCCGATCATTGTCTCTTGTGTCACGTCGCCGTCCTCGGGCTCGGCGGTCAGCGCCAGCAGCAGCTCACGGCCTTCGCCGCCCGAGAGCTCGCGATGGAACAGCATGGCTGTCTGGAAGAGTCGTCGGTCGGGCGCCGCGCCTTCGCGATCATAATAGACGTCTTCCCAGAGCGTGACCGGCTCCTGGCGCTCGGCCTCCTCGCCGAACCAGAAGCGGCGGTAGGTCGGCAGGCCCTCGGCCTGGAACGTGCGCGCCCGCAGCCGCTCGGCCCACAGGTCGCGGTCGGCGCGGTCCGCCGGATACTCGCTGGCCCAAGGGACGAAGACGGTGAAGTCGTTGGCGCGCTGGCCTTCGCGGTCGTCCGAGACGACCTGGAACAGGATCTCGTCGTCCGTATAGAAGCGGTGGACGAACGCGCCGTCATTCAGCTGGATCAGTCCTTGGGCCGTGATCTCCAGCGTGTCGCGGTCGAGCGCGAACTTCGCTTCGCCGCTAAAGCGCCTCCAGGCCAGCGGGTCCAGCACCACGGTCCGGCCAATGGTCACGTTGCGGATGACGGGCAGGGCGGGGCGCTGGGCGTCCTTCCTGCCGAAAAGCTTTCCGAACATCGCGGTCCGCGGGCCCTCGAATCCCTGGCCGGCATGCCTATGTGAGCGGCGTCGCCAGCTCTACCTCGGGACGCGCTTGTCCCTCGATCAAGTCGGGCGCAGGATGACGTCGAACGGCGGCTTGTCAAGTATACATGTTATGCGTACATGTAACGCATGCCTGCCAAACCGACGAGAGGCGCTCAGGCCGCCGAAAGAACCCGCGCGTGGCGTGAAGCCCGTCGGCAGGCCGGCTTCGTGAAGATCGAGGTCTGGGCCCCGGCGGCGTGCAAGCCCGACATTCTCTCGGCTGTCCAAGCCATCGTCGTGGAGTCGGCCCGTGGGCCGGCCCTGAAAACCAACCCCAACCCTCCCAAGGGCGTCAGACACATGGACTCCGTTATCGACACCGCCTGGACGATCCACAGCCTGCGTGACGGGCTCGTGGAAAGCGCATTGGTGCGCGAAGGCGAAATGACCGTCACCGTCGTCGAGGGCGTAGAGCCCGTGCTGCTGGTCGTGATGCATGAGTTCGGCGACTTGCCGATCTATGTCAGCGGCGGCGGCCTGCAACTGGTGGTCTCGACCCTGCTCTGGCCGTGCGACGAGCAGAACGATCGCGCGGCCTTCAACGAATTCCTGCTCAAGGCGCAGAAGATCGTCCCGCTGTCGAACTTCGGCATCACGACCGTCGAAGGCCGCGACTATTACGAACTGATGGGCGAGATCTCGTCCAAGACCACCCTGCAGACCCTGGTGATCGAGCTGCGCACCCTGGCCGACAACGCCATCGCCGCCGCCAGCGATCTGCGCGACACCTTCGAAAAGAGCCGCGGCGCGGCCGCCTAACGAACAAGACCTGGAGACCTTCGAATGTCGATCTGGAGCAAGCTCTCGGCCCTGTTCCGCGGGACCGCGCACGACGGGGCGCAGACCATCGTGGACGCCAACGCCCTGAGGATCCTGGATCAGGAAATCCGCGACGCCGACAACGCCCAGGGCAAGGCGCGCGACGAACTGGCCAAGCTGGTCGCCCGCCGCCGGTCGCTGGAGACCGAGGTCGCCGGCCTGACGGATCAAATCCGCAAGTACGAGGCCTCGGCCCGCGCGGCCATGGGCAAGGGCGACCAGGCCCTGGCCCTCGAAGTCGCCCAACGCATCGCCGACCTCGAAAAGGACGCGACCCAGAAGTCCGGCCAGATGACCGAGCTTCGCGCCGCCGAGGAAAAGCTTCGCACGGTCATTTCCCAGACGGACGTCAAGATCGAGGCGCTCCGCCGCGAGATCGAGATCGTCAAGGTCAACGAGAGCGTCCAGAAGGCCCAGGCCGCCGTCATCTCGCGCTCGGGCTCGGCCAGCGGCGTCGTCGGTTCGGCCGCCGACAGCCTCAAGCGCATCAAGGAGCGCCAGGCCGTCCGCGAGGAGCAGTTCCGCCTGCACAGCGAGACCGAGGACCGCAAGACCGGCGCCGACCTCGACGCCAAGCTGGCCGCCGCGGGCATCCTGCCGGGCGGCGGCGGGGCCGAGGACGTGCTGGCCCGCCTGATGGCGCCCAAGGACGAGGCGCTGCCCGCCCCGATGCTGGCCATCGAGGACAAGGTCAAGGCCGGCTCCAAGGACGCCTGATGCGCCGTCTTACCCTGACGCCTCGGCCGGGCTGGAAGTCCAGGGCCGAGGCTGTCGGCTTCACCTGGCATCACGCCGATGGCCGTCGCTATTGGGACGAGCGGGCGGCCTACGCCTTCACGCTGGAGGAGGTCGAAGGGCATCTGGAGCCCGCGACCGAGGCGCTCCACAAGCTGTGCCTTGAGTTTGTGGAAGACGCCGTCGGCAGCGACGCCTTGATGGCCAAGCTGCAGATCCCCGAGGCCTCCCGCGATGTCGTCGCCGCCTCGTGGAAGGCCCGTGATCCGTCGCTCTATGGCCGGTTCGACTTCTTCTACGATGGGGCCGGACCGCCCAAGCTCTACGAGTACAACGCCGACACGCCGACCAGCATCTATGAAGCGGCGGTGTTCCAGTGGCTATGGCTGGAGGACCTGATCCAGCGCGGCGCGTTGCCCGAGAGCACCGACCAGTTCAACAGCCTGCACGACCAACTCGCCGAGCGGTTCAAGGCGATCTTCCCGAACGGCGGCTTCGTCCATTTCGCTAGCGATCCCGATTTCGTCGAGGACCGTCAGACGGTGCGGTTCCTGGAGGACATGGCGCGGCTGGCGGGGCTGGAGCCCAAGTTCGTGCCGACGACGGAGATCGGCCTCGACGCCGACGGCCGGTTCGTCGACCAGGACAACTACATCATCGGCGCGATGTTCAAGCTGTACCCCTGGGAGGACATGCTGCGCGAGCCGTACGCGGCCAACATCGCCGGCTCCAGGACCCTGTTTCTGGAGCCGCCGTGGAAGGCGCTGCTGTCGAACAAGGCGTTGCTGCCGCTGCTGTGGGAGCGCCATCCGGGTCATCCGAACCTGCTGGAGACCTATTTCGACGACGACCCCAAGGTCGAGCGGTTGGGAAACAGCTACGCCCGCAAGCCGCTGTTCAGCCGCGAGGGCGCCAACGTCGAGCTGTGGACCAACGGTCGCAAGGGTCGTGTGCTGGATCAAGGCTACGGCGCCGAAGGTTGGATCCGCCAGGAACTGAAGCCGCCGCCGAAGTTCGGCGCGAACTATCCGGTCGTCGGCTCCTGGGTGATCGGCGACCAGCCCGCCGGCGTCGGCGTGCGTGAGGATCGGGGTCGTGTGACGCGCGACCGCTCGCGGTTCGTGCCGCATATCATCCAGGGTTAAGACAGGCCGCGCAGGATCCGCGCGACCTCGGCCACGGTCGTCTCGTCGGTGTCCTGCAGCGTGGGCGGCGCGAAGCCCATGGCGCCGAGCTTCGAGGCCGGGTCGGCGCCGGGGCGGGGGCCGCCGAACGAACCGTGCACCTCGCGCACGCCAGTGCTCCGAACGAGGTCCGCCACGTTCGAGACTCGAACGCCGGCGCCGGCCAGGATGCCGATGCGGCCGTTGGCCTGGGCGACCAGGGCGGCGATCCGCTCGGCGCCGGCCAGGGCGCTGATCGCGCCGCCCGAGGTCAGCACGCGCTCGAAGCCCATCTCGATCGCGATTTCCAAGGCCGCCGATTGGTCCGCCACGAGGTCGAAGGCGCGGTGCAGGGTCATGCCCAGGCCCTCGGAATGTTCGACGAGGGCGCCCAGCACCTCAAGATCGAGCTCGCCGTCCGGACGACTGGCCCCGATGCTGACGCCCGCCAGGCCGTACTTCCGCACGGCGTCGATGTCGCGCTTCATGGTGTCGAGGTCGCGCGCGTCGTAGCAGAAGTCGCCATTGCGCGGCCGGATCATCGGATAGACGGGAATAGGCGACTTGGTCGCAAGGGCCATCAGGCCGGGCGCGGGCGTCAGCCCTTGCAAGGTCAGAGCCGCGCAAAGTTCGATCCGATCCGCCCCGCCGGCGATCGCCGCCGCCAATCCGGCGGGCGTATCGACACAGACTTCCAGCAGGACGCGTTGTGCGGTCATCGTCTTTCTCCGGCCGTGTTACGGATTCGGCTGTCTTGTTGGAGCACAGCGGCATGATGAATCGTAGAGGCCTGATCGGCGCGACCCTGGCCGGATCGGCGATGCTGGGCGCGCGAGCGACCGCGGCGACGGGCGAGAGCGTCCGTCTGGACGGGCCCTGCGTGATCTCGACCTGGGACTTCGGAGTCGCCGCTAACCAGGCCGCCTGGGCCGTGCTGTCAAAGGGCGGCCGCGCCCTGGACGCCGTGGAGGCTGGCGCGCGCGTTCCCGAGCAGGACCTCAAGAACCACAGCGTCGGTCGGGCCGGCTATCCGGACCGCGACGGCCATGTCTCGCTGGACGCCTGCATCATGGACGAGCTGGGCAACTGCGGTTCGGTCGCGGCGCTGGAGCATATCGCCCACCCGATCTCGGTCGCCCGCCGCGTCATGGAGAAGACGCCACACGTGATGCTGGTCGGCGCGGGCGCGCTGCAGTTCGCGCTGGAGCAGGGCTTCCCGCGCGAGGAACTGCTGACGCCGGAATCGAGGGCCGCCTGGGAGGCGTGGAAGAAAGAGGCCAAGTACCAGCCCAGGGCCAATAGCGAGGTCATGGACTACGGCAAGACCACGGGCCAGCTCGGCACGCCGGGCGGCGCCAACAATCACGACACCATCGGCATGCTGGCGATCGACGCCAGGGGGCACATCGCCGGCGTCTGCACCACCAGCGGCATGGCCTGGAAGATGCGCGGCCGGGTGGGGGATAGCCCGATCATCGGCGCCGGCCTCTATGTCGACAACGAGGTCGGCGGCGCGACCTCGACCGGCGTCGGCGAGGAGGTGATCCGCAATGTCGGCAGCTTCCTGGTCGTTGAGCTGATGCGCCAGGGTCGCTCGCCCGAGGCCGCCTGCCGCGAGGCCGTCGAGCGCATCCTGAAGAAGAAGCCCCAGGCCAAGGACATCCAGGTCGGCTTCCTGGCGATCAACAAACAGGGCGAGGTCGGGGCCTGGGCGATCCAGTCCGGCTTCAGCTACGCCCTGTGCGACGGCCGAAAGCAGGATCTGTTGCTGCCCGGCAAGGCGACCTACGCGTCCGGCGCCTGACCGGGCCCGCAAAGGGGATAGGCGAATGGATAACGCGGTTATAGCGTGCCCGCCCAAACCATCCGGAGGAGACCGCCATGTGCGATGACGATATCCACCAAGGCCTCGTGCACGACCCCAGCGTTTCCCGCCGCGCCTTCGGCCTGATGACGGTCGCCCTCACCGGCGTCGCGACCGTGGCCCGCGCCGACGACACGGTCGTGGAGAAGGATGTCGAGATCAAGACGCCGGACGGGACCGCCGACGCCGCGCTGTTCTACCCGAAGGCCAAGGGCAAGTTCCCGGCCGTGCTGCTGTGGCCCGACGTGCTGAGCCTGCGGCCCGTCTTCCGCGACATGGGGCGGCGCCTCGCCGCCGCCGGCTATGTCGTCCTGGTTCCGAACCTCTACTACCGGGTTAAGAAGGCGCCGGTGATCGAGGGCGCCTTCAACTTCAACAACCGAGACGATTGGGCCAAGATCACGCCGCTGCGGGCGACGGTCACGCCCGAGGGCACGGCCAAGGACGCTGTCGCCTATCTCGCCTTCCTCGACGCCCAGCCCCAGACCAACCAAACCAAGAAGGCCGGGGTGCAGGGCTATTGCATGGGCGGACCGCTGTCGTTCCAGACCGCCGCGGCCGTGCCGAACCGCATCGGCGCCGTGGCCTCGTTCCACGGCGGCGGCCTGCTGACGGCCAAGCCCGACAGCCCGCACCTGCTGCTGCCCAAGACCAAGGCGGCTTATCTGATCGAGATCGCCGACAACGACGACAAGCAAGACCCGACCGTGAAGGACAAGCTGAAGGCCGCCTTCGCCGAGGCCAAACTGCCGGCGCAGGTCGAGGTGTTCGAAGGCGCCGACCACGGTTGGACCGTCAAGGGCAGCCAAGTCTACAACGAGGCCGCCGCCGAGACGGCGTGGAGCAACCTGCTGGCGCTCTACAAGAAAGCGCTCGGCTAAGCGGAACGATGGCGGACGGCCAGGGCTTTGGCTAAATCCTGGCCGTTCGCAATCCTGAGGTCTTCGTGCTGTTCGACGCCCCGCCGTCTCCGGTCTCCGCCGTCGTTATCGAGGCGCCGAGGCTGCCGCCGCTGGCGGGGCAGGAGGCCTTCTCCACCGCGACCTATGACGCGGCGCAACTCGGCGCTTCGGCGCGGCTCGATGACGTCCTGAAGACCACGCCGGGCGTGTCGCTGTTCCGGCGCACCGGCAGCGACGCGGCCAATCCGACGATCCAGGGTCTGTCCCTGCGCGCGGTCGCGCCGTCGGGCGCGGGCCGCGCGCTGGTGACGCTGGACGGCGCGCCGCAGAACGATCCGTTCGGCGGCTGGGTGATCTGGACGGCGCTGCCGGGCGAAGGCCTGTCCGGCGCGACCATCGTGCGTGGCGCGGGGGCGGGGCCCTATGGCGCGGGCGCCTTGACCGGCGTCGTGGCCCTGCGCGAGCGGGCGGCGGGCGGCGGCTTTTCCAGCCTGACGATTCAAGGCGGCGAGCGCGGCAGCTGGCGCGGGGGCGGGACCTTCGGGACCGATCATCTGCTGCTGACCGCCAGCGGCTCGCGCACCGACGGCTACCGTCCCGTGCGCGGCGCGGCGGCGGGCGCGGCCGATGTCCCGACCACGCTGGCGGATGGCTCGGTCGCCGCCCGGATCCAGGGCGAGGCCGGCGGCGTGCGCTGGGCCGCGCGGCTCGGCGCGTTCCAGGAAAAGCGCGGCGCGGGCCTGTTCGGCGCCAAGTCTAACGCCACGGGAAGTTCGCTGGCACTGACCCTGGCGAGCGAGCGCTGGCGGCTTCAGGCCTGGGCGCGGTCCAGCGATCTGGAGAACACCTCGGCCGCCGTGGCCGCCGGGCGCGCCGCAACCACGCCGGCCAACGACCAGTACTCCACGCCCGCCAGCGGGTATGGCCTGAACGCCGCCTGGCAGGGCAGGTCGAACGATTGGTCCTGGGAGCTGGGCGGCGACGTTCGGGCGACCGAAGGCCGCACCAACGAACGCTTCCGCTGTCAGAACGGCGCCTTCACCCGGCAGCGGACGGCGGGCGGGCGCACGCTGGTCGGCGGCGTCTATGCCGAGGCGAGCTACAGCCGGCCGGACTTCTCGCTGACGGGCGGCGCGCGGCTGGACGGCTGGCGCTCGTACCATGGCGTGCGGCGCGAGCGGGACGCCGCGACCGGGGCGCTGACGCTCGATGCGGCCGTGGCCGACGCCTCCGGAACGACGCCGACGGCGCGCGCCGGCGTCCGCCAGCGTCTGACGGGCGACACCTGGGTCCGCGCCGCAGCCTATGCCGGGTTACGGCCGCCGACGCTGAACGAACTGCACCGCCCGTTCCGCGTCGGCAACGACGTGACCGAGGCCAACGCCGCCTTGAAGCCGGAGACGCTGTACGGCGTGGAGACCGGATTCTCGGGCGAGGGCGCGGTGAAGTGGAGTCTCGGGCTCTTCTACAATCAGGTCCAGGACCCGATCACCAACGTGACGGTCGGCATCGGCCCGGGGACCTTCCCGGTCGCGGGGTTCATTCCGGCCGGCGGCGTGCTGCGCCAGCGGCGCAATGCGGGCGAGATCAACGCCTATGGGCTGGAGGGCGACATCGCTGCTGATCTCTCGCCCGCCTGGACGGTTCGCGCCGCTTTCTCCGCGACCCACGCGCGGGTGGATGGCGGAAGCTTGGCGCCCCAGCTCACCGACAAGCTCCCGGCCCAGGCGCCGGCCCTGACGGTGACGGCTGGCGCCCGCTGGAAGCCGCTGGAGCGCCTGAGCCTCGACGCGGATCTGCGCTACGAGAGCAAGCGCTATGAGGACGACCTGAACCAACGGACGCTGAAGGCCGGAGCCAGCCTCGACCTTCGCGCCGGCTGGGCGCTGTCGCCGAGCAGCGAGGTGTATCTCGCCGCTGACAACGCCTTGAACGCCGACCTCGCCGTCGCCCAGACGGCTGACGGCGCGACCAGCTTCTCGGCGCCGCGCACGCTCTATGCGGGCTTCGCGTTGCGCCGTTAGCGCAGCTTGACCTGGGCTTGGGTCAGTAGCGCCTGAGCCTTGCGACGCTTGTCGGCGACTTCGTGTCCCGGACGCAACGGGGCGGCGAGGGCCTTTTGCAGGCCTTGGCAGTGGAAGGTTGCGCCGCGCTTTGGGTTCGGAAAGATTGTCGGGGGTCGGATTCTCGACGCCCGCCTTGAGGAGCGCCGCCGCGCCTTGGACGACGAACCCGTCCATCCCCTGCTTTCCGCCTATATGGAGCGGCGCGAGGACCTAGTCCGCTATTTCCGGGCGCGCCTGCGCTCGGACGAGGCGGCCGAGGACCTAGTGCAGGACATCTATTTCAAGATCACCCCGCCGCCGGCCGAGCCTGTGGACAATCCGGCGGCCTATCTTTTCCGCCTGGGCTCGAACCTGATGCTGGACCGCATCAAGATGCGACGCCGGGCCGAGGCGCGCGACGCGCAATGGCACGGGGCCCATGTCTCGGACGTGGGCGGCGCGCACGTGGCCGACGAGGCACCCGCCGATCAGGCCGCCGCGGCCAGACTGCAGCTGGAGAAAATCCTGAAGGCGGTGAAGTCGCTGCCTCCGGCGGCCCAGGAGGCCTTCCGCCTGCACAAGCTGGAGGGGCTCAGTCACGCCGAGACCGCGCAGGCCATGGGCGTGTCCCGCTCCAGCGTGGAGAAGTACATGATGAGCAGCCTCAAGCTGATCGTCGCTAAGGTTGGGCGGTGGCCATGAGGGCCGCTGCTGAAATTTTTCTGAGGCGCCTGTCCGTTTATGGCGTCTTTGAGGCGAACAGGCAGGCGAAGCGCCTTCTAGAAAGCGGCGAAGTCGGATGAGCGATCGGACACACGAGACGAAGGAGGGCCTACGCGACGAAGCGGTCGCGTGGCTGGTCCGCGTCCAGTCCGACGCGGCGACGGCCGATGACTGGATGGCCCTGACCGACTGGCTGGAAGGCTCGCCCGCGCGCCAGGAGGCCTTCGAGGAGGCCGAGCTGATCGTCGCCGATCTGACCGAGCGGCGAGACGAGATCGCCGGCGCGCTGACGCCGTCCGTCGCCAATGTGATCGAATTCCCCGCCGCTCGGCGTAAGCTGTCCGCCGCGCCGCGCCGCGCCTGGATCGGTGGCGCGATCGCCGCCTCGCTGGCGGTGATGATCGGCGGCCCGGCGCTATGGAACGCTTCGCAGGGCGCGCTGGTCACCTACGAGACCAAGCCCGGCGAAACGCGTCGCATCGATCTGGCCGACGGCACGCACATCACGCTGGACGGCGGTTCCAAGCTCAGCGTGCGGCTGGGCTGGAAGGCGCGCCGGGTCGAGATGGGCTTGGCCCAGGCCAGCTTCGATGTCGCCAAGGATCCCTCGCGCCCCTTCGTGATTGGCGTGGGCGACCAGGCCGTGCGGGTGATCGGCACCGAGTTCAACATCCGCAATGACGGCCGCAGCGTCCGCGTCACCGTGCGCAGGGGGATCGTCGAGGTCGCCCAGCGCGACGCCAAGGGCCAGACGCCGACGCGCCTGACGGTCGGCCAGGAGCTGCGCCACGTCCAGGGCTCCGACACGGCCCAGGTGCGCCGGGTCGAGGCCAGCGACGCCTTCGCCTGGTCGCAGGGCCAACTGGTCGCCGACAACGAGACGCTGGGCGATATCGTCGCCGACCTGAACCGCCGGTTTGCGACCCCGATCCGCATCGCGCCCGAGGCCGCCAATCGCCGCTTCTCCGGCGTGATCGCGCTCGATGACGAGGACGCCGCCGTCCGCCTGCTGGCGACCTATGCGTCCCTGCACGTAGATCGTACGGGTGAGGAAATCAGTCTAAGGTGATCGGGGAGGGGTGATTTGCCGACCGGTGCGTGGCGTCGCGTTTGGCTCGCCTCGGCGATGGGATTCGCCGTTGCGCCTATAGTCGCGCGCGCCGAGGCGCAGGCGGTCTTCGCCGTTCCGCCCGGTCCCTTGAGGCAGGTCGCGACGGCTTTCGCGCTTCAGGCGCGCGTCTCGATCGATGTCAGCGCCACGCAGGGCTGCGGCCCGTCGCGCGGCTTTTCGGGCCGAGGCGCGCCCGAGATCGTCCTCAAGGCGCTGGTCCAGGACACCGGCTGCGAGATCCGCCGGATCGACAGCCGGGCCTATCAGATCGTCCAGGCGCCGCCGCCGGTCGTCAGGCCGGTCGCGCCCGTCGTGCTGGTCCGCGAGGTGGAGCCGCCGATGGCGCCGCTCTCGGAACTGGTCGTCGTGGCGACGCGCCGGCCGACCTTGGCCGATCGCCTGGCCTATTCGGTCAGCGTGCTCGACGAGCGGAGCGCGGTGGCCCAGGGCGTTCGCGACGCCAATGACCTGGCGCTGGTCATGCCGGCCATGACCGTCACCAACCTGGGCCCCGGCCGGGATAAGGTGATCCTGCGGGGCCTGTCGGATGGCCCGCTGACCGGCCAGACCCAGTCGATGGTCGGCATCTATCTCGACGATGTGCGCCTGACCTACAACGCGCCCGATCCGGATCTGCTGATGCTGGACATCGCGCAGGTCGAGGTTCTGCGGGGGCCGCAAGGCGCGCTCTATGGCGCCGGGTCTCTGGGCGGCGTCCTGCAGTTCACGACCCATCGCCCGGATCCCAGCGCCTTCGCCGCCTGGACCTCCATATCCGCGTCGAGTCTGCGTGGCGGAGAGCCGGGCGGACAGGTGTCGGGCATGATCAACGCGCCGCTGCTCGATGGACGCGCCGCCGTACGCCTCGTCGCCTACGTCGACCAGCAGGGCGGCTACATCGATGATCCGCTCCAGGGGCGCGACGACGTGAATCGGACCCGGCGGTCGGGCATGCGCGCCGCCTTCCGCGTCCAGCTGGGTAAGGGTTGGACCGGCGACCTAGGGGTGACGACGCAAGCGATTGCGTCAAGCGACACCCAGTATGCGACGCCGGCCGTCGGCCTATTCGCCCGTCGCAACCGGCTGGCCGAGCCGCACGACAACGACTTTTTCGAGGGGCATGTCGGCGTCAGCGGTATGATCGGCACGGTCAAGGCCAAGGTCACCCTGGCGACTGTCAGCCATGATCTCTCCAGTCGCTACGACGCCAGCGCCGCCCCGCCGATCGCCGTGGCGCAGGGCAGCGCGGTGGCGTTCGACGACGACAACCGTGTCGGCGCGGTCATGGTCGACGCGTCCCTCTCGTCCGGCGATCACGCCCGCATCCAATGGCAGGCCGGCGCCTTCCTGGCGCGTACGCGGCAACGGCGCGACGGCGACCTTCTGGCGATCACGCCGTCGAACACTTTGCTGGCGACCGAGCATCGCCGGGACATTCTGGAAGAGGCCGCGTTCTTCGGCGAAGCCATCGGCGACCTGGGCGGCGGCTGGAGCGTGACCGTGGGCGGGCGCCTGTTCTCCATACGCTCCCAGGCGTCCAGCAAGGCCGAAGCCCAGGGCGCGACAACGGCCTTCCGCGATAGTCAGGACTATGTCGGCTTCGCGCCTAAGGCGGTGCTGTCCTTCCAGCCGACCTCGAAGACGCTGGTCTACGTGCAGGCCACCGAAGGCTACCGCGCCGGCGGTTTCAACACCTCCCCAATCCCTAGCCAGCCCTTCCTGGTGACCGGCGGCGAGCCCCGACGGGCCTATGACGGCGATGATCTCTGGAGCTTCGAGGGCGGCGCCAAGGCCACCTTGATGGAGGGGCGCCTGCGTCTTCGCGCCTCCGTGTTCCGGGCGCTTTGGAAGTCGATCCAGAGCGATCAGTTGCTGGCCTCGGGCTTGCCCTACACCGCCAATCTGGGAGACGGCCGCAACACCGGCGTCGAGGCCGAGGCGGCCTATGTGGCGGGACCCTTCCGGTTCGACGCCAACGTCCTGCTGAACGCCCCCGAACTCGAGAAGGTCAACCCCGCCTTCCCGGGGCGCAACGACCTGGGCCTGTCGGGCGTCCCCAAGCATGCCGCAGCGGTCGGCGTCAGTTACGAACGAGGTCTAGTGGGGGATTGGCGTTTAGGCGCCGACGCGCGTCTCAGCTATGTCGGCCGCTCGCGTCTCAGCTTCGACGCCGCCACGGCGCCAGCCATGGGCGACTATTTCACCGCGCGCGCCGCGATGCGGATTCAGTCCGAGCGGCTGAGCGTCGGCCTCGCCGTCGACAACCTGTTCGACGGCCATGGCGACACCTTCGCCTACGGCAATCCTTTCAGCCTGAGGAGGGACCGCCAGGCCACGCCTCAGCGCCCCCGCACGGTCTCGCTGGAGCTGAAGGCCCGCTACTGAGGGTCTAGAGCCCGTTCGGCGGCGGCGTGAAGCGGCTGGCCCAGCCGGTTGGCGACGACGCCGATGGCTTAGTCGTCATAGGCGTATTCCAGGGTGCGCAAGGCCGAGCGGGTTTCGGTGAAGGGGGCGTAGCCCAGATCGGGGCTCAGCGACACGAAGCCGAACGGCGCGCCGCGCCGGGCACGGTGTTGCCGCCGGTGACGCCGCCGCCGTCGACGCCGACGAACGGATCGACCTTGGCCAGCAGCTCCGGCGCGGACTGGGCGTCCGCCAGGCCGACGGAGCCCAGGCTTAGGGCGATGGCGAGAGTGATGACTCGCCTAGACGGGAAGAGGCTCTTTCCGGACGTGGTTTTCCTTCCCGTCGATCCAGGTTTTCGCGACGTTGAGGTCGTCGTCCAGCAGGCAGAAGTCG
>NZ_LSJA01000012.1 GCF_001556515.1 Caulobacter sp. CCH9-E1 | reverse complement strand
GTTCCCGCACCCCCTGGGTCCCGGATAGCCTCTGCGAGGCTTCCGGGATGACACGGGATTTGAGGCTGGAGTTAGCTCTCGCCGGTCCCAGGGTCGGTTTCCGTCTTCGGCGACTGGCTACTGTCGGCCGCGCCGGGCGGCTCGGTCGCTGGACGCGGCGGCTGGCCTTCGGGCGAGTCGGTCCGCTGGTTCTCCTGTTCCACCTCCCGATTCGACGGGCGATCGGTGGGCGAGGACGGCTGGCTGTTGATCGTGGGCATGGCGGAAAAACGCCTGGCGGGGCCGTTCGATCCGCGTTTCTTCTTCCTCCCCCATCGGGGGAGGGGGACCGGCGAACGCCGGTGGAGGGGGCTTCGCGCCCGCGCCGAACCGCTTGCCGGACCCCCTCCGTCCCGCCGCGTATTCGCGGCGATCCACCTCCCCCTAATGGGGAGGACGATCCACAAAATCTCCAATCTCCAGCGCGCCGCTTGCCCGCCGCATGCGACCCTGCTAAATGGCGCGGCTCTGGCGACAGAACATGGCGCGCCGAGGCTTTGAAGCCTTCCGGCGCGCTGTCTGTCTCTGGATGTCCGTCGGCCCGAAAGGGCGGTCGGTCCGCAGGAGTGTAGCTCAGCTGGTAGAGCATCGGTCTCCAAAACCGAGGGCCGGGGGTTCGAGTCCCTCCACTCCTGCCACTATATGTATCCGACGGGTCGCTCGAAGGCCCGCTCGTCTAAGAAAGTCGTGAGCTTCAAGAGCATGGCCAGGAAACCGGGATCCAGCCCGTCCGCGATGAAGAACCGCGCCGCCAAGACGGCCGCGGCGATGTCGCCCGCCGGCGCCGCGAGCGCCGCCGCCGCCGCTCCCGCCGCCCCCAAGAAGCGCACCAGCCCGGTCCAGTTCTTCCGCGAAGTCCGCGCCGAGGCCCGCAAGATCACCTGGACCAGCCGCAAGGAGACCTGGATCACCTCGGTGATGGTCTTCATCATGGTGGTGATGGCGTCGCTGTTCTTCCTGGCGGTCGATGGCGGCCTGGGCTTTGCCGTGAACCAGCTTCTGAAGCTGGCCACCGCGAGATAAGATAGAGACGATGAGCACCGAAACCGCCTCGAACCCGAACCACAAGTGGTACATCGTCCACGCCTACTCGAACTTCGAGAAGAAGGTGGCCGAGAGCATCCGCGAGCAGGCCAAGAACCAGGGCCTGGAGGAGAACTTCTCCGAGATCCTGGTGCCGACCGAGGACGTCGTCGAGATCCGCCGCGGCCGTAAGGTCAACGCCGAGCGCAAGTTCTTCCCGGGCTACGTCCTGGTGAAGATGAACCTCTCGGACGAAGCCTACCACCTGATCAAGAACACCCCGAAGGTCACGGGCTTCCTGGGCAGCGGCTCCAAGCCGATGCCGGTCTCGGAAAAGGAAGTCCAGCGCATCATCGGCACGATCGAGGAGGGCGTCGCCGCTCCGAAGGCCGTGGTCCTGTACGAAGTGGGCG
Source organism: Caulobacter sp. CCH9-E1 (assembly GCF_001556515.1). Lineage (GTDB taxonomy): Bacteria > Pseudomonadota > Alphaproteobacteria > Caulobacterales > Caulobacteraceae > Caulobacter. The sequence continues at coordinate 611 of NZ_LSJA01000012.1, read as the reverse complement.
AGAACGTCCGCGTCACCGACGGCCCGTTCGCCAGCTTCAACGGCTCGGTCGAATATGTCGACGAGGAAAAGGCCCGCCTGCGCGTCACCGTCTCGATCTTCGGCCGCGCCACCCCGGTCGAGCTGGAATACAATCAGGTCGAGAAGATCGCCTAACAGCGGTTCTCCGACCCGAAGCTTCGAAAGCCCCGCGCCCGCAAGGCGCGGGGCTTTTGCTTTGCGCGGTGGGTCGAAAGTTATCCACAGAGTGATCCTTCTCCCCTTGCGGGAGAAGGTGGCCCGAAGGGCCGGATGAGGGGTTTCTGGGCGCCGCCATGCTCAAGCCTCCAAGAGATGTAAGGTTGGCTCCGACCTCGCGGAGGTCGGTCACGAACCCCTCTCCCAGAGGGAGAGGGCGGGGCCCGCCGCGAAGCGGTGGGAGGGAGAGGGGTTACGAGGTTCGACGGCGCGCCGGCGCTCCGTCCGACGCCGTACCCCCTCACCCCAACCCTCTCCCTATGGGAGAGGGGGCGATGTTTGGGTTCGACACGTTGTTGATCCGGTAAACACCCATCTCTGAACCAGCGTAAGCCCACACCAGCGGCCTATCCTGTTATCCCCATCCCCCTAGAC
>NZ_LSJA01000128.1 GCF_001556515.1 Caulobacter sp. CCH9-E1 | reverse complement strand
GGACGCGCGAAACGCAATGGCCAACGCTTGACCATCCAGACAGTCGCTCTCTCTTAGAGAGTGGGAACTTAAAGAGCCGCCGCCGCCCGCTTCGCGGCCTCGATCCGCGCGTCCATCGCCTTGCCGTAGAGCGCCGTGATCCGTTCCAGCACCTTCGGCGGCGCGGTCTCGGGACGGCCGGAATCGAACGGCGGCGCGGGCGCGTATTCCACCGCCAGCTGGATGCCTTGCGCCACCTCATCGCCCGCCAGCTCCGCGATCAGGGTCAGGGCGAAGTCGATCCCGGCCGTCACCCCGCCGCCGGTGATGTAGCGCCCGTCCCGCGCCACGCGCGACGGATCGGGGATCGCCCCGAACAGCGCCAGCTGGTCGCGCCAGGCCCAGTGGCAGGCCGCCCGCTTGCCCTTCAGGAGCCCGGCCGCCGCCAGCACCAGCGAACCGGTGCAGACCGAACAGACGTAGCGCGCGCCGTCGGCGAGGCGCCGGATCTCGGCGATGAAGTCGCGGTCGCCCATCGCTTCCGTGGTCCCGAATCCGCCGGGCACGATCAGCACGTCGCAGGCCTCTATGTCCGAAAGCTTCGGCAGATGCGCGAAGACCAGGCCGTCGGCCTCGATCTCGCCGCCCGCGAGGCTGGCGACCGTGACCTTGGCGCCCGGCAGGCGGCATAGCACCTGATGCGGGCCGGTGAAGTCCAGATGGGTCACGCCCGGGAACAGGGCGATCACGATGCTCAAAACATCGTTTTTGGGGGGCTGGCTCATGCGTTGTCTCCGTCACGATTGACGGGAAGAACATGGTTCGACTAGCGTCTGGCGGAAATGACATAGTTCCCACGGATTCAGCCAAGGCGCTCTCCATGCCCCGCGCGATCGGCTTTCTCGTCTATCCGGGCTTCCAGCTGCTGGACGCCACCGGCCCGATCGCCGCGTTCGAGATCGGCGGGCGGTTCTCGCCCGGCGCCTACGGCCTGCATTTCCTGTCGCTGCGCGGCGAGCCGACGCCCAGCTCGTCGGGTCTGGTCGTGCAGACCAAGGCGCTGAGCGACGCTCCGCCGCTGGACACTCTGATCGTCGCCGGCGGCGACGGGGTGAAGGTTCCGGCGACCTGCCCCGAGACCCTGGCCTATGTGCGCCAGGCGGGACGCGAGGCGCGCCGCGTCGCCTCGGTCTGTTCGGGGACCTATGTGCTGGCCGAGGCGGGGCTCCTGGACGGCAAGCGCGCGACGACGCACTGGAGCCGGACCCAGGACTTCCAACGCCGCTATCCGAACATCCGGCTGGAGCCCGACCGCATCTGGATCCAGGACGGCAAGATGTGGAGCTCGGCCGGCATCACGGCGGGCATCGACCTGTCGCTGGCCTTGATCGGCGCGGACCTGGGCGAGGCCATCGCCCGCCGCACGGCCCAGCAGCTCGTCGTCTATCACCACCGCCCCGGCGGCCAATCGCAGCATTCGGCCCTGATCGATCTGAGGCCGGGTCGGTTCGACGCCCTGCTCTCCTGGGCGCGCCAGAACCTGTCCGAGCCGCTCAGCGTCGAGCAGCTGGCCGACCGCGCGGCGATGAGCCCGCGTAACTTCGCCCGCCTGTTCGCCCAGGAGACCGGCGTCACGCCGGCCAAGGCCATCGAGCGCCTGCGCGTCGAGGCCGCCCGCGCCCTGCTGGACAGCCAGCCGCTGCAGGTCGAAGACGTGGCCCTGGAGACGGGCTTTGGCGATCCGGAGCGGATGCGGCGCGCCTTCGTCCGCGCCTTCGGCCAGCCGCCCCAGGCGCTGCGGCGGGCGGCGAAGGCGGGCTAGTCGACTCAGTCGGTGCAGTGAACCTCGTCGTCGTCCTCCAGCGTCGCCTGAACGCGGTGGCCGATCGCGGTGGCGCCGGCGTCATCGGCGGCGATGTCGCCCTGGTCCCGGCGGTCGGTCGAAGCCTTCGCCAGGGCGTCCTGCTGTTCCTGGTCCTTGGGGTCGCTCATCGGAAATCTCCCACGCAACACGTGGAAAACTAAGACCCGAGGCGCGCGTCCGTTCCCGCCCTTGGCTCGGACACCGGATCGGTCCAGGCTCAGCGCATGCTCTATCTCGTCATCAAGGCGGCCCTATCCGGCGTGGTCGTCGCCGCCGTCGCTGAGATCGCCAAGCGCTATCCAGGCCTCGGCGGCCTGGTGGCCTCGCTGCCTCTGGTCTCAGTGTTGGGCATGATCTGGCTGTGGCGCGACACCCGCGATCCGGTGCGACTGGCCGATCACGCGACGGGGACCTTCTGGTTCGTGCTGCCGTCCCTGCCGATGTTCCTGCTGATCCCGGCCATGCTGAAGCGCGGCGCGCCGTTCTGGGCCGCGCTCACGGGCGGCTGCCTGCTGACCATGGCGCTCTACGCGGCGATGGTTTGGGCGGGACCAAAGTTCGGCCTGAAGCTCTAGGGACGCTCCGCCCGCAGACGCGCCACCTCGTCCTGCAGCACCGCCAGCCGCGCGGCGTGCTCTCGGCACAGCACCATCAGCTCGTCGCTGCGCAAGGCGTCCAGCTTGTCGATCACCCGCATGATCTCAAGCTCGGCCCGCAGATTGACCGCGTAGTCGTGCTCGGCGGTCAGGCGGTCCTTCGCCGCCTGACGGTTCTGGCTCATCATGATCACCGGCGCCTGGACGGCCGCGAGGGTCGAGAGCAGCAGGTTCAAGAAGATGAAGGGGTAGGGGTCGAAGGCCAGGCCCTGCCCCCGGGTCGCCACGTTCCAACCCATCCAGAGAAGCAGCGCCAAGCCAAAGCCGCCGATGAAGCCCCAGGAGCCGCCCACGGCCGCCACCCGGTCGGCCAGGCGCGTCCAGAACGTGCCCTCCTCGTCCAGCGACAGCCGCGGATCCGACGGCTGCTCGGCCAGGATCAGGTCGATGACGCGCTTCTGCACATCGTTCAGCTCGTCATAGGGACGCCCCAGCAGGTCGAGCGAGAGGTGGTCGAGATGTTCGTGGGTCATGCGCGGACTCGAAGGCTGACAGTGGCGGAATCATTCTCGCCTATGGCCAAGCCTGACAAGATCGCCGCATGGACTCTTGACCCGTTCGATCTCTCCGCATCTGATCAGCGATAACAAGGATATCGGGACGGGAAAGATCATGGCCGCCAACGGTCGCAAGAGCATCTTCATCACTGGCGCGGCCAGCGGCATCGGCCTGGCGTGCGCCAAGCGCTTCGCGGCCGGGGGCTGGTTCGTGGGCCTCGCGGACATCGACCAGGCCGGGCTGAAGGCCGCCCTGGCGGCGATCGGTCCGGCCAACGGCTCGATCCATCCGCTGGACGTCCGCGACCGCGAGGGCTGGGAAAACGCCTTGGGCGACTTCGGTCGCGAGACCGGCGGCAAGGCCGACGTCCTGCTGAACAACGCCGGCGTGGCCCGCTTCGGGGTGCTGGAGGACATGTCCGACGCCGATTGCGACATCCAGGTCGACGTCAACATCAAGGGCGTGATCAACGGCGCGCGGGCGGGGCTTCCGCTACTGAAGGCGGCCGGCGGTCGGCTGATCAACGTCGCTTCGTGCGCGGGGCTCTATGGCTCGCCGAAGCTGGCCGTCTATTCGGCCACCAAGTTCGCGGTGCGCGGCCTCTCCGAGGCGCTCGACGTCGAATACGGCCGCCACGGCGTCAGCGTCGCTTGCGTCATGCCTTGGTTCATCGAGACGCCGATCCTGAACGCCGGCGCGTCAGGCACGAACGAGCACATGAGCGACGCCCTGCGCGCCGGCGGCCTGGAAGTCTATCCGGTCGAGGACGCCGCCCAGGTGGTCTGGGAGGCGGCGCAGGGCAAGGCCCTGCACTACTTCGTGGGCAAGCGGGCGAAGCAGATGCGCTTCGCCACCAGCCACATGCCCAACATGGTTAGGAAGCAGCTCCGCTCGCGGCCCCTACTGTCGACTTGAGGCCGTCCAGCGGCGCGCGCTCGGTCGAGATCGGGATCGGCTTGGCGACCGCCTTGTCGGCGGCCGGCGCCAGCGCCTTGGCGGTGGCGATCGGGGCCGAGGCGGGCTCGATCACCGGACCCAGCGGACCGCCCTGCCCATGCGTAGAGGCGGGCTCGATATGGGCGATGGCGCTGGCCGCGTAGACGACCGGCGGCTTGCCGTCGGCGGTCAGGCTGGCGATGTCCGAAGGCGCGATGTCGTCCACGGTCGGCAGGTGCGCGGCCGAGGCGTTGTGACGGCCGAAACGATAGAAGATGTGCATCCCCACCTGAGCCACCCGCAGCAGGCGCGGGCCCCAGCCCGGCGAGACGTTGATGGTGTGGAAGTGGGTCGCCGAGCCGACCTGGTTGCTGATCGCGCCCGACAGCGCGCGGGCGGCGATCTTGCGGGCCCGGTTCCAGGCGCTGACGTCCCGGGCGTGGCGCATCGAACCGTCGCAGGCGAAGCTGAACTGGCAGCCCGTGCGGTTATAGGCGCCTTGGAACACCACGCCGCAGATCGACTTCGGGAAGGCCGGGTGACGCACGCGGTTCATGACCACCTGGGCCACGGCCGCCTGGCCGCTGGGGGTCTCGCCGCGGGCTTCGTAATAGATGGCGTCGGCCAGGCACTCCAGCTCGCGCGAGCTTTCCAGGGCGTTGGCCAGTTGGAACGGGCCGGCGGCGCCGGGGCCGAAGGCCGAACCGAAGCTGGCCCGCAGCATCAGGGGGCCCGTGCGGCCGCTCTGGCCGGGCATCAGGCTGGCGCCGGCGCCTTCGAGGCGGGCGGCCAGCTGGGCCGACTGACGATCGCGCTGATCGACGGCGGCGAAAAGGAAGGGATCATGACGCTTGGCCACGGCGAGGGCGCCGGGGTCCATACGCGTAGCCGCGCTGACCATGGCCGCGTCCGAAAAGCTTCCGGAGGCGCCATCGGCCAAGCGGGCGACGCGGGCGTGCGTGGAGGCCGATTGGGCCAGGCCACCCATCAGGTAAACGCCGCCCAGGGCCAGACCCGTGATGGATCCGACCAATACGGCGCCGACCAGCCCGCGCGCGTCCGCGCGCGTCTGCGACTTGATATACAAAACTCGTGTCCTGCGCGGCGAGGGCGCTCGGGCCCCCCGACAAAAACCGCTTCGAGATCCCCGGAAAAGCACTGTCGGGGAGGCCTTCGAAGCGGGGGATTGGCCGTATCACGACGTGGCCAAGATCCCGCTGTTAGCGGCTTATGAACGATTGGTGACCGACTCGCAAGCGCTCCGGACCCGTCCAAAGCCCCCTTGCGCGCTCCGGTCGCAGCGTCAAATCGTTAATCCGTTGAATCCGCGTAAAAAGCTGGACAGGAGCGATCGACGATTTTTTTCGCCCTCAAAACCCTTACGCCGCCTGATTTCCACCCATGGTGGCGCTAAAGCTGCGACCTCGCCCGCCGCAGCCGTCGCGATAAAAAGGTTAATACGGAACCTTAAGCTGAGCTTTCCGCCGGGGGACTTTTAGCGCCCCCGGGCGAGCCGCCAGCCGTGAACCGCGACCTTGAGCAGGTAGATGGCGGCGGCGGCCCACAGGGTGATTTCGAAGGTCAGGTCCAGAACGCGCTGCAGGTTGGCCAGACCTGCTTCCGACGCCGCGGGCGCCAGCACCGTGATCAGGGGCTGAGCGGGCCACAGCGCCCAGACCAAGACGAGGCCGCCCACCGCGCCGACGATCTCGGCGAGATTGCGCGCCGAGGTCCAGCCCGGCTTGACGACCAGGAACAGGGACGAAACCACCTGAACCACCGCCAGGGCCAGAATGGGCCAGTAGAGCTCTTGGAACACAGGCGAGACCTGCAGGAACGCCTGCCCCCCGCGCGTGGTGATCACATTATCCGCGGGGAATGCGACGACGCCCGTCCACCAGGCGATGAACAGCCCCATGGCGACCAGCTCGAACAGGCCGTCGAACCGGCTCTTGGCGAACCAGTCCTTGCTGTCGGGTACGCGCGGCAGCTCGCTGACCTTCCAGTTGGTGAAGTCGCCCAGCTTGATCCAGCCGCGCTCGATCGCCGCCCCGACCACGGTGGCGAAGCCGATCAGGCTGAGGGCCGTCGGGATAAAGTCGTTTACCGTGCGCATCACCAGCCGCGCATCGCCGTGGGCCGTGAGCAGGGCCACGCCCGCCGGGATGACGGCCGCCAGGGCGGCGATGGCCAGCAGCACCTTCACGCCGAACATCCAGAACGGATAGAGCTCCGGGCCGATCAGGGTGGCGCGCGGGCCGTAACGCCCCGCGACCGCGATCGGATGGCCGATCTCGCGAAGCAGCTCTTCGACCTCGCGCTTGTCGAGCGCACGGCCAAGGGTCGCCTCCCGCTCCTCGATGCGGTTGACGATCAGGTCGCGCAGTTCGGCGATGATGTCCTCGCGTTGCGCCTTGGGCAGCAGGGCCGCCACGGCGGCGAGATAACGATCCACGAGATCGCTCATGTCATGGGGTCCTTTGGTGAGGGTCGCCGCTGTCACAGCAGGGGCTCCAAGGCGGCGTTGATCGCGCGCCATTCGTCGGCGAGGCGCGCCAGCACGGCCCGGCCCTCCTCCGACAGCTGGTAGAAACGCTTCTTGCGCTTGTCTTCCTCGCGCCATTCGCTGGCGAGCAGGCCCTGGGCCTCCAGCCGGCGGAGCATGGGATAGAGCGCGCCTTCGTCGATCTCGACGCCCACGGACGCGAGGGCCTGGCGCAGGCCGTAGCCGTAGCGCTCCTCCCGCAGCTGGGCGAGGACGGCGAGGATCAGAGTCCCCCGCCGCAGCTCCTGACGGAGCGATTCAAAGATGTCCGTATCGGTCGGCATGAACGTGTGCGCCACATAGTGTGCATCACATGGTGTGTGACGCACACTGTATGTCACACAGTACGAAAGGGAGTCAATGGCGGCGCTCGACATTGCCTCCGCGACCCGCGGCGTGCTGTTGTGCAACCTTGAGTTCGATGCCTTTCGAGGGGGCGAGTTTGCGTCGATTGTTCCTGGCCGCCGCCGCGGCGGTGCTGCTGACCGGATCAGCCGTGGCCGACACCAGGCCGCAGGCCGCGCCGCCGCCGTCCTCGCAGGAGAGCTTCGACCTGGCGATCCAGGAGGTCGGGGCCGACCTGCAGAAAGGCGACTACGCCCACGCTCGCGAGGTGCTGGAGCGCGCGCGCCGCTCGCCCTATTTCGCGAAGGCGCCGGCCCCGATGCGCCACGCCATCGCGCTGATGATCGCCGGCATCGCCACCGACGCCAAGGATTGGCCCGCCGCCCGCGCCGCGATTATCGAGGCCTCCGAAATGGCGGACGCCGGGAAGGAAGACTGGCTTCTGCGCCTCCAGATCGCCGCGGCGTCGGGCGACAAGGCCGGAGCCGTCTCCGCCTTGACCACGCTGGCGACGCGCTATCCCGAGACGGTCGCGACCCTCCCCGACGAGACCATCGCTTACGAGCTCAACGCGGCTCGGCGCCTGCCCGACGGAGAGGCCAGGGTCTTCGCCTTGGCTGACGCCCTGTTCGCCAAATGGAAGCCGCAAAACCCCTTCGAGGATCTGAGCGGCGAGCGCGCGGACTATGTGCTTGGCCTGCTGGCCCGGAACCGCTTGGCCGACGCCGAGGCCGCGGCCCGGCTGATCACCAAGGATGAGGTCTTGATCGGCATGCGCGCCGACAAGCGCTTCGACAAGGTGGACGAGGGCGCGCCCGACCGGCTCTCGCCCAAGACTGGCTCGCTGGCGCGGTTGAAGGCGGTCGACGCCCTGCTGGCCGCCCACGGCGACAGGATCAGCGGCCCGACCGCCAAGGCCGAGGCGCTGATGGACCTGGGCCGCTTTTCCGAAGCGCTGACGGTGATCGACGCGGCTCTGGCTCGCGCCAACAGCGCGCCGGACGGGTTCGTTGACCTGGAGACGCGCCTGGGCTGGGCGCACAACGTCCGCAATCAGATCCTGTCGCAGATGGGACGGCGGGAAGAGGCCATCGAGGCGCTGGAGATTGGCGCCCGCACCCCAGAGAATGGTCGACCCAATGTCAATCAGACCCTGAACCTGGGCGCCGCCCAGATGACGGCGGGTCGCTCCAAGGCGGCCCTGGCCACGGTCGGCAGCGTGCGCCTCGATCACATGTCGCCCTACGGTCGCGCGGTGGCGCTGAAGATCACCGTCTGCGCCGCGAGCGACCTGGGCGACAAGGACACCGCGCAGACGGCGCTGAAGACGCTCCGCGACCTGGGCGACGAGGCGAAGGGCAATACTCTGGACGCGCTGCTTTGCGTCAATGACCTGGACGCCGCCGCCGCGGTTGTCATCAAGCGCCTTGGTTCGCCGGACCTGAGACGCGCGATGCTGCTGACCCTGCAGGACACGCCCTCTCTTCCCAACCAGACGGCCTACGACGCCGCGCGGGCCGCCGGCAGAGCCGCCTTGCGAAAACGCCCTGACGTGGTCGCCGCGATCGAGCCCGTGGGGCGCATTCTGCACTACCGGCTAGAGGATCTCTGGCAGGTTCCGTAGCGACGTGGAGCCGCGGATGCGCGCGCTGCGCGTTTGATCCGCCGAAGAACCGACGGAGGATCTCGCCCATGGCCGACCTTTCCCGCTTCGTCGAGGCGCAGGCCTCGACCTACCAGACCGCGCTGGCCGAGCTGCGTCGCGGGCGCAAGGAGAGCCACTGGATGTGGTTCGTCTTTCCGCAGATCCAGGGCCTGGGTTCCAGCCCGACCGCGCGCTTCTACGCGATCGCCGACCTGGCCGAAGCCAAGGCCTATCTGGCGCATCCGGTGCTGGGGCCGCGCTTGCGCGAGGTGGCGGCGACGATCAACGCCCTGCCTGGCGACGACGCTCACGCCGTGTTCGGCTCGCCCGACGATCTGAAGCTGCGTTCCAGCCTGACCCTGTTCCAGGCCGCGGCCCCGGACGAACCCGCGTTCGGCCAAGCGCTGGGCAAGTACTTCGGCGGCGCGCGGGATCCGCGGACGCTGGAACGGCTCGCGGCCGAACCATAGGTAGTCGCCCCGACTGCGATCGCGCTCCGGCCGGGGTACTATCGCCGCCCAAGCGCTAGAGCTCCGGGAGAACGCCAATGGACACGATGATGAAGGCCGCTGTGGTGCGCGCCTTTGGCCAGCCGCTGGTGATCGAGGATCGGCCGCGCCCCAAGCCTGGACGCGGTCAGGTGCTGGTCAAGATCGCCGCCTGCGGCGTCTGCCACACCGATCTGCACGCGGCGCATGGCGACTGGCCGATCAAGCCGTCCCCGCCCTTCGTGCCCGGCCACGAGGGCGTCGGCGCCGTGGTCGAGCTGGGCGAGGATGTCGAGCATCTGAAGATCGGGGACCGGGTGGGCGTGCCTTGGCTTCACACCGCCTGCGGTCGCTGCGTCCACTGCCTGGCCGGCTGGGAGACGCTCTGTGAAAAGCAGCAGAACACCGGCTATTCGGTCGACGGCGGCTTCGCCGAATACGTGCTGGCCGACGCCGACTATGTCGGCCTGATCCCGGCCAACCTCTCCTATGTCGAGGCCGCGCCGATCCTGTGCGCCGGGGTCACGGTCTATAAGGGCCTGAAGATGCTGGACGCCAAACCCGGCGATTGGGTGGCGATCTCGGGCGTCGGGGGCCTGGGACACCTCGCCGTGCAATACGCCAAGGCCATGGGCTTCAAGGTCGCCGCCGTCGATGTCGCGGAAGACAAGCTGAGCCTGGCTCGCGAGTTGGGGGCCGAGCTGACGGTCGACGCCAGCCGCGAGGATCCCGTCGCCGTGTTCCAGTCCAAGGTCGGCGGCATGCAGGGCGTGCTGGTGACGGCGGTCTCGCGCACGGCCTTCAGCCAGGCGCTCGGCATGGTCCGGCGCGGCGGCACGGTGTCGCTGAACGGCCTGCCGCCGGGCGACTTCCCGCTGTCGATCTTCGACACCGTTCTGCGCGGGATCACGGTGCGCGGCTCGATCGTCGGCACGCGCCTGGACCTGCAGGAGGCCCTGGCCTTCGCCGCCGACGGCCGGGTCAAGGCGACGGTCTCGACCGAGGGCCTGAGCGCGATCAACGACATCTTCAGCCGCATGGAAAAGGGCGCCATCGAAGGCCGCGTGGTGCTGGACTTCGAGGGCGCGGCGTGAGGATCGCCCTGCTGGCCGTGGGCTTGGCGCTGGTCGCCTCGCCGGCCCTCGGCCAGGCGTCCGCCGCCAATGGCGAACGGATCGCGCAACGCGCTTGCGGCGGCTGTCACGCGGTGCGCGGGACCAAGAGCCCGCTTCCGGATGCTCCGCCGTTCGCGCGGCTGCACGAGCGCTATCGGAAGGGGGGCCTAGACGCCCTGCTGGACGAGGGCATGCTGGCCCCGCCGACGCCGCCCGAGGAAGGCTCGCCCCGCACCCATCCGCGCATGCCCATGGCCAAGTTCGACGACGACCAGCGGGCGGACCTGAAAGCCTATCTCCACAGCCTGGAGCCAAAGCGGTAAGGCGGTCGCCCGCTCTAGACCTCGGGGATTTCCCGCGCCGGCCCCGGCGCGTCCTCGGCGTCCAGCGGAAAGCGGATCTCGCACCGCACTCCGGCCGGATCGTGCTCCAGCCGCACTTGGCCCCGCAACTCGCGGGCCAGGGCCTGGGAGATCAGGCGGGTGCCGAAGCCCCGCCGCGTGGGCGCGACGACCGGGGGCCCGCCCTCCTCCGCCCAGACCAGTTCCAGCTGGCCGGCCGTCACGCGCCAGGTCAGCCGCACGACGCCGTCGGCGACGCTCAAGGCGCCGTATTTCAGCGCATTGGTGCTGAGCTCGTGCAACGCCATCGACAGAGCCAGCGACCGGGCCGGCGACAAGCTGACCGAGGGCCCCTGGGCGATGAACCGATCGGCCACGAACGGCTCGGCCGCCTGGCGAACCAGATCGCCCAGCTCGGCGCTGGCCCAGCTGGACTGGGTCAGCAGATTGTGCGTCGCCGAGAGAGCCATCAGCCGTCGATCAAACGCCTCGCGCGCCGTCGCCAGATCATCGGAGGACCGCAGGGTCTGGGCCGCCAGGGACTGGACCGTCGCCAGGGTGTTCTTCACCCGATGGTTCAGCTCGTTGATCAGCAGCCGCTGCAGCTCCTCGGCGCGGCGGCGCTGGGCCAGTTCGGCCTGGGCCGACTGGTAGAGGCGAGCATTGTCGATGGCGATGGCCGCGTGCGAGGCCACCCCCTCCGCCAGCCACTGGGCGCGCTCGTCGAACACGTCCGGATCGGAATGGCCAAAGAACAGGCCGCCGATGATCTCGCCCGAGCGCGAACGGACCGGCACGGCCAGATAGCTGCGCACCGGCAGGTGGTCCTTGGGCATGCCGAAATGCGGATCGTTGCGGCCGTAGCGGGGGTCTTGGGTGATGTCTCCCGAGCGGATCGTGGCGGTCCCCTCGAAGGTCGGGGCGAAGACTTCGGTGGCGCGCGGGTGGCCGAATGCATCGAAGGCCGAGCGCGGCGCGCCCGACAGCGCGTAGAGCATCATCGAGTGGCCCTGGCCGTCCGGCGCTGAGTAGAAGAACGCCGCGTAGCGCGCGTGCGTCAGGGCGGCGCCGGCGTCGATCACCACCTGCACCGCGCGCTCGAGGTCAAGCTCGGCGGCGATCACCGCGCCGGTTTCGTTCAGCACCGCCAGGGCGGCGCTTTCGGCCTTGTAGCGGCTCTCGCTGCGCTCCAGCGCCTCGCGGCCGCGCCGCTCGCTGGCGACGGCGGCCAGGATCAGGGTGGTCGAGGCCATCACGGCCACGAACTGCTGGGTCAGCAGGATCGCGCCGGATGTCCCGGCGCCGTGGAAGGGGCCGTTGCCCTGCAAGGTGCCGAGGAAGGCGCACAGACTGACCAGCAGCGAAGCCAGGGCCGCGCCGCGCGTGTCGAAGGCCAGACCCGCCCAGACCAGCAGCGGAAACACGAACCAGGCCCGTGAATAGGCCCCTTCGCCGCGCAGGAAGATCAGATAGGCCAGCGCGCCGGTGGCCACGCAGATCAGCGTCAGATGGCCAATCCGGGTCGGCGTCCATCGCTCCAGCGCGCCGCGCCAGGTCATGAACACCGGCGCGAAGGTCAGGACGCCGGTCAGGAAGCCGAACCACCAGTTGACGAAGGCCTGATCGACCTTGCCGACCGGCGAGCCGCTCAGCAGCAGCATCAGGGCTCCGGCGCCCGCCGAGATGGTCGCCCCGCCGGCGCCGGCGCCGATCACCAGCCAAAGGGCGCTGGGCAGGCTGTCGAGCTTGGCGTTGGTCTTCAGGCGGTTGAGGATCAGCACCGGGACCAGCGCGCCGAGCGCGGTGGCCGTGGCGATCACAAGCTGGCTCCACAGGGGCTGCGGCGCGGCCATCACCCAGAAGGTCAGCAGGCGGCCCAGCAGCGCGCCCAGCCAGACGCGCGGGCCGTAATAGGCGACCGCGGCGAGCGCGACGCCGGCGGAGGGCCAGAAGGCCGTCCCCGCGCCCGGCACCACGGCCCAGCGCAGACTGACCACCGCGCCGACGCAATAGATCAGAGCCAGACTGGCGACCAGCAGCCATTCGCGAAGCGTGCGAGGCGTGAGGTTCGCGCGCTCCAGTCCGGCGAGTAACGACGTCACGCGCTCCGCTCCCGGCCCGTCCTCACTCGCAAAATGCCGTCCCCTCAGGTCACCGCTGTCAATCTATGCCCTTCAGGCGACTCGTCGCCAGCGGCGTTCTCCGGAGACGACGAAAAGTCGCCGGCGGCCGCGTTGAAGACCCGCCCGGCGATGCACCTTTACGTTGACAGAAAAGTTAATTCGCGCAAAGCTTGGAATAAGCGCGGGGGCGCGGGGTCGCGCTGGACGTCGTCCAGCTGAAGATTCTCGGTCTTTCTGCGCCTGTACCCGAAAAGTAGCCGACCAGTCCGCGTCTCAGTCGCTTTCGCTCGCGCACGGCTGCGCCGCGGCGCGCGTGATGCTTCGCGTCCGCCCCTTTCTCGACATGGATCGCCGATGAGCATGCCGCTCAAGCAGGTCGCCCAGATCGGAGAGTACGGCCTTCTGGCCGTGCTGGCGGCGCTGGCCGTCGTTCTGCTCTATCGCGGCCTGGCGAGCGGCCGTTTGCGCCAGCTCGTGGCGGGTCCGGACGGCGCCGGCCCGAGCCCGGCTCGCGTCCAGGCCCTGGCCATCACCGTCGCCTTCGCCGGCTACTATGTGACTGAAGGCCTGGGGGCGCTGGCGC
>NZ_LSJA01000127.1 GCF_001556515.1 Caulobacter sp. CCH9-E1 | reverse complement strand
CGACCCCTCATCCGTCGCTTTCAGCGACACCTTCTCCCGCAAGGGGAGAAGGGGATGCTCACTCCACCCGCACGCCGTTCTTCACCTTGAAGCACCGCCGCTTCCCCAGCTCCGTGCCGCAGAAGCCGGGCTCCATGGTCCCGTCGTGCAGCATCACATATTGGTCGCGGCGGCACTCGAACCAGGCCTTCTGGAAGGCGACGTGCTCGACGTCGCGGTGGAACACCGGCCGCTGGTCCACCGTATAGAAGCGGGCCATGGCCGTCAGGCCGCCGAAGCTGCCTCGGCCGTTGACCAGACCACAGACCTGTCCGGTGCGGGTGGCCCAGACCGCGCCTAGCTCCAACGGGCTGCGCTGGTTTAGCCGCGCTTCCAGATGGGCGCGGACCTGGCGCCATTCCGCGCGGGCGACCGGCGCGTAGCGGGCCCGCTGGGCGGGCGTGGGCTGTCGCTTGACGCCATTCTCCTGCTCGAACCGGGCAAGGTCGGCCACCGTGAACGCAAATGCGCCGAGCGTGCCGACGACCGCGACGGCCGACAGGATCAGCGGCGTCCACGACCGCCTGACCCTGCGTGTTCCGAAATCCTTGATCGCCATGGCGTCCCTCCACGCGAGCACCTTCGGCGCCGGCTTTGTGAATTACAAGTATAAACTAATTACGAGCGTAGTTTTTATCGACCTCGCCGCAACCTCTGGACGCGGGGCGGGGTGTTCACAGCCGCCCCGGATGCTATGCAAGCGCCCTGTCTCCAGAGGGAATCCATGCGTTCGCTGAAGTCCGTTTCCCGCGAGCAGGTTCTGTTCGCCGCCGTCCTGACGATCGCTCCGATCCTGCTGTGCGGCTTCATGTTCGGCTTCGACATCCCTCTGGCGTCGGCGAAGTTCTGGAGCGCCGCCAAGAACGACATGATCTCGATGACGGCGGCCTACGAGGCCTTCGTGCGTCAGCCGTGGACCTTCCCGCTGGGCATGGTCTCGGGGCTGCTGCCCAAGCCCGTCTCGATCGTCTTCACCGACAGCATCCCCTGGCTGTCGATCCTGCTGAAGGCCCTGGGGCTGGGCGGGGTGTTCAATCCGCTGGGCCTGTTCCTGGCGCTGTCCTACCCCCTGCAGGCCTGGGGCATGGCGGCTCTGCTGCGCGCGCTAGGCGTCGAGGGACGTGTTCCGCTGCTGCTGGGCGCGATCCTGGCCCTGACCTATCCCAGCTGGCTGGCGCGTCAGTTCGGCCACATCGCCCTGTCAGGGCATTGGCTGATCCTGTTCGCCCTGGCCCTGTCCGTGGCGTCGGCTCGGTTCGGCTTGAGCTGGAGGCGGATCGGCGGCTTCGCGGCCCTGGCGGCTTTGGCCACCGGCGTCCATGCCTACCACCTGGTTCCCATCGGCGCCTGCTTTGGCGCGGCCCTGCTGTCCGAGCTCGCGCAGCGCCGCCCGCTGGCCTGGCGGCGAGTCCCGCTGGCGGGGTTCGCCGTACTGGCCGCGGTCGGGGTCTCGGCGGTGATCCTCGGGTACGGCGAAGGGCGCGGACCGACCGGCGGGGCCGCGGCCCTGGGCTTCTATGCGATGAACCTGCTGGGCCCCGTCTTGCCGCAGGCCTCGGCCCTGCTGGGGCAGAGGTGGGACGGCTCCTGGTTCTCGGGCGTGGTCGACCCCACCGGCGGCCAGGCCTTCGAGGGCTATCAATACATGGGGGCGGGCGCCTTGCTGCTGTTGGCGGTCGCCGCGCTTGGCCTGGCCGCTCGCCGGGTCCGGGGCGAGCGCGCGCCGGCCGGCGCCCTGGCGCGTTGGGCGCCGCTGGCGCTGGCCATGCTGGCGCTGACGGCGTGGGCGGTCGGCTGGGAGGTCTATTTCGGGACGCATCTGGTCGCCAGCCTGCCGCGGCCCCACGGCGCGCTGGCCGAGCTGGTCGGCGGTTTCCGCGCCTATGGCCGTTTCTTCTGGGCGCCCGGCTATCTGCTGCTGGCCCTAAGCGTCGCGGCCGCCGCGCGCCTGCCCTTCAAGCTGGGCGTGAGCCTGCTCGCCGCGGCGGCGCTGCTGCAGATCGCCGACACCAGCGGCCTGCGCCAGGGCGTGCGGTCGGTCTTCGCCAGCCCCGACCGGCTGGACATTCCCGCCCGGGCCTTCGAGGCCCCCGCGCTTCGCGGTCGTCCATGGGTCTTCGCCCCGACCTATTTCTGCTCGCCCTCGCACCAGGACCTTCGGGTGATGAACCAGTGGATCCTGGCGGCCGCGCGCAACGGCGGGACTACCAACACCTTCTCGACCGCCCGCACCAACGACGCGCCCTGCGAGCAGCTGCCGGCCGACATCGGCCGCGACGCCGCGCCGGGCGACCGCCGGATCACGGTGACCATGGCCAACGGGCAGCTGCTGGGCGGCTTCCTGCAGCCCCTGGCCGCGCGTTCGGACTGCTATCGCACCCTTCGCGGCGTGATCTGCGGCCGCGACCTGGAGGGGCTGGGCCTGCAGCGCGTCATCCGGGGCGAGCTTTCCGATGGCGGTCGCGTCGGCCGGTCCCTGCGGCTCGACCGGACGCCTCCGCCGGCTGGGCTGCGCTCGGGCTGGGCCAAGCTGGACCCCGGCGGCAAGGGTCTTTGGACACTGGGTCACCGGGCGGTGTTCGAGCTGCGCGCCCCGCCCTCCGCGGCGACCAAGGACTTCTTCGTCGACGTGGTGGCGATCGGCTTTTCGGACATGCCGCTGCGGCCCCAGCACGTGACGCTCTACGCCGGCGACCGCAAGCTGAACTCGGTGGAGGTGGGGCCCATCGACTTCGGCGCCTACCGGTTCCGCGTGCCAGGCGGGGCGTTCCAGCCTGATCAGCTGGTGACCTTCGCCTTCGACCTGCCTGACGCCCGCGTCAGCCTGGACCAGCGGGCTCTGGGCATCGGCGTCCAGGAAATCATGATCCGCGAATAGCCGCCCTTCACCGCTTCCGGGCGATCACCGCGATCGACAGGCCGAAGGGCAGACCCGGGCCCGAGGCGAGGGGCGCCTCGAGGCTGAACACCCCGGCCAGGGCCTTGTTCAGCCAGGTCGGCGGCATGGCGTCGTCGGCGCTCTGATCGCCCAGCAGCCGCTTGGCGACCCGCTGCGCGGCGGCCAGCGGAAACAGCAGGCTGTTGAAATAGGTGGCCGTCTCGACCGTCAGGCCGGCCTGCTCGAACAGGGCGCGATAGGCCGGCAGCCGGTAGCGGCGCTTGTGATGGTGCAGGACGTCGTGGTGGCTCCACATCCACGGATAGGCCGGCACCGTGGTCAGGATCGCGCCGCCCGGCTTGACCAGCCGCGCCAGGGCCGCGACCGAGCCGGCGTCGTCGTCGACATGCTCGACCACGTCGAAGGCGCAGACCAGGTCGAAGCTCTCGGGGGCGTAGGGCAGGCCGTCGGGCAGCAGGCCCGCGTCGATCGCCAGGCCCAGCCGCTGGGCGGCGTAGGCGCGGGACTCGTCGTCCGGCTCCAGCGCCGCCACGGCTCCGAACTCGCGCAGCAGCGGGACGTTGCCGCCCGCGCCGCAGCCGACTTCCAGGATCTTCGCGCCCGCCGGCGGGGCCAGGCGCTGGAGCAGGCGACGCAGGATCCTGCGCCGGCCCACGAACCACCAGTGGTCGGTCTCCAGTTCGCGGATGCGGTCGTAGATCAGGCGGTCCATGACGTGTCCTTGCCCGAATTCGGCGCGTGGGCGAAGACCCAGAAGTGGCTGAGCAGGAAGAGTGTCACGGTATAGCTGACGACCGCCGCGCCCTGGGCGGCAATGTCGAACAGGCCGCCGTGCGGCGCCAGCCATCGGGCCAGGGCCAGGACGCCCTGATTGATCGCGAAGGCCAAGGCGACCGCCAGCGCATAGCGCATCGGCGCGCGCGGCCTGGCCTGGCGCGCGCGGAACACGAAGAGCTTGCTCAGGGCGAAGCTGACGCAGATCCCGACCGCATAGCCGATGGCGTTGGCCAGGTGCGCGGACAGGCGCAGGCCCACGTCCAGGGCCACGATGATCGAGAAGCCGACCAGAGTGTTGATCACGCCGGCCAGGCCGTAGCGCAGGGCCGAGAGCAGGAAATCGCGCCGCGCCGGCGTCAGCAGCGCGCTCAAGCGGCCGCGTCCTCTTTTGGCTCGAAGCCGTAGCGGTCCATGACCACGTACAGCGGCCGGCCCTTCACCTCCTGATAGATGCGGGCCACGTATTCGCCCAGCGAGCCGATGGCCAGCATCTGCAGGCCGAAACTCATCAGGATCACCACCATCAGCGACGGATAGCCCGGCACGTCGCGGCCGAACAGCAGGGTGCGCAGCACCAGCAGGCCCGCCACGCCCACCGCCAGCACCCCGGCGACCAGGCCCACATAGCTCCACACCCGGATCGGCGCGGTGCTGAACGAGGTGATGCCGTCCAGGGCGAAGTTCCAGAGCTTCCAGTAGCGCCACGAGCTGGTCCCGGCCGCGCGCTCGGGCCGGGCGTAGGGAATGGCCTCCTGGCGGAAGCCGACCCAGGCGAACAGGCCCTTCATGAAGCGGTTGCGTTCGGGCAGCTGGCGCAGCACCTCGACCACCCGCTTGTCCATCAGCCGGAAGTCGCCGGCGTTGTAGGGCAGGTCGACGTCCGACAGCCGGTTGAAGGCGCGGTAGAAGCCTTGGGCCGTGAAGCGCTTCAGCGGGGTGTCCGCTCGCCGGTCCACGCGCACGCCATAGGCGACGTCCGCGCCAGCCTCCCAGGCCTCGATGAAGCGGCCGATCAGCTCGGGCGGATCCTGCAAATCAACGTCGATCGGCACGACCATGTCGCCGGTCGTAGCGTCCAGCCCCGCCGACATCGCGGTCTCCTTGCCGAAGTTGCGGGCCAGGTTGATGACCTTGATGCGCGGGTTGCGCTGATGGTGGGCCAGCAGCACCGCCAGGGTGTGGTCGCGGCTGCCGTCGTTGACGCAGACGATCTCGTAGTCGAGCCCCAGCTTGGTCAGTTCGTCCTCGATCCGCGCGAAGAACAGGTCCAGCACCGCCTGCTCGTTGAAGCACGGCGCAACGATCGACAGCCGCTTTCCCGCTCGCGAGCGGGAAAGCGGCTGTCGATCGTTGCGCCGTGCTTCAACGAGCAGGCGGTGCTGGACCTGTTCTTCGCGCGGATCGAGGACGAACTGACCAAGCTGGGGCTCGACTACGAGATCGTCTGCGTCAACGACGGCAGCCGCGACCACACCCTGGCGGTGCTGCTGGCCCACCATCAGCGCAACCCGCGCATCAAGGTCATCAACCTGGCCCGCAACTTCGGCAAGGAGACCGCGATGTCGGCGGGGCTGGACGCTACGACCGGCGACATGGTCGTGCCGATCGACGTTGATTTGCAGGATCCGCCCGAGCTGATCGGCCGCTTCATCGAGGCCTGGGAGGCTGGCGCGGACGTCGCCTATGGCGTGCGCGTGGACCGGCGAGCGGACACCCCGCTGAAGCGCTTCACGGCCCAAGGCTTCTACCGCGCCTTCAACCGGCTGTCGGACGTCGACCTGCCCTACAACGCCGGCGACTTCCGGCTGATGGACAAGCGGGTGGTCGAGGTGCTGCGCCAGCTGCCCGAACGCAACCGCTTCATGAAGGGCCTGTTCGCCTGGGTCGGCTTCCGCCAGGAGGCCATTCCCTACGCCCGGCCCGAGCGCGCGGCCGGGACCAGCTCGTGGCGCTACTGGAAGCTCTGGAACTTCGCCCTGGACGGCATCACCTCGTTCAGCACCGCGCCGATCCGGGTGTGGAGCTATGTGGGCCTGGTCGCCGGGGTGCTGGCGGTGGGCGTGGCGGGCCTGCTGGTGCTGCGCACCCTGCTGTTCGGCCGCGACGTGCCGGGCTATCCGTCGCTGATGGTGGTGATCCTGATGAGTTTCGGCCTGCAGATGCTGGCCATCGGCTCGCTGGGCGAATACGTGGCCCGCATCTATCAGGAGGTGAAGGGCCGGCCGCTGTACGTGGTCATGGACCGCTACGGCTTCGAGCCAAAAGAGGACGCGGCCGCTTGAGCGCGCTGCTGACGCCGGCGCGGCGCGATTTCCTGCTCTCGGCCCTGCGCTACGGCCTGGCCGGCGTGATCAACACTCTGGTCGGCTTCTCGATCATCGTGGCCCTGGACGTGGGCCTGCGCCTGTCCGCGCACCTGGCCAACGCCATCGGCTATGCGGTCGGGATCTGCGTCAGCTTCGCCCTGAGCAAGCTCTTCGTGTTCCGCGCGCGCCAGGCCAGGCCGCGCGCGCCGATGCGCTATGCGCTGGCGGTCGCCTTGGCCTTCGCGATCAATCAGGGCGTCCTGGCCCTGGCCCGATGGCTGGCGCCGCACGGCGGCCTGTTCGACATTGCCGCCCAGGGCGCGGCGGTCGTCAGCTATACCGTGACACTCTTCCTGCTCAGCCACTTCTGGGTCTTCGCCCACGCGCCGAATTCGGGCAAGGACACGTCATGGACCGCCTGATCTACGACCGCATCCGCGAACTGGAGACCGACCACTGGTGGTTCGTGGGCCGGCGCAGGATCCTGCGTCGCCTGCTCCAGCGCCTGGCCCCGCCGGCGGGCGCGAAGATCCTGGAAGTCGGCTGCGGCGCGGGCGGCAACGTCCCGCTGCTGCGCGAGTTCGGAGCCGTGGCGGCGCTGGAGCCGGACGACGAGTCCCGCGCCTACGCCGCCCAGCGGCTGGGCCTGGCGATCGACGCGGGCCTGCTGCCCGACGGCCTGCCCTACGCCCCCGAGAGCTTCGACCTGGTCTGCGCCTTCGACGTGGTCGAGCATGTCGACGACGACGCCGGCTCGGTCGCGGCCCTGGCGCGGCTGGTCAAGCCGGGCGGCGCGATCCTGACCACGGTGCCGGCCTATCCGTGGATGTGGAGCCACCACGACGTCCTGCACCATCACAAGCGCCGCTACCGGCTGCCGGCCTATCGCGCCCTGTTCGAGCAGGCCGGCCTGACGGTCGAGACGGCCACCTATTTCAACAGCCTGCTGTTTCCGCTGGCCGCCGCGCAGCGGGTCGCCAAGCGGCTGCTGGGCGATCAGAGCGCCGACGACGCCATGCCGCCGACCTGGCTGAACAAGGCCCTGGCCGGGGTGTTCAGCCTCGAGGCGCCCCTCGCCTCGGGCCCGGGTCTGCCCTTCGGCCTGTCGATCGCGGTGATCGCCCGGAAGCGGTGAAGGGCGGCTATTCGCGGATCATGATTTCCTGGACGCCGATGCCCAGAGCCCGCTGGTCCAGGCTGACGCGGGCGTCAGGCAGGTCGAAGGCGAAGGTCACCAGCTGATCAGGCTGGAACGCCCCGCCTGGCACGCGGAACCGGTAGGCGCCGAAGTCGATGGGCCCCACCTCCACCGAGTTCAGCTTGCGGTCGCCGGCGTAGAGCGTCACGTGCTGGGGCCGCAGCGGCATGTCCGAAAAGCCGATCGCCACCACGTCGACGAAGAAGTCCTTGGTCGCCGCGGAGGGCGGGGCGCGCAGCTCGAACACCGCCCGGTGACCCAGTGTCCAAAGACCCTTGCCGCCGGGGTCCAGCTTGGCCCAGCCCGAGCGCAGCCCAGCCGGCGGAGGCGTCCGGTCGAGCCGCAGGGACCGGCCGACGCGACCGCCATCGGAAAGCTCGCCCCGGATGACGCGCTGCAGGCCCAGCCCCTCCAGGTCGCGGCCGCAGATCACGCCGCGAAGGGTGCGATAGCAGTCCGAACGCGCGGCCAGGGGCTGCAGGAAGCCGCCCAGCAGCTGCCCGTTGGCCATGGTCACCGTGATCCGGCGGTCGCCCGGCGCGGCGTCGCGGCCGATGTCGGCCGGCAGCTGCTCGCAGGGCGCGTCGTTGGTGCGGGCGGTCGAGAAGGTGTTGGTAGTCCCGCCGTTGCGCGCGGCCGCCAGGATCCACTGGTTCATCACCCGAAGGTCCTGGTGCGAGGGCGAGCAGAAATAGGTCGGGGCGAAGACCCATGGACGACCGCGAAGCGCGGGGGCCTCGAAGGCCCGGGCGGGAATGTCCAGCCGGTCGGGGCTGGCGAAGACCGACCGCACGCCCTGGCGCAGGCCGCTGGTGTCGGCGATCTGCAGCAGCGCCGCCGCGGCGAGCAGGCTCACGCCCAGCTTGAAGGGCAGGCGCGCGGCGGCCGCGACGCTTAGGGCCAGCAGCAGATAGCCGGGCGCCCAGAAGAAACGGCCATAGGCGCGGAAACCGCCGACCAGCTCGGCCAGCGCGCCGTGGGGCCGCGGCAGGCTGGCGACCAGATGCGTCCCGAAATAGACCTCCCAGCCGACCGCCCACGCCGTCAGCGCCAGCATGGCCAGCGCCAGCGGCGCCCAACGCGCCAGGGCGCCGGCCGGCGCGCGCTCGCCCCGGACCCGGCGAGCGGCCAGGCCAAGCGCGGCGACCGCCAACAGCAGCAAGGCGCCCGCCCCCATGTATTGATAGCCCTCGAAGGCCTGGCCGCCGGTGGGGTCGACCACGCCCGAGAACCAGGAGCCGTCCCACCTCTGCCCCAGCAGGGCCGAGGCCTGCGGCAAGACGGGGCCCAGCAGGTTCATCGCATAGAAGCCCAGGGCCGCGGCCCCGCCGGTCGGTCCGCGCCCTTCGCCGTACCCGAGGATCACCGCCGAGACCCCGACCGCGGCCAGTACGGCGAACCCCGCCAGCGGGACTCGCCGCCAGGCCAGCGGGCGGCGCTGCGCGAGCTCGGACAGCAGGGCCGCGCCAAAGCAGGCGCCGATGGGAACCAGGTGGTAGGCATGGACGCCGGTGGCCAAAGCCGCCAGGGCCGCGAAGCCGCCGATCCGCCTCCAGCTCAAGCCGAACCGAGCCGACGCCACGGACAGGGCCAGGGCGAACAGGATCAGCCAATGCCCTGACAGGGCGATGTGGCCGAACTGACGCGCCAGCCAGCTGGGATAGGTCAGGGCCAGGATCGCGCCCAGCAGCAGCGGAACACGTCCCTCGACGCCTAGCGCGCGCAGCAGAGCCGCCATGCCCCAGGCCTGCAGGGGGTAGGACAGCGCCAGGAACAGGCCCAGCGGATTGAACACCCCGCCCAGCCCCAGGGCCTTCAGCAGGATCGACAGCCAGGGGATGCTGTCGGTGAAGACGATCGAGACGGGCTTGGGCAGCAGCCCCGAGACCATGCCCAGCGGGAAGGTCCACGGCTGACGCACGAAGGCCTCGTAGGCCGCCGTCATCGAGATCATGTCGTTCTTGGCGGCGCTCCAGAACTTCGCCGACGCCAGAGGGATGTCGAAGCCGAACATGAAGCCGCACAGCAGGATCGGAGCGATCGTCAGGACGGCGGCGAACAGAACCTGCTCGCGGGAAACGGACTTCAGCGAACGCATGGATTCCCTCTGGAGACAGGGCGCTTGCATAGCATCCGGGGCGGCTGTGAACACCCCGCCCCGCGTCCAGAGGTTGCGGCGAGGTCGATAAAAACTACGCTCGTAATTAGTTTATACTTGTAATTCACAAAGCCGGCGCCGAAGGTGCTCGCGTGGAGGGACGCCATGGCGATCAAGGATTTCGGAACACGCAGGGTCAGGCGGTCGTGGACGCCGCTGATCCTGTCGGCCGTCGCGGTCGTCGGCACGCTCGGCGCATTTGCGTTCACGGTGGCCGACCTTGCCCGGTTCGAGCAGGAGAATGGCGTCAAGCGACAGCCCACGCCCGCCCAGCGGGCCCGCTACGCGCCGGTCGCCCGCGCGGAATGGCGCCAGGTCCGCGCCCATCTGGAAGCGCGGCTAAACCAGCGCAGCCCGTTGGAGCTAGGCGCGGTCTGGGCCACCCGCACCGGACAGGTCTGTGGTCTGGTCAACGGCCGAGGCAGCTTCGGCGGCCTGACGGCCATGGCCCGCTTCTATACGGTGGACCAGCGGCCGGTGTTCCACCGCGACGTCGAGCACGTCGCCTTCCAGAAGGCCTGGTTCGAGTGCCGCCGCGACCAATATGTGATGCTGCACGACGGGACCATGGAGCCCGGCTTCTGCGGCACGGAGCTGGGGAAGCGGCGGTGCTTCAAGGTGAAGAACGGCGTGCGGGTGGAGTGAGCATCCCCTTCTCCCCTTGCGGGAGAAGGTGTCGCTGAAAGCGACGGATGAGGGGTCG
>NZ_LSJA01000126.1 GCF_001556515.1 Caulobacter sp. CCH9-E1 | reverse complement strand
ACGAGATCGCCTTCCAGACCAACCTGCTGGCCCTGAACGCCGGCGTCGAAGCCGCGCGCGCGGGCGAGGCCGGCCGCGGCTTCGCGGTGGTCGCCCAGGAAGTGCGGGCGCTAGCCCAGCGTTCGGCCGACGCCGCCAAGGAGATCAAGACCCTGGTCAATGACGCCTCGGACAGCGTCCAGAGCGGCGTGGGCCTGGTGGTGCGGGTCGGCGAGGAACTCGGCAACGTCGTCGACCACTTCGGCCGCATCGAGGACCTGATCAACGACATCGCCTCTGCCGCGCGCCAGCAGGCGACGGGCCTGGCCGAGGTCAACACGGCCGTCAGCCAGATGGATCAGGTCACGCAGCAGAACGCGGCCATGGTCGAAGAAACCACCGCCGCCAGCCACAGCCTCACCCGCGAGGCGGGCGAGTTGGGGAGCTTGTTAAGGCGCTTTCAGGTCACCGACGAGGCGGCCGCGGCCCAGACCATGCC
This sequence comes from Caulobacter sp. CCH9-E1, assembly GCF_001556515.1. Lineage (GTDB taxonomy): Bacteria > Pseudomonadota > Alphaproteobacteria > Caulobacterales > Caulobacteraceae > Caulobacter. The sequence goes on along the minus strand of NZ_LSJA01000126.1, from coordinate 25,290 downwards.
CGCCCAGCGCGGCCGCCCGGGCCAGGAAACTCAGGCGGCGTAGGCCTTTTACATCCGCTCCGGCGCTTCGACCCCCAAGAGATCCAGGGCCAGCTCCAACTGGCGCAGGGTCGTCTGCGCCAACGCCAGGCGCGAAGCGCGCAGGGCGTCGCTGTCGGCGCTCATGATCGGGCAGGCGGCGTAGAACTTCGAGAACGACTGGGCCAGCTTGTAGGCGTGCTCGGCGACGAAGTTGGGGGCCTTCTTGTCGTAGGCTTCCTGTAGAGCGCCCTCGAAGGCGTCCAGCAGCATGGCCAAGTCCCGCTCGGCCGGCTCGCCGATAACGATCTCGCCCGCCGTCGCGCCCGCTTCGGCGGCCTTGCGTAGCACGCTCTTGATGCGCACCGACTGGTATAGCAGGTACGGGCCGGTCTTGCCCTCGAAGCTGGTGAAGCGGTCGAGGTCGAAGACATACGAGGTGCCGCGGAAGTTCTGCAGGTCGGCGAACTTCAGGGCCGCGACGCCGACCTTGTGGGCGGTGTCCTCGAACTGCTCCTCGGAAAGCTCGGCCCCCAGGCCCGCTTCGCGTAGGCGCTCGCGGGCCTTCTCGCGGGCCATTTCGATCAGGTCGTGCAGCTTCAGGACGCCGCCGGCGCGGGTCTTGAACGGCTTGCCGTCCGTCCCGTTCATGGTGCCGAAGCCGATGTGTTCCAGCGAGCCTTCCTCGGCGTAGCCGGCCAGATAGGCGGCGCGGAACACGGTCTCGAAGTGCAGGGCCTGGCGCTGGTCGACGCAGTAGAGGATCAGGTGCGGGTCGAACGACTGGCGGCGATCCAGGATCGTGGCGAGGTCCGTCGTGCCGTACATGGCCGAGCCTTCGGACGAGACCACCAGCAGCGGCGGCACGTCCTGCTTGTCGTCCTCGCGGGCGACCCGGACGATGCGGGCGCCCTGATCCTCGACCAGCAGGCCCTTGGCCTCCAGCTGGCCGACCATCGGCTCGATCAGGTCGTTGACGTCGCTCTCGCCCTTCCAGAGGTCGAAGTCGACGCCCAGGGCGTGGAACTCGCGCTCCAGGGCCACGCGGCTGACCTTGACGAAGTGGCTCCACAGCACGCGATAGCCGTAGCGGCCGGCCTGCAGTTCGGCGGTCGCCTTGCGGGCGCGTTCCTTGAACGCGGCGTCTTCCTTCTGGCGCAGCGACGCGGCCGGATAGATGCGGTCCAGGTCGGCGAGGCTGATGCGGGCGTCGAGCTCGGCGTTCAGCGCGGCGACGTCGGCCGGATCGGCGCCGGCGGCGGTCTGCGGCAGCTTTTCGACCAGGGCTGCAATCGCGGCGTCCTCGTCGAGGATGGCGCTGATCAGCAGGCCCATCTGGAAGCCCCAGTCGCCGAAGTGGGCGTCGCCCAGAACCTCGTCGCCGCGGAAGCGGTACAGGCGCTTGATCGACTCGCCGATGATCGAGGCGCGCAGGTGGCCCACGTGCATCGGCTTGGCGACGTTGGGGCCGGCATAGTCGATCAGCACCCGGCGCGGCGCGTCCAGCACCTGGGCGCCCGTCCGCGCGTCGGCGGCGATCTCGCGCGCGCGGGCCGACAGGGCCTCGTCGCTGACCCGCAGGTTGATAAAGCCAGCGCCGGCGATCTCGACCGAGGCCAGACGCGAGTCGGCCTTCAGGATCTCGACCACTTGCGTGGCGATCTCACGCGGGTTGCGCTTGGCGCTCTTGGCCGCCGCGAGGGCGCCGTTGCACTGGAAATCGGCCAAGTCGGGACGGTCGGAGGCGGTGACGCGTCCGAACTCGGGAGGAAGTCCGGCGGCCTGGAACGCGGCCGAAGCCGCCTCGCTCAGGGACCGCTTCAAATCGTTCATTGCTTGGTGGAAGTCCCTGGTTGAACCTGACCGGCCTGGACGCGGAAGCGCTTGCCGTCACGGTTGAAGGCCGCCATTTCCGGCGTCACGTCGAAGCCGATCAGCACTTCGAAATTGCCGCCGCTGACCTTGGCGTCGGCGCGCGGGATGGTGATCTGCTCGATGGTCTCGGTCGTGTAGACGCGATCCTGGCCGGCCGGGAAGGTCACGGGCAGGTCGAAATATTCCTTGGCGATCACGGCCTGGTTCCGCTCGGTCACGGCGACCCAATAGCGGTAGACATGCTTGTCGCCTTGCGCCTGCGGGCCCCTGCCCAGCTGGAACAGGGCCTCGACGCGGATCCTGATCGGCTCGTCGCTCTTATAGGCGCAGCCGGAAGCGAGGTTCTGGATCTCGCCGGTGAAACCGGCCTGCGCGGCCGACTCCTTGCCGTCCTTGAACTCGACGTAGCGGCTGGCGTCGTACAGCACCTTCACGAACGGACACGGGCCGGCGTTACGCAGCTGCTGCAGCGGCGCCTTGGGCTGGTTCCATTCCTCGTCGCGCTTCTTCTTCTTGGCGGCCTGATCGTCGTCGCCGCCCTGGTCGCCGCGCGACTGGGCGTAAGCGGCCGTCGCCGTGGTCGCGGCGATCGAAACGGCCATCAGGGCGCTGAGGGCGAGCGTGAAGGTGCGGCGCATGAAACGTCCGGTGCAAAGAAGACAGAGCCAAGCGGAGCCACAAAGCCCCTTCGGCGTCATGCAGCCTGATAAAGGCATATGCGTGACGTCGCAACGACGCAGACTCCTGGCGCCCGGCGGCTGGAACCACTAGTTTCCGCGCCATGAACGTCCAGACCCCGATCCGTCGCCCGATCTCGCTGCTGCTGGCCAGCCCGCGCGGGTTCTGCGCCGGCGTGGATCGCGCCATCCAGATCGTCGAGCGCGCCGTCGAGAAGTTCGGCGCCCCGGTCTATGTCCGTCACGAGATCGTCCACAATCGCCACGTCGTCGATCGCCTGAAGGCGCTGGGCGCGGTGTTCATCGAGGAGCTGTCCGAGGCGCCCGACGATCGCCCGGTCGTGTTCTCGGCCCACGGCGTGCCCAAGTCGGTGCCGACCGAGGCCAAGGCGCGCGAGATGATCTATCTCGACGCCACCTGCCCGCTGGTCTCGAAGGTCCATGTCGAGGCCCAAAAGCACTACGACGCCGGCCGCGAGATCGTGCTGATCGGCCACGCCGGCCACCCCGAGGTGATCGGGACCATGGGCCAGCTGCCCGACGGCGCGGTCACCCTGATCGAGGACATCGACGACGCCGCCGCCTGGACGCCCAAGGACGCCGGCAACGTCGCCTTCCTGACCCAGACGACCCTGTCGGTCGACGACACCGCCGAGATGGTCGCCCTGCTGCGCGAGCGCTTCCCGGGCATCGCCGCCCCGCACAAGGAAGACATCTGCTACGCCACCACCAACCGCCAGGACGCGGTGCGGCGCCTGGCCGAACAGGCCGAGCTGGTGCTGGTGGTGGGCTCGAAGAACTCGTCCAACTCGGTGCGCCTGAAGGAGGTCGGCCTCAAAGCCGGCGCCCGCGAGGCTCACCTGATCGACGACGCCTCGGGGATCGACTGGGCCTGGTTCGAGGGCGTTTCGCGCGTGGGCCTGACCGCCGGCGCGTCGGCTCCGGAAGATCTGGTGCAGGGCGTCATCGACGCGATCGCCGCGCGGTTCGACACGACGGTCGAGGAACTGGTCGAGGCGCGGGAGACGATTACGTTCAAGCTGCCGAGGCTGCTGACGGCGTAGACTTGCGAAGCTTGACTTGCGAACCGCTTCAACTGGCCTGGGCGCATATGAAGAATCTGGATGAGCCTCAGACCGCTCCAGTTCCCATGCGCAGAGGCCGTTTGCTTTTGGCGGTCGCCTGTTAGGTGCTGGCGCTACCTATTCTGACGATGAATTTCGTTGGTCACGTTGGCATAGCGTGGAAGCTCATCAGCCTAGCGCTGATGGTAGCGGGAGTTTTGGCGTTCTGGCGGAGCGGCGACGGGCGGGTAAACCTGCGCCTCCGCCGCCAACGCCCTAAACGACGCGGGTCCGCAACCACTCAGTCAAGGCAGGAATATCGAGCTCGCCGGCGGCGAGCTTGAAGATCGTCCGCGCGGCGTCTGCCTGATCCGCAACGAGCCGTAAGCCGTTCAAGCGAAGAAACAGCGTCATCGCATGAAAGGCCGCGCGCTTGTTGCCATCGACAAAGGGGTGATTGCTCGAAACCGCGACCGCGTAGGTCGCCGCAAGTTCGACGACGTCGTCGACGCCTTCGTAGTGGAAGCGGTTCTTGGGCCGCTCGAGCGCGGACTCCAGCAAGCCTTCATCACGAACACCCGAAGGTCCTCCATGCAGTGCAAGGCTGCGCTCATGAAGGACCTTAAGCGCCTCAATACGAACCCAGGCGGGCTCGGTGACGCCGCTCATTTGGCGAGCGCTCTGAACGTGTCGCGATACTCGTCCATAATCTCCTCACCCAAGGCGATCTGCCGCGCCACTTCAGGGTCATAGGGCGCGATCTGCATGCCGCCTCCCGGCGCATCGGTCAGATAGAGCGTATCGCCCTTTTCGACCCCGAGCTTCACGAGCGCTTCTTTCGGCAGAACCACACCGACAGAGTTGCCGATCTGGGAGAGTTTCAAAGCGATCATGGCGGGGCTCCAGACGTTAGAACAAACGTTATACCTCAAGCCCCCCTTGACCGCCAGCGCCCCGTCCCGCATCCCCGCGTCATGGCCGTCTATACCGACATCACCGACGACGAACTCTCCGCCTTCCTTGAGGGCTATGACCTGGGCGCCCCGTTGGCGTTCAAGGGCATCGCCGAGGGCGTGGAGAACTCCAACTTCCTGCTGGAGACGGAGAAGGGTCGCTATATCCTGACCGTCTACGAGCGGCGGGTGAAGGCCGACGACCTGCCCTATTTCCTGAACCTGCTGACCTGGCTGGCCGACAAGGGTTATCCCAGCGCCCGGCCGGTGCCGGATCGCCAAGGCCGCACGTTGGCGACCCTGCGCGACAAGCCGGCGGCCATCGTCGAGTTCATGCCCGGCCTGTCGGCGCGCAAGCCGACCATCGCCCATTGCCGCGAAGCCGGCGAAGGCCTGGCCTGGCTGCACCTGGCCGGCGAGGGCTATCCGGGCCGCCGCGCCAACGACCTGGGTCAGGCCGCCTGGGCGCCGCTGTTCTCCAAGCACCGCAAGGCGGCCGAGGATCTCAAGCCGGGCCTGTCGGCGACCATCGACAACGACCTGGCGCAGCTGGCCCTGATGTGGCCGCGCAACCTGCCCTCGGGCACGGTCCACGCCGACTATTTCCCGGATAACGTCTTCTTCCACTCGGACGGCAAGTTCGCCGCGACGATCGACTTCTATTTCGCCTGCGACGACGCCTACGCCTATGACGTGGCCGTGACCCTGAACGCCTGGTGCTTCGAGGCCGACGGCAGCTTCAACGTCACCGCTGCCAAGGCCCTGCTGAATGGCTATGAGCGCCGCCGCCCGCTGAGCCCGGCCGAAAAGGAAGCCCTGCCGATCCTGGCGCGCGGCGCGGCCATGCGCTTCTTCCTGACCCGCCTGGCCGACTGGGGCGCGACGCCCGCCGGGGCGCTGGTCAAGCCGAAGGACCCGCTGGAGTACGAGCGCAAGCTGGCCGTGCACCGTGAGGGCCTCGTGCTGTTCGCATGACGCCCAAGGTCACGATCTATACGGACGGCGCCTGCAAGGGGAATCCGGGCCCGGGCGGCTGGGGCGCCATCCTGTTCTATGGCGACAAGAAGAAGGAAATCTGCGGCGGCGAGGCGGGAACGACCAACAACCGCATGGAGCTGATGGCCGCCATCCAGGCGCTGGAGCTCTTGAACCGGCCCTGCAAGGTCGAGCTGCACACCGACAGCCAGTACGTGATGAAGGGCATCCAGGAGTGGATCCGGGGCTGGAAGGCGCGCGGCTGGAAGACGGCCGACAAGAGCCCGGTCAAGAACGATGACCTCTGGAAGCGCCTGGACGCCGCGCGCGCGCGCCACGACGTCGACTGGCGCTGGGTCAAGGGCCACGCCGGCCATCCGCTGAATGAACGTGCGGACGAGCTGGCGAACCAAGGCCTGCGCGAGGCCAATCCGCGCTTCGGCTAGACGCCGCGACCAACTGTGGACGATCGCGAAATCCGCTCGCCACGGCGCGCCCCGTCTGCGAGTCAGCCTGCATGAAATTCGTCGGCTATTACCGCGTCCCGCCCGCGCCGGGGGTGTTCTTCAGTCCCGCCCAGGAGGAGCGTTTGCTGCTGTTGGGCTGCGAGCAGGTGTTCAGCGATCGCTGCCTGGCCTCGGGCGTGGTTCGGCCGGGGCTGGAACGGGCCATGGACGCGCTGGAGCCGGGCGGCGTCCTGGCCGCCCCCAGCCTGCACGCCCTGGGCGGCGATCTCGTCGCGGTGATGGACGCGGTGTTGAAGCTGCGGGCCCGCGACCTGCACCTCGTTGTCCAGCAGCCCGAGATCGACACCCGCGCGGATGCGGGCTTCTTCGACGCTTGCCTGACGCTGACCGCCTTCAATGGCGAGCGCGCCATGATCCGCCGGGCCGAGACCGCCCTGGTCGCCAAGGCGGGTGGTCTGAAGGGCCTGAAGGCGGCGTCCCCGGTCGAGGCCGAGGACGCCGAAGACGAGGACGAAGAAGGCTAGGCCAACGCCTTTCCTTCTCGTGTCATCCCGGCCGTAGCGTCGCGAAGAGCCGGGAGCCAGGGGAACTGCAGTGCGCTTGGCCCCTGGGTCCCGGATAGCCTCTGCGAGGCTTCCGGGATGACACGGGTTTTATGGCTTTTGAGCCCTGGGGCCCGGTCCCTAGACCTTCAGCCGGTACCCCGTCTTGAAGATCCACCAGACCGCCGTCAGGCACACGGCCAGGAACACCGCGGTCATGGCGAGGCTGATCCCGACGCCGACGTCCGACTGGCCGTAGAAGGCCCAGCGGAAGCCGCTGATCAGATAGACCACCGGGTTGAACAGGGTGATCTTCTGCCAGAGCTCCGGCAGCATCTTGATCGAGTAGAAGCTGCCGCCCAGGAAGGTCAGCGGCGTGACGATCAGCAGCGGCACGATCTGCAACTTCTGGAAGTCGTCGGCCCAGACCCCGATGATGAAGCCGAACAGGCTGAAGGTCACGGACGTCAGCACCAGGAACAGCAGCATCACGAACGGGTGGGCGATCTCGAACGGCACGAAGATCCGGGCCGTGGCCAGGATCAGGAGACCCAGGCAGATCGACTTGGTCGCCGCCGCCCCGACATAGCCGGCCACGGCCTCGTACCAGGCGACGGGGGCCGACAGCAGCTCGTAGATCGTGCCGGCCCACTTGGGCATGTAGATGCCGAACGAGGCGTTGGAGATGCTCTCGCTGAGCAGCGACAGCATGATCAGGCCCGGCACGATGAAGGCGCCGTAGCTGATCCCGTCGATGGCCTGCATGCGCGAGCCGATGGCCGAGCCGAACACCACGAAATAGAGGCTGGTCGACAGCACCGGCGAGATGACGCTCTGGGCCAGGGTGCGGAACCACCGCGCCATCTCGAATTTGTAGATGGCCTTGATCGCGAACAGGTTCATTGCGGGGCCCTCACCAGGCTGACGAAGATGTCTTCCAGCGAGCTTTGGTCGGTCTTCAGGTCCTTGAACTCGACGCCTTGCTGAGACAGGCGCTTGAGCAGATCGGCGACGCCGGTGTCCTCGGCCTGGCCATCGAAGGTGTAGACGAGGTCGGCGCCGTCATTGGCCAAGGTCAGCGACGGATCGGCGAGGCCGGCCGGCAAGGTCGCCAACGGCTCCTTCAGGTGCACGGTCAGCTGCTTCTTGCCGAGCTTGCGCATCAGGACGGTCTTGTCCTCGACCAGGATGATCTCGCCCTTGTTGATCACCCCGATCCGGTCGGCCATCTCCTCGGCCTCCTCGATGTAGTGGGTGGTCAAGATGATGGTGACGCCGCTCTGGCGCAGGGCGCGGACCATCTCCCACATGTCGCGGCGCAGTTCGACGTCGACGCCGGCGGTGGGCTCGTCCAGGAACAGGATGGTCGGCTCATGGCTCAGCGCCTTGGCGATCATCACCCGGCGCTTCATGCCGCCCGACAGCGCCATGATCTTGCTGTCCTTCTTGTCCCACAAGGACAGGTCGCGAAGGATTTTCTCGATCAGGGCGTCGTTGCGCGGCTTGCCGAACAGGCCGCGCGAGAAGCTGACCGTGGCCCAGACCGTCTCGAACGCGTCGGTGTTCAGCTCCTGCGGCACCAGGCCGATCTTGGCGCGAGCGGCGCGATAGTCGCGCACCACGTCGTGACCGTCCGCGAGCACCGTCCCCTGGCTGGGGTTGACGATGCCGCAGATGATGCTGATCAGCGTGGTCTTGCCCGCGCCGTTCGGCCCCAGCAAGGCGAAGATCTCGCCCCTGCGGATGTCGAGATCGATCGTCTTCAGCGCCTGGTGGCCGGATGCATAGGTCTTGTTCAGACCCTTTACCGAAATGATGGAAGTCACGCCGTCTCCCTATAAGCGTGAAGCAGATGCGACCGACCGGTCGCTCGCGGCACACATGGTGCGGCGATGCGCCAATAACAGGGGCGAGCGCCGTCTTTTGTCAGCAATCAGGTCAGTGGACGACCGGACGGACCTTCAGCACCGCGCCGTCGACACCGGTGACCACCACCGTCTGGTCGAGCTGAGGCGCCGGCTCGTCGGCTTCGGCGGCCCAGTCCTTGCCATCGACGAACACCCGGCCCCGCCCCTGTTCAAACGTCGCCATCGCCTGGCCGTGCTGGCCGACGAGGCGTTGCAGCGGATCATTGAGGTCGGGACTGGTGGGTTCCAGCACCGGACGCAGGAAGCGCCTGGCCAGATAGGTCGAGGCGATGGTCAAGGCGGCGAACAGGCCGGCCTCGATCACGAGGCCAGGATGCAGCGCTTCGGCCAGCAGGCCGACGACGAAGGCGCTGGCGGCGGGCCACAGCAGCCAGCCGGTGCCCGTCGCCACCTCGATCGCCAGGAACAGCGCCGCCAGGGCCAGCCAGGGCCAGAACGGATGCGACGCATAGAGGCTTTGGACAGCACCCATGACCTTAGGCTCCGCGCTTGCCGCCGGTCGGCGTGCTGGTGGTCGTCGAGGTCGCGCGCGGCGTCGCGGTCGGACGCGGCGCATCGGCGCCCAGGCTCTTGATCAGCTCGCCGACGCCCGCGACGGTCCCGGTCAGGCCGGCGAAGTCGGCCGGCACGATCACCGTCTTCTGCTGCGGGCTCTTGGCCAGCTCGCCGAAGGCTTCGACGTACTTCTGGGCGATGAAGTAGTTGATCGCGTTGACGTCGCCCTTCGAGATCGCTTCCGACACGAAGGCCGTCGCCTTGGCCTCGGCCTCGGCCTCGCGCTCGCGCGCCTCGGCGTCGCGGAAGGCGGCCTCGCGACGGCCCTCGGCCTGCAGGATGGCCGACTGCTTCTGGCCCTCGGCGCGGGCGATCTGGGACTGCTTTTCGCCCTCCGCCTCGGTGATCACCGCGCGCTTCTCGCGCTCGGCCTTCATCTGGCGGGCCATGGCGTTGGTGATGTCCGGCGGCGGGGTCAGGTCCTTGATCTCGATCCGCGCGACCTTGACGCCCCACGGGCCGGTGGCGTGGTCGATGGTCGACAGCAGGCGGGTGTTGATCGCGTCGCGCTGTGAGAGGACCTCGTCCAGCTCCATCGAGCCGACGACGGTCCGCAGGTTGGTCTGGGCCAGCTGGGTGATCGCGTAGATCAGGTTGTCGACGCGATAGGCGGCCGCGGCGGCGTCCATGACCTGGATGAAGACGATCGCATCGACCTTCACCGACACGTTGTCCTTGGTGATGACCTCCTGCTGCGGGACATCCAGCACCTGCTCCATCATGTTGACCTTGCGCCCGATCGTCTCGACGAACGGGGTCAGGATGCTGATGCCGGGCTTCAGGGTCCGGGTGTAGCGGCCGAACCGCTCCACGGTGAATTCGCGCCCCTGGGGCACGATCTTGATGACGCTGGCGACCAGCACGAAGGCCAGGACCAGCAGGATCAGAACAACGATCGAGACGCCCAAGACGCTCTCCTCCACAACCTTGTGGTTGAGGTTAGCGCGCTGCTTCGCCGTCCGCCACGGAATCCGGCGCCGGCGGATCGCGCCGAACCTGGATCGTCGATTGCGAGAGTTTCAAGGCCAGGGCCTGGCCGCGCCGGGCCGCCTGGGCCTCGGCCTTGTGGCTGGCCTCATCGCAGGCGGGATACTGCCCGCGCAGCGCGACGAAGCCGGCGTTGAAGCGCTCGCGCAGCTGGGTCTCCAGGGTCGGTCCCGGGCGCTCGACCTGCACGAGCCGCATCATCCGCGCCCGCCAGAATTGGTCGCCCTCGCCTTCGCAGGCCTGACGCAAGGCGTGGCTCTCGCCCAGCGCATAGGCCAGTTCCAGCAGGCGCTGGCGCTGGTCGGCCGGGCGATCCTGCGCCACCGCGGCGCCGGCGAGCGCGGCCACGAGAAGTCCTGAGAAGAGCTGGCGGAACATGCCGTTGGTTATCGCCAATCAAAGGCCGCCTTGTCACCCGACCACGGACAAATCTTCGCCGCCTTGGGGATAAAGAGTCCACCGGTGTCAAAAAAGCGTTGGCGATAAAGGACTTGCGATAATCGTTAATCGGGGGTTCCCTGTGGATACTGCAAGGAGGTCTACCCATGACTGAGGTGCATTACGGCGTTGTCCGCGTTGGAGACCACTGGTCGATCATCGGCGACTATCTGCGTTTCGGCGCTTACGAGACGCGCGATGCGGCGAGAGCCGCGGCGCTCCGACTGGCCGAACACCCTGCTGGCCTGGGCCTTCCGGTCGTCATGCACGAGCAGGAAGACGACTGGGTCCTGCCTCACCCCAGGACGCTCAGCTAAAGGGTCTTTCGACGGCCTCGGAAACTAAGCCGTGAGCTGTGCGCTTAAGCACGGTCACGGAGGTTTCCATGTCAGCTGCCGCCCGCCTTTCCCGGGGAGCCGCCGGGAGCGAAGACGCCCCGCCGTTTTCCGCCAACCGCCTGCTGGCCGCCCTGCGGCCCGAGGCGCTGGAAGCCCTGTCGCCCTATCTGATCCTGGTCGACCTGCCGCAGGATGAGGTCCTGTTCGACGCCGGCGAGGACGTCGAGCACACCTACCTGCCCTGCGGTCCGACCCAGGCCTCGCTGCTGGTCGTGACCTCTGACGGCCAGGAGATCGAGGCCGCCAGCATCGGCCACGAGGGCGCGATCGGCGGCATGGTCAGCGCCGGCTTCAAGCCCGCCTACGGTCGCGCCGTGGTGCGCGTGCCGGGCCACGCTTTCTGCCTCCCGACCGCGCGGCTGGAAGAGGTCAAGAACCACTCGGCGATCGTGGCCGACCTGTTCGATCGCTACGCCGACGTCTTTATCGCCCAGATGATGCAGGTGGCCGCCTGCAACGCCCTGCACCCGATCGAGCAGCGCGCCTGTCGCTGGCTGCTGTTCGCCCATGACCGCTCGGGCGACGAGCCGATCCGCCTCACCCAGGAGACCCTGGCCCAGATGCTGGGCGTGCAGCGCACGACGATCAGCGCCGTGGCGCGCAGCCTCCAGGACGCCGGCCTGATCCATATCGGCCGGGGCCGCGTGGAGGTGCTGGACCGACCGGGCCTGGAAAAGCGCGCCTGCGAGTGCCACGACGCGGTCGAGGCCCATTTCCGCCGGATCCTGCCGAAGGTGGCGAACTGAAAATCCTCCCCCTGGCGGGGGAGGCGCCGGAGCGTAGCGACGACGGAGGGGGGTAGAAGCAAGCTCGCAAAGCTTCCCCCCCCCTCCGGCCCTTCGGACCACCTCCCTCGCGAGGGGGGGAGGATTTCTACACGCGATACGCCTTCGCCCGGTCCATCGCCGCCTCGGCCTCGGCCATCAGTCGACGGACGATGTCGCCGGCCGGGGGCGCGTCGTGGATGCCGCCGGCGCTCTGCCCCATGGCGAAGCAGGACTTGCCCGGATCCAGCCCCTCGATCTGGCCGCCGATGCCCCCCATCGCGCCATTGCGGATGGAGAGCATGGCCTGTTGCGGGAACGGCTGGATGTCGGCCGGCCGCGCCTCCCAGTCCTCGACATAGGGGTTCTTCTTCACCCGCATCGGCTTACCCGAGTAGCAGCGGGTGCGAACCGTGTCCTCGTCAGACGCCTCGATCACGGCCTGGCGGTAGAGGTCGCCGGCGTGCGCCTCGGCCGAGGCGATGAAGCGCGTGCCCATCCAGACGCCTTGCGCGCCCAGCGCCAGGGCCGCCGCCAGGCCGCGTCCGTCATAGAGCCCGCCGGCCGCCACGACCGGGATCTTCACCGCCTCCACCGCCTGGGCGACCAGCGGCAGGGTGCCGACGAGCCCCGTATGTCCGCCGCCCTCGCCCCCCTGGCAGATCACGGCGTCGCAGCCGGCGTCCTGCGCCTTCACCGCGTGCTTCACGGCGCCGCAGACAACCATCACCTTCAGGCCCGCGGCCTTCAGGCGCGCGATGATCGGCGATGGAACGCCCAGGCCGGCGATGAAGGAACTGGCGCCCTCCTCGATGATGACCTCGACGCTGGCCGTCAGGGCGTCGGGGGTGGCGGCCAGGAGATCGACGCCGAACGGCTTGTCGGTCAGGGCGCGGACCTCGCGCATCTGGCCGCGGATGAAGTCCGGCGAGGTCCCGGCCATGCCCAGCACGCCGTAGCCGCCAGCGTTCGACACCGCCGCCGCCAGGGGCGCGTAGGAAACGCCGCCCATGCCGGCCAGCAGGATCGGGTGTTCGATATTCAGAAGATCGCAGAGCGGCGTATGCAACCCCATGCCCGTTCCTCCCTTGTTTTCCGGAAGGATCAGGGCGGGGCCGCCGCCTCACAAGCCTGCCGCGAGGGCAGGCGGGCCTAGTCTCGCTTGACCAGCGCGGTCTCGACGTCCGCGTCGTGCGTCCAGAAGCAGGCCATCATGCCGGTGAAGGCCAGGGCCAGCATCATCAGGAAGCCGCGCGGCGGCGCTAGGCTGACAACGTCTTGGGGCGTCATCGTTCTCTCGTTTCCTCGTCGGCGCCCAAATCTGATGTCCAGGCTGCCAGACGAGGAGCTTCTCACCGCCGCACCAGCTCCGCAAGGCCCTGTTTTCAATAGGGTTTTATTGGACCAAAGAGTCCAAGAAACGGCGCCCTAGAAGATCGAGTATCCGCCATCGATGACGATGGTCGTGCCCGAGTGATAGCTGGAGGCGTCCGAGGCCAGATAGACCGCCATGCCGCCGAAGTCCTCGGGCTCGCCCCAGCGGCGAGCCGGGACGCGGGGAATGACCTTCTCGGCGAAGGCCGAATTGCCTTGCGCGCCGGCGGTCATGTCCGTGGCGATCCAGCCCGGCAGGATGGCGTTGGCGCGGACGCCGTAGCGGGCGTGCTCGACGGCGACAGACTTGATCATCGAGATCACCGCGCCCTTGGTGGCGGCGTAGGCCTCGTTCTTGGCCGCGCCCTCGATGGCGGCCAGCGAGGCGATCCCGACCAGCGAGCCGCCCGGATCCCCGGCCTTGGCCCGCTCGACCATGTGGCGGCAGGCCTCGCGCAGGGTGAAGAAGACGCCGTCTAGGTTGACCGACAGCACCTTGCGATAGACCTCGGTCTTCATCTCGATAAACGAAGGCGAGCCGTAGCCGATGCCGGCGTTGGCGAAGACGGCGTCGACCCGGCCCATGGCGGCGACGGCCTCCTCCATGCCCTCGGCGACCTGGGCCTCGTCGGCCACATCGACGGTCTGGGCCTTCACCCGCACGCCCAGTCGGGTGAGTTCCTGCTCGGCGGCCTGATTGCGGTCGGGGTTGGAGCCCCAGATGACGATGTCGGCGCCGGCCTGCGCCATCGCCTTGGCCATGCCGAGGCCGATGCCGCGGTTGCCGCCGGTGACCAGGGCCACCTTGCCCGACAGATTGAACGGCGCGTAGGCCATGGCGATCCTCCCCTTGTCATCTTGAACGCTTGTTTGAAGGGGAGGCGATCGGGCGTCGAAGGTCAAGACCCCCAGAAGCGGAAGGTCCGCCAGCCGTCGCCGATCGCCGCGCGCGGCACGCCCAGCAGATCGGTGATGGTCAGGGCGGCCTTGAAGATCAGGTCGCTGACGCCAGGAACGAAGAAGATCAGGGCGAACAGCAACAGGACGCCGATCCGCTCGATCTTGATCATCTTCGCGCGAACGCCGTCGGGCAGGAACGGCCGGAGGACGCCATAGCCGTCCAGGCCGGGGACCGGCAGCAGGTTCAGCACGAAGGCGGTCGCCTGCAGGAAGGCCAGCAACGCCAGGGCGTGGCGCAACGGCGGCGAGGCGACGAACGGCAAGGCGGCCGCGATGGCGATCAGCACGACCAGCGTCCCCAGCGGCCCCGCCAGCGACGCCAGCGACCGCCAGCCCCTCGAACGCATCAGGTCCTCGCGCAGATAGACCGCCCCGCCCGGAAAGCCGATCCCGCCCAGCGCCAGGGCGACCAGCGGAATGACGATCGTGGTGGCCAGGTCCGAGTACTTCAGCGGATCGAGGGTCAGATAGCCCTTCTCGACGATGGTCGTGTCGCCGGCCTTGTAGGCCGTCAGCGCATGGCCGAACTCGTGGATCCCGACGCTGAACACCCAGGCGGCGGCGACGAAGGCGAAGGTGATGACGCCGACGGGCGGGATTCCGCTCGCGACGGCCCAGCCTAGGCCCACACAGACGGCTAGGAGGATCAGGGCGTTCGGGCTGATGGAGAAGCGGGGCGCGGGGGCGTCGATCAGGGTCATGGGACAGATGTCGGGGACCTTGGCTTTCAGCGCAAGCCATCCGCTAGGCTCGAGCAAGACCACCTTTTCAGTGTCATCCCGGCCGTAGCGAAGCGGAGAGCCGGGATGACACGAGATTTTAGGCGGAAGGCGCTTTCGCCCTTAACCCCCGAACCGCTCATACGCCTCGGCGATCACCCGTCGCGTCTCGTCCCACTCCACCAGGGCCATCGCTTCGTCGCGGGAGACGAACCGCGCGTCGGCCGCGTCGTCGCCGGCCACGGGCTCGCCGCTGATCCAGCGGGCGGCGTAGTCGATCAGGACATAGTGCCGGGTGATTTCCCCGCCCCCACTTCCATCAAGAAAGGGCCGCGCCGGAAACACCCCGTCGATCACGTCGATCAGGCCCAGGAGCTCGGCCTCGACGCCGGTCTCTTCCTTAAGCTCGCGCAGGGCGGCGGCGACCGTGGTCTCGCCCCACTCCAGCCGTCCGCCGGGCAGGCTCCACTGGTTGAGACGCGGCGGCGTCCCGCGCTTGATCAGCAGCACCTGGTCGCCGCGCAGGTAGACGACCCCGACCGTCGGCGCGGGATGCGGGCTCACGGGAAGCCGACCTTAAGGTCGATGCTGGACTTCACGCCGATGCAGGTCCCGCAGTCGGCCAGCCAGGCGTCGGCCGCGGCCCTTCCGCGGTCCTTCAGGTCGGACAGGAAGCTCCACTCGGTGTTGAACTTGGTCGACAGCGACAGGTCCGCCAGCGGTTTGTCCGCCGTGATCGCGTGGACCAGCATCTTGCGGTAACGGCCGCGGGCGGTGTCCTTCAGCAGTCCATCGTCCAGCAGCTTCTGCACGAAGCCGATGGCCCGCAGCTCCGAGGCCAGGGAGGCGTTGAAGGTGATCTCGTTCAGCCGGTCCATGATCTCGCCCGGCGACTTGGGCGTCTCCTCGCGGACGAACGGATTGAGCGTGATGATCAGGATGTCGTCGGGGGTGTCGTCGTAGAACAGCGGCCACAGCGGCGGATTGGCCAGATAGCCGCCGTCCCAGTAGGGCTCGCCGTCGATCTCCACGGCCTGGAACAGCTGGGGCAGGCAGGCGCTGGCCATGATGTGGCGCGAGGTCAGCTCGGTCTCGCGGAAGATCCGCGCCTTGCTGGTGTGGATCGCCGTGGCGGCGATGTAGAGCTTGACCGGCGAGCGCTCGCGCAGCTGATCGAACCTGACCTCGGCCTCGAGCAGATCGTGCAAGGGATTGAGGTTGAACGGGTTGAACTCGTAGGGGCTGAACGACAGGGCCAGGGTCTCGGCCATCCGCCAGCCGGCCGTGTTCTTCCACCAGTCGACGCCGCCGGAGAAGGCGCTGGTCCAGATCGAGGTGTCGCCGAACACGTTGCGGCCGCCCTGGCGATTGACCTGCTTCCAGAACGACTCCAGCCGCGTCCTGGCCCCGGCCTTGCCGTCATCGAGCATACCCTGGGCCAGGCAGACGGCGTTCATGGCGCCGGCCGAAGCGGCGGTCACGGCCCGGATCTCCAGGTCTTTTTCCTCAAGCAGACGGTCCAGCACGCCCCACTCAAACGCCCCATGCGCGCCGCCGCCCTGCAGCGCCAGGCTAAGCGCGCGGCCGGTCGGCTTCTTACGGGTGAAGGGCGGGATGGGCACCCGCCGAACCTATTGCGCGACCCAGCCGCCGTCGACCTGGAAAGCGGCGCCGTTGGCCGAGGCGCCGACGTCCGACACCAGGTACAGCAGCATGCCCGCCAGTTGCTCGAAGGTGACGAACTGCTTGGTCGGCTGGGCGGCCAGGATCACGTCCTTCATCACCGCCTCTTCCGAGATGCCGCGCGCCTTGGCTTGGTCGGCGATCTGGGCCTCGACCAGAGGGGTCTTCACGAAGCCGGGGCAGATGGCGTTGCAGGTGATGCCATGGGTCGCGACCTCGAGGGCGACCGTCTTGGTCAAGCCCATGATCCCGTGCTTGGCCGCGACATAGGCCGACTTGAACGGCGAGGCGATCAGGGCATGGGCCGAGGCGATGTTGACGATCCGCCCGCGGCCCTGCTCCTTCATGATCGGAACCGCCGCCTTGGTGGCGTGGAAGGCCGAGGACAGGTTGATCGCGATGATCAGGTCCCACTTGTCGTCCGGAAAGTCCTCGACCGGGGCCACATGCTGGACGCCGGCGTTATTCACCAGAATGTCCAGCTCGCCGAACTCGGCCTTGGCCGCCTTGACCATGTCGGCGATCTCGATCGGCTTGGTCATGTCGGCGCCGTGATACAGCACCTCGACGCCATGCTTCTCGGCCATTTCCGAGCGGGCGCGCTCGATGGCGTTCATCTCGCCCAGGCCGTTCATGACGATGTTGCAGCCCTGGGCGGCCAGCGCGTCGGCCAAGGCGTGACCGATGCCGCTGGTCGAGCCGGTGACGATGGCGACCTGACCCTGCAAACCGAAATCGACGGCCATTCACGCACTCCTGGACAACGCCCCAATGATGCTGCGGCGCAGCATATAGCTCGCTCCCGCGAAGGGCGAGCGCTTATAAATTCATCGATAGATGAATTTAGGGCTGGGGGCGAGCGAAAACCCAATCGGCCTCGGTCGAGAGCGACGGCTGGAAGCAATAGCCGTCCAGGTCGAAGCCTTTCAGGCCCTCGGCGCGGTCGATGCGGTTGTCGATCACGTAACGCGCCATGCGCCCGCGCGCCTTCTTGGCGAAGAAGCCCAGCACGCGCAGCTCGCCCGCCTTCTCTTCCTTGAAGTGGCAAGTGACGACCGGCAGCTTCAGGGCCTTGGCGTCGACGGCGCCGAAATATTCCTGGCTGGCCAGGTTCACCAGCGTGGGATCGGCGTGGCCGGCGGCGGCCGCATTCAAGGTCTGCGAGATCGTCTCGCCCCAGTAGTCGTAGAGGTTATGGCCGCGCTTCGTCTTCAGCCGCGTGCCCATTTCCAGGCGATAGGGCTGCAGGGCGTCGAACGGACGCAGCACGCCATAGAGCCCTGATAGAATCCGCAGGTGATCCTGCGCCCACTCCAGCGACGGACGGTCCAGCTCGCGCGCGGCCAGGCCCGCATAGACGTCGCCGTTGAAGGCGATGATCGCCTGCAGCCCGTCCTCCAGCTCGGCGTCGAAAGCCTGGAACCGCTCGCGGTTCAGCTTGGCCAGGGCGTCGGAGATGTGCATCAGCCGCTTCAGGTCGGCGGCCGTCAGCTTGCGCGTGACCTTGGCCAGCTCGGCGATCTGGGCTTTCAGCTCAGGCGTCGTCATGGGCAGCGCCTGGGTGGGCGCGGTGAAGTCCAGCGACTTGGCGGGCGAGATGACCATCAGCATGGCCGGGGAGATAAAGCCTTCGGTCCGGCTTCGCTAGCGGCGCCGCTCGACTATTCGGCCGCCTCGACCCGGGCGCGCATATCCGCATAGGCGGCGGCCAGCAGCGCCCGCAGAGCGTTCTCGTCGACGGGCTGGCCCCATCGCAGCTTCAGGTGACGCATGCGTTTACCGCCGCCCTCCAACAGCCGCGCCGGGTCCGGCAGGTCGGCGCCTTGATAAAAGCCGATGGCCCCATGGGCGCTGAAGGCGTCGACATAGGCGAACGCGGCGTCCTCGACGCAGGCCGTCGGATGGCCGTCGTGCAGCAGTTCGCGGACGTCGGATCCCAAGCCGCGCAGAGCCTCAAACCAGGGGCGGACGACGGCGCACATCGGGTCGTCCGCGGCGAGCCAGGCTTCAACCTCGGGATGGCGCGTCGCGGCGTTTGGGAACCGGAAGAGGCCGCTCATCCGGACAGATTGAACCACCGCCCCTCGTTGTCGAGTCTCGACCCGACGGCGCGCCGGGGCTATCAGCGATCCATGCAGACCCTAGGCCTCGCCGCCGCCCTCGCCTGGCCGATCCCGATGATCGTCGCCCTGTTCTTCGTCCTGCGGGACCGGAGCCTGAAGTTCCGGCCCGTTTGGGCGGTGATGTGCTTCGTCGGGGTCGGGGCGTTCTGGATGGAGCAGACGACCGGTCGGTGGGGCTTCGTTCCCCTGGCGATCAACCTGCTCCTCGGCTCGCAGCCGGGCTTCTACAAGGCCACGATCCCCGCCGGCGCTTTCGCGGTGATGCTGGTGCTGTTCCTGCGGGCGCGGAAGCGCGCGGCGGCTAGAACAGAACCCGCGGGTTCATGATCCGCTTGGGGTCCAGCGCCTGGCGGATCGC
Organism: Caulobacter sp. CCH9-E1; assembly: GCF_001556515.1. Lineage (GTDB taxonomy): Bacteria > Pseudomonadota > Alphaproteobacteria > Caulobacterales > Caulobacteraceae > Caulobacter. The sequence continues at coordinate 6,432 of NZ_LSJA01000126.1, read as the reverse complement.
CCGCAGGGCCGCGACCTCGATCGGATCCTTGTAGGTCAGGGCCTCGGCCGTCTTCATCGCCCCCAGGCCGTGCTCGGCGCTGATCGAGCCCGAGAAGCTGGCGGCGATGTCGTGGACGACCTTCGCCCCGGCCTCGCGCTGGACGTCATGGGCGTCGTCGTCCGCGCCGACGGGCTTGAGCACATCGTAGTGTACGTTGCCGTCGCCGACATGGCCGAAGGCGATGATCCGCGTCCCCGGGAAGGCCTGCTCGATCGCGGCGTCGGCGCGGGCGATGAAGTCCGGGATCTTGGACACCGGCACCGACACGTCGTGCTTCCACACCGCCCCTTCCGGCTTCTGGCCGGCGGAGTGGCCTTCGCGGATGTGCCAGAAGGTCTTCATCTGGGCTTCGGTCTGGGCGACGGCGGCGTCGGCGATCAAGCCGCTCTCCAGGGCGCCGGTCAGCAGCCGCTCCAGCGCCGCATCCGCCGCGCCGGGCTCGCCGCTGGCGATCTCGATCAGCACGTACCAGGGATGCTCGGTCGGCAGCGGGTCGCGCAGGCCCGGCACGTTGCGGATGGTGAGCGCAAAGCCCATCAGACCCATCAGCTCGAACGCCTCGACCGAGCCGCCGGTCTCCTCCTTGGCGCGGGCGAGCAGCTGGATGGCGTCGGCCGGCGAGCCCAGGCCGACGATCGCCACGGCCCGCGAGGCCAGCGGCGCCTGGATCTTCAGGCTGGCGGCGGTGACAACCCCCAGGGTGCCCTCGGCCCCGATCAGCAGCTGCTTGAGGTCGTAGCCGGTGTTGTCCTTGCGCAGGCGCTTCAGGCCGTTCCAGATCTCGCCATTGGGCAGCACCGCCTCGACGCCCAGCACCTGCTCGCGCATCATGCCGTAGCGCAGGACGGCCGTGCCGCCGGCATTGGTCGAGATCAGCCCGCCGATCGTGCAGGAGCCTTCGGAGGCGACGCCGACCGTGAACCGTCGACCGACCTTGGCGGCCTGCTGGTGGGCTTCGTAGAGCGTGACTCCCGCCTCCAGCACCATGGCGTCGTCGATCGGATCGACATCGCGGACGGCGGTCAGCTTGCGGGTCGAGAGCAGAATCTCGCCGTGCGGAATCTGGCCGGCGACGAGGCCGGTGTTGCCGCCCTGGGGGGTAATCGCCACGCCCTCGGCCGCGCAGATGCCGACGACCGCCGCGACCTCGGCCGTCGTGCGCGGGGTGATCAGTAGCGGCGTCTCGCCCTTCCAGCGACCGCGCCACTCGACCAGCATCGGCGCGATCACGTCCGGATCCTGACTCCAGCCGCCCTCGCCGAGCACGGCCTTCAGGCGGGAGACGACATCGGCGGGAACGGGCTTGGTCATGGTCGCTACCTTACGCTCGAAAGGTCAGCCGATGAAGCCGGCCGCGCGGCGCAGCCGGTCGTTGATCGCCTCGCCCAGCCCCTCCTGGGGAATGGGCGCGACGGCGATGGCGGAAGGGTGGGTGCGGTCAGCGGCGCGGAGATATGAAAAGAGGTTCGCCGCGGCCTCGGCCAGATCGCCGGTCGGGCTGAGGTTGAACACCCCCTCCCCGCTGGCGCCGCCGCCGAACGCCAGGAACGCCTCGCCCGGCTCGGGCGCCTTGGCGTTGATCCTCACCGGCGCGTCCGGGGCGTAGTGCAGGGCCAGACGCCCCGGCGAGCGCTTGGCGTCGTCGTCGGCCTCGGCCAACGGGCCAACGATCTGCTGCAACTGGACGCGGGTCACCGCGCCGGGCCGCAGCAGGCGCGCCTGTCCGTCCAGCACCGAGACGACCGTGGATTCCAGGCCCACCGCGCAGGGCCCGCCGTCGAGGGCCGCGGCGGCCTTGTCGCCCGTTTCGGACACGGCGTCGGCATAGGTGGTCGGGCTGGGACGACCCGAGCGGTTGGCCGAGGGCGCCACGACCGCGCCGCCGAACGCCGCCAGCACGGCGCGGGAGATCGGATGGCGCGGCACGCGGATGGCGACGGTGTCGAGGCCCGCGCGGGCCAGGTCGCAAACCGCCGAGGCGTCCTTGATCGGCGCGACGATGGTCAGGGGACCCGGCCAGAATTCGCGCGCCAGGTCGCGGGCGCGCTGGTCGAAGTCGGCGATCCGTTCGGCGGTCTCCAGGTCGGCGACGTGGGCGATCAGCGGGTTGAAGCGCGGCCGGCCCTTGGCCTCGAAGATCGCCGCCACCGCCGTCGGATTGGCCGCGTCGGCGCCCAGGCCGTAGACCGTCTCGGTCGGCAGGATGACCAGCCCGCCGGCGCGCAACGCGCTGGCGGCCGCCTCTATTTCCGCTTGGCGGTCAGCGAGAAGCTGACCTTCACCTTGGCCGCGATCTGATCCGTAGACGCCCATTCGCCCTGTCCAACCCCGAACGTGGTCCGGTCGAGGGTGGTTACACCGCGCGCGGTCGCCGTGTCGCCGACGATCTTCAAGGAAAACGGCAGGCTGAGCGGCTTTTTCACGCCGCGCAGGTCCAGGGTTCCGTCGGCGACGTACTGGCCCTCGCCCGTCTTGCGGAACTTCGCGGCCGTGAAGATCGCCTTCGGATGCTCGGCGGTGTCGAAGAAGTCGCCGCTGGGCAGGCTCTGATCGCGCTGGTCGTCGCCGGTCACGGCCGAGCCCATGTCGATGCTGACGGTCAGCTTCGAGCGGTCCAGCGCCTCGGGCGAGAACAGGATGTCGGCCGTCCAGCGGTTGAAGCGCCCCTCGATGGGCGTTCCCGACCACGTCGCCGAGAAGGTCAGGGCGGCGCCCTTCTGCACGGCCCAGGCGACGGGGTCCTTCAGGGCGGGCGGCGCTTCGGCGGCGACAGCTTCAGGTTTGGCGGCTTCGACGGCCGCAACGGCGGTCTCGGCCGGCGTCGGCGTGGCGGGCTCGGCGATAGCTGGGATTTCTGCGGCTGGGGCCGGCGGCGGCGCGGACTGGGCGACCTTGAGCGTCGGGGTGAAGAGGTAGCCAGCGGCGATCACCGCCGCGAGTCCGGCGGCGGCCAGCCAGACGCGCGGCTCCTTCAGGCCGGGCTTGGCGCCCGGGGCCATGTTCTGGAACACCTCGTCCTTGTCGAGGACCTGGTGCTTGGCCACGGCGCCCAGGTGCAGGGCGAGCAGCAGATAGGTCAGCTTGACCAGCACGCCGTGACCGATCTCGCCGATCTCGTGCCAGACGTGCTTGGGACCGGCGGCCAGTTCGGGCAGGCCCGGCAGGTGCGGCCACGGGATGACGCCCCACCACAGGGTCGGCACGACCACCCGGCTGGTCGAGACCAGGATCCAGCCCGTCAGCGGCAGGCCGATCATGATCACATAGAAACCGACGTGGACGATCTTCGAGGCGATCTGCTCCCAGCGCGGTTGATGGACAGGAGGGGCCGGCGTCCGGTTGAAGATCCGCCAGGCCAGGCGCGCCACGCTGAGCAGCAGGATCGTGAAGCCGATCGACTTGTGCAGCTGGAAGAGGGCGAAGGTCGTGGGCGAGCCCTTCGGCCCGTCGCCCATGCGCCAACCGATGATGATCTGGAAGATAATGGCCGCCGCGATCAACCAGTGCAGGACAATCGCCACCGTCGTGTAGCGGGTGCGGGTCACGGCCATCGATCACTCCAGGCAGATAGACGAGAAACGCCTTGCGCCGATCCCGAAGGACCGGCGCATGACTTAAACAGCTTACTTCTTGTCGAACTCGACTTCGATGCTCAGCGCGACGTCGTCGGCGACCAGCGGGACGTACTTGCTGACGCCAAAGTCCGAACGCTTGATCGTGGTCGTGGCCGAGAAGCCCGTCTTGACGCTGCCCGGCGCGAAGCTGGAGCCCACGCCATTGAAGGTCACGTCCAGCACGATCGGCTTGGTCACGCCGTGCAGGGTGAAGTCGCCATAGACCTTGCCGGTCTGGCCCGGACCCGGCTCGACCTTGGTCGAGACAAAGGTCGAAGTCGGGAACTTGTTCGCTTCCAGCCAGCCATCGCCGGCCAGCTCCTTGTTGAACTTCAGGCCGAAGGCGTCGGCGCCGGTCGAGGTGTCGATCGAGGCCGGGTCGACGGTCACCTTGATCTTGGCGTCCTGCGGAGCCTTGGGGTCGTAGGTGAACTCGGCGTCCACCTTGGTGAAGCGGAACTGGTAGTTCGAGAAGCCCATGTGCTTGATCTTGCCCACGACCGAGGCGTGGGTCTTGTCGAGCACGTAGTGGCCGGCCGGAAGATCGGCGGGCTTGGTGGAGGTGACGCCCGGCGCGGCCAGGGCGGCCGGGGCGGCGAACAGGGTCGCCGCGAGGGCGGCATAGGCGTAGGGGCGGAACATCGAGAAGTTTCTCCTTCAAACTAGAACAGAACTAGTTACGGTTTCCCGACTTAATCACTCCAGCATGGCTTTGAAGGCCTTTCGGATCACGAGATCGTTACCCGGCGAACAAATCTGCGGACGGCTTTGCGCGGCGAGCCCACGCGCCTAAAGAGAACGCCGATAACCTGGAGCTTGCTGGCCATGACCTTCCGCGCCCCCGTCCGCGACCTCGCCTTCTCGCTGCGCCACGCGGCGGGCTTCGACCGACTGGCCGACGCCTTTCCCGAGGCCGACGCCGACACGGTGGCGGCGGTGCTGGAAGCGGCCGGCGCCTTCGCCGCCGACGTGCTGGCCCCGCTGAACAGACAGGGCGACCTGGTCGGGGCCAGGCTCGAGAACGGCGTCGTCCGCTGCGCCCCGGGCTTCGCCGACGCCTACAAGCAGTTCGCCGAGGGCGGCTGGGCGGGCCTGGCCGCCGCGCCCGAGCACGGCGGCCAGGGCCTGCCCAAGACGCTGGAAGTGGCGGTGCTGGAGATGATCCAGGCGGCCAACATGGCCTTCGGCCTCTGCCCGATGCTGAGCCTGGGCGCGATCGAGGCGCTGGACCACCACGGCTCGGACCGCCAGAAGGCGCTCTATCTGCCCAAGCTGGTGTCGGGCGAATGGACCGGCACCATGAACCTGACCGAGCCGCAGGCCGGCTCGGACCTGGCGGCGCTGACCACGGTGGCCACGCCGGATGGCGAGGGCGGCTGGCGGATCACCGGCCAGAAGATCTACATCACCTGGGGCGACCACGACGCGGCCGACAACATCGTCCACCTGGTGCTGGCCCGCACGCCCGACGCGCCTCCCGGCGTGAAGGGGATCTCGCTGTTCCTGGCGCCCAAGGTGCTGGTCGGCGAGGACGGCAAGCTGGGCGAAGCCAACGCCCTGCGCGCCGGCGGGCTGGAGCACAAGCTGGGCATCCACGGCTCGCCCACCTGCGTGATGCTGTTCGAGGGCGCCAAGGCCGAGCTGGTCGGAGGCTTGGGCCAGGGCCTGCCCAACATGTTCACGATGATGAACGCCGCGCGCCTGCAGGTCGGGACGCAAGGCGCCGCCATCGCCGAACGGGCCTACCAGCAGGCGCTGGCCTTCAGCCAGGACCGGGCCCAGGGCCGCTCGGCCTGGACCGGCGCCTATCCCTCGCGCCTGTTCGATCATCCGGACGTGCGGCGCTCTCTGGTGCTGATGAAGGCCCATATCGAGGCCGCGCGCGGAATCTGCCTGTCGACCGCCGTCGCCGCCGACCTGGCGCGCGCCGCGTCCGACGAGACGACCCGGACCAGCGCCAAGCTGCGCGAGGAGCTGCTGACGCCCATCGCCAAGGCCTGGTCGACCGACGTCGGCGTCTGGGTGGCCTCGCAGGGCGTCCAAATTCACGGGGGCATGGGCTTCATCGAGGAGACCGGCGCGGCCCAGCATTATCGCGACGCCCGCATCGCCCCGATCTACGAGGGCACCAACGGCATCCAGGCCATCGACCTCGTGGGCCGCAAGCTGTCGCTGGCCGAGGGCCAAGCCGTCGCCGACCTGATGGACGACATCCGCGATACGATCGAAGACCTGAAGGGCACGGATCTTAAGGGCGTGGGTCTGCGCCTGGAGGCCGCCCTCGGCGCCGCCGCCAGCGCGACCGCCTGGCTGGTCGAGCGCCGCGCCAAGGCCATGCCCGACGCCCTCTCGGGCGCCACGGCCTATCTAAAGCTGCTGGGCGACGTGGTCGGCGGCTGGATGCTGGCGAAGGGCGCCCTGGCGGCCTCGGGCGAAGCCGACGCGGCCTGGGCCGAGAGCAAACGGGCCCTGGCCCGTGTGTTCGCCGAGAGCGTATTGGCGCAAGTCCCTGGCGCGGCGGCCGGGGTCATGCTGGGGGCCGAGGATCTCGCGGCCATGACGCCCGAGGTTCTGGGGGCGTAAAGCCAGGACTCATAAGCCGTGTCATCCCGGCCGCAGCGAAGCGGAGAGCCCGGACCCAGGGGCGAGCGGCGGTGCGCCGGCCCCTGGGTCCCCGGGTCGGCTACGCCGCCCGGGATGACACTTTTTGCGCGTTCAGCCCTACGCCTTGAAGAAGGCCAGCAGGTCGGCGTTGATGACGTCGGGGTGGGTTGAC
>NZ_LSJA01000125.1 GCF_001556515.1 Caulobacter sp. CCH9-E1 | reverse complement strand
ATCCCCAACCCCTTCCCCGCAAGGGGGAAGGGGCTCGAATATCGACCTCGTCCTCGGCTCGGGCGGCGCGCGGCCGGTCGTCGAGGTGCTGGTCTCGGGCGGTCGCGTGCCGTGGGCGGGCCATACGGCCGAGCACGCGATGGCCGAGGTCTATGAGATCATCAAGTCGTCGAAGACGGCGCTGATCTTCGTCAACACCCGCTTCCAGGCCGAGTTCGCGTTCCAGCGCCTGTGGGAGCTGAACGAGGACGAACTGCCGATCGCCCTGCACCACGGCAGCCTGTCGGCCGAGCAACGCCGCAAGGTGGAAGCCGCCATGGCGCGCGGGGCGCTGCGGGCCGTGGTCTGCACCTCGACGCTCGACATGGGCATCGACTGGGGCGACGTGGATCTCGTCATCCAACTGGCCGCGCCCAAGGGGGCGTCACGAATGGTGCAGCGGATCGGCCGCGCCAACCACCGCCTGGACGAGCCCAGCCGGGCCCTGTTCGTGCCGGCCAGCCGCTTCGAGATGCTGGAGTGCCGCGCCGCCGCCGACGCCATCCTGGAGAACCACCTGGACGGCGATCCGCCGCGCGTCGGCACGCTGGACACCCTGGCCCAGCACATCATGGGCTGCGCCTGCTCCGAGCCGTTCGACATGCTCGCCCTGTACGAGGAGGTCCGCTCGGCCGGTCCCTACGCGGACCTCACCTGGGAGGACTTCGAGACCGTCGTCGACTTCGTCTCGACCGGCGGCTACGCCCTGCGCACCTATGACAAGTTCCGGCGGATCGTGAAGAGCGCCGACGGCCTGTGGACCGCCCGCAACGCCCAGGCCCGGCAGCAGCACCGGATGAACGTCGGGGCCATCGTCTCACCGGGCATGATCAACATCCGCATCGGCAGCGGGCGTCGCCCCATGGGCGGGCGCAAGATTGGCGAGGCCGAGGAAGGCTATTTCGAGCAGCTGACGCCCGGCGACACCTTCGTCTTCGCCGGCCAGGTCTGGCGCTACAACAGCCTCGTGGGGGCCGACGCCTTCGTCACGCCCGCCCCGAACGACGACCCGAAGATGCCCAGTTGGGGCGGCTCGAAGTTTCCGCTGTCGACCTATCTGGCCAGCCGCGTGCGCCAGATGATGCACGACGAGGCCGAGTGGACCGCCCTGCCCGGCGACGTCCAGGAGTGGCTGGCCTGGCAGAAGATCCGCTCGGCCATCCCCAACGAAGGCGAGATGCTGCTGGAGACCTTCCCGCGCGGGAAGCGGCGCCACATGGTCTGCTATCCGTTCGACGGCCGCCTGGCCCACACAACGCTCGCCATGCTGCTGACCCGGCGGCTGGACCGGCTGGGCGTCGGGCCGCTGGGCTTTGTCTGCAACGACTACGCGCTCAACATCTGGTCGCTGCGACCCATGGACGGCCTGGACCTCGACGAACTGTTCGCCCAGGACATGCTGGGCGACGACCTGGAGGCCTGGCTGGACGAGAGCTTCATGATGAAGCGGGCCTTCAAGCACTGCGCCCTGATCGCGGGTCTGATCGAGCGCCGCCATCCCGGCGCCGAGAAGTCCGGGCGGCAGGTGACCTTCTCGACGGACTTGATCTACGACGTGCTGCGCAAACACCAACCCGACCACCTGATGCTGCGCTGCGCCCGCCATGACGCGGCCACCGGCATGCTGGACATCGCGCGCCTGGGCGACATGCTCTCGCGGGTGAAGGGCAAGATCCGCCACGTGACGCTGGATCGCGTCTCGCCGTTCGCCGTGCCGATCATGCTGGAGATCGGTCGCGAGCGCGCGCCGGGCGACGCCGCCGGCGAGATGATCCTGGCCGAGGCTGAAGAGGACCTGATCGCCGAGGCCATGCATTGACCCGCTTTTCCCCTTCTCCCTGCGGCGGCCTGCGGATCGCCCTGTGCGATATCGAGGTCATGCTGCGTTGGTCGGGCGCGATGTGGCTGGAGGACGAGCGCACCCTGGTGGTCGCCGACCTGCACTTCGAGAAGGGCAGCAGCTACGCCGCGCGCTTTGGCCAGATGCTGCCGCCCTACGACACGCGCGAAACCCTCGACCGCCTGGACCGCGAGATCGCCCTGCTCTCGCCCCAGCGGCTGATCTTCCTGGGCGACAGCTTCCACGATGGCGCTGGCGAGGCGCGCCTGGCGGCGGACGACTACCGGCGACTGGAGGCTCTGGCGCTGGGCCGCGAGCTGATCTGGGCGGTGGGCAATCACGACGCCGACGGGCCCAAGGCTCTGCCGGGCGACGTGATCGATGAAGCGATGCTGATGGGGCTGACGCTTCGCCACGAGCCCCAGCCCGGCGTTCAACTCGGCGAAGTGGCCGGCCACCTGCACCCGGCGGCCAAGGTCTCCAGCGGCCGGGCGACGGTGCGGCGGCGGTGCTTCGTGACCGATGGCCAGCGACTGGTCCTGCCCGCGTTCGGCGCCTTCACCGGCGGACTGAATATCCTGGACGAGGCCTTCTCGAACCTGTTCGGCGGCGCGATGCTGGCCGGCGCCTTGGGCCCCAAGCGGGTCCACGCGGTGGGGATGAAGTCTCTGCGGCCGGATTAGCCGCGTCGCGCTACATGTGCAGCGCCTGCTCCAGCGAGAAGGCCAGGGAGATCGCCGCGCCGGCGGTCAGCAGGGTCCGCATGCGGGGACGCCAGGTCGGGCCTTGGTGATTGGTCACGTCCCACACCCATTGCAGCAGCAGCAGCAGCAGGAAACCGGACAGCTGCCAGGCGGGATCGAATCTCAACTCGCCCAGGAGAAGGCCGAAGCCGGCCAGCGGAAACAGCAGCGACAGGCCGAGGACCGACCAGCGTGGGCTGGCGTTCTCGATCTCCAGGCCCGTGCGCACGCCGCCGAAGTAGGACACCATCGCGGTCGAATAGGCCAGCAAAGCCACCAGCGCGGGGCTCTGGATCTTGGGGGGGCCGTAGCAGAACAAGGCCGACGAGACGAAGAATGGAATGAGCGTCGAAAGCCCAAAGACCCATACCGCCGTTGGAACCGGCGTCCGCGCGCCCACGGACTCGTTCATGATCAACTCCTTCGGAAGGCCGCCGAAGCCGCCTCCCCTGCCCCGAAAGGGACTATTACCGACGCGAAGCCAGAGGTCCACGGACGATCTTTCGTGAAACGATAGCGCGTTCGCGCGACGCTCGCCTTTCTAGCGATCAAGGATCGATCGCTGGACTTGCCATTTCGGCGCTTCGGGCGTCGGGGCCCCTTAGTGGGCCGAGGCCGTCAGACGACCCAGCGTCTCGCCATCGACCTCGCCCGAGGCCGGCAGGCCCTGTTCGCGCTGATAGGCCGCGATCGCCATTCGCAGCGCCGGCGAGGCGACGCCGTCGCGGGGCCCTTGATAGTAGCCCAGCCGCGACAAGGCCTGTTGCGCCATGCTCAGATCACCGCGCGCGGGGGTGGCGGCCGCGGTGGCAGCCGCCGTCTGAATCGGGGCCTGGGCGCGGAAGGCCAGGGCCGAACGGTCCGCCGTCTGCAGCGCCTCGGCCGTCAGCTGCGGACGCAGGGCGTTGGCGCGGCTGCGGGCCGTCGCATCGCCCCCTCGGCCGGCGATCACGTACCACTTGTAGGCTTCGGCGGCGTTCCGGCTGACGCCCAAACCGCTTTCGTAGAGCTGGGCCAGGTTGAACTGGCTGTCGACGAGGCCGGTGTCGGCGGCCTTGCGAAACCACACGGCGGCGGTCGTCGAGTTGCGCGGACCGCCTTCGCCCTTGAAATAGTAGAGCGCCAGGTTGTGCATGGCGCGCGGGTCGCCGCCGTTGGCGGCCCGCTCGCTCCAGCGACGCGCCTCGGCCATGTCGCGCTTGACGCCGCCCTTGCCGCTCTCGAGCAGCTTCGACAGATAGAACTGAGCGGCCGGATAGCCGCCGCTCGCGACGCGCTTGAGGCCGTCCAAGCCCGAGCGGTCGCCGGTTTCGATTTTGCGGATGGACTCGACGAACAGGGCCTTGGCTTCGTCGGACAGCGCCGAAGCCGTCGGGCCGACTTCGGCCTGAACGGGCGCGGCCGACGCCGTAACCAGAGCGACAGCCGCGCGCGAGCCAGTCGGGGCGGCGCCGACCTGGGCCGGCTTCTGCTCCGCCAAGGCCTGAGCGGCGCGCGACGTGTTCGCGCCGGCGTTCTGATCGCCCAGCAGCAGCAGGCCGCCGACACACGCGCCAATCACGGCGGCGCTCCCGACCGCGATGGCCACGCTGGCCACGGTCGTCCCCATGCGGCGCTTGGGCTTCTTGGCCGAGAAGGCGCCGAAGCCGCCGAACAGCGAGCCGCCACCCGTCTTCTCGGCCTTGGCCTTATGGCCCGCGCCGACGCCCTTGGCGTCCGCGGCGGCGGCGGCGCGAGCGGCCGCGCGGGCCTGCTCGATGATCTCGCGGGTCGACAGCGGACGTTCCGGCTGGGCGGGCGCGGCTTGAGGCGCGGCCGCTTGTGGGGCGTCGTCCAGTTCCTCTTCCTCGTCCAGCGCGTCGACGAAGGCGAAGTCGTCGGCGCCGAGCTCGTCGTCCTCGATCTCGTCCAGCGGGAACGCGTCGAGATCGCGGTCGGCCGACGGCGGCGCGTCGAACACATCGTCGTCGGCGAAGGGCGAGGCCTCGCCGAGCGCCACATCGTCCTCGAAAGGCGCGGCGGGCGGCGGCGTGAATTCGGTGACCGGTTCAAGCGCGGGCGGCGGCGCGACGGGCTCCGGCTTGCGCTGGGCCTCGTGCAGACGCGTATCGATCTTGTCGCGCGCTTCCTCCAGCATGCGGAGCGTGCGCTCCTCGCTCTGGCGGATGCGGTCCAGCAGCTCCTGGCTGGAGCGTTCGTGGCGTTGGTTCAGGCGCTCGGTGACCCGCGCGACCTGCTCGCCGACATCGTCGATCGCCAGGGCGTTGCGACGCTCGGCGCTGCCGATGCGCTCGGTCAGCCGTTCGGTGATGCGCGCGATCTCCGCGCCCAGCTTTTCCAGAGCCTGGCCTTGGACGCTGTCGTTGCGGTTCAGGCGAGTCTCGACGCTGGCGGCGATGCGCGCGACCTCGCCCCCGACCTGTTCGATCGCGGCGGCGCTGCGGTTCTCGGCGGTCTGGACGCGACGGGTGAAGGCGTCGGCGACATTGACGACCTCGCGCCCCATGCGCTCGATAGCCTGGGCGGAGCGTTGCTCGGCGGCCTCGACGTGGGCGGCCATCTCGCCCAGCTTGCGTTCCATGCGGTCGAAGCGGCCGTCGGCGGTCTCGCGCAGACGCTCGGCCATCTCCAGACGCGCGGCTTCCATCTTCTCGCTGAGCGTGGCGGCCAGGCTGTCGAGGCGCTCCTGCACGCCGGCGGCGGGGTTGGCGTTCTCGACGACGCCCAGGCGCTCGTCGAGCGCCGAGAACGAGGCGCTGAGCTCGCGCAGCGCTTCGCTGGTCCGGGTCTCGGCGGCCTCAAGGCGCTCGCCCAGACGGGCGACGACGGCCTCGACCAGCTCGTTCGGATCTTGCGAGGGCGGCGCGGCTTGCGCGTCCAGGCGGGCTTCCAGGGCGGCGATGGCCTCGCGGGTGCGCGCTTCGCCGTCATAGAGATGGCCGGCGACCTTGCCCAAGGCCCCTTCCAGGGCGCGGAGAGCTTCCACCGACCGCGGCCCGGCGGCCTCGGCCTCGATCCGGCGGAGGCGTTCGGCGGTGCGGGTCTGTTCGGTCTTCAGCTCGTCCACCGCGCCTTCGAAGCGGGCGGCGACGGCGATCTGTTCGCGCTCGGCGCGGCCCAGCCGAGCGACGGCGTCGCGGACGGAATGGTCGATGCCGGAGATGGCGGCCGCGTTGCGGCCCTCGGCCACTTCGATGCGACGGGTCAGGCGGTCCAGCGCCACGGCGACGCGGCCGACCTGGTCGGTCTGCTCGGCGATCTCGGCGCGCGTCGGCTGGTCCCGAACGACTTCCAGATGAGCGCGGCTCGGGGCCTCTTCGCTCGCGGGACGATAGTCGGCCTGACCATCGCCCTCGATGATCATCCGGTTCAGCCACTCGCCCAAGGTCATGCCGGAGCGACGCGCGAGGTCTTTGGCGACCTCACGTGCCTTGGGGTCGATCCCCTTAACGCTCCATGGCGAAGCCGCCGTCATGCGAATCTATCTCCCCGCATCTGGGGAAAACGCTAGTCAGCGATTCCTAGAGTGTAAACGCGACCTAAACGCTACTAATAGCGTGCCGGGATTTCACTGTGGAGGAATCAGGACACAGGTCCGCAGTTCTGTAGCGCGGTTCAAAAGCAAGAGGGTTAACGCGACTTAACCATTTGCCAGGCGCATTGTCGCAGGCCTAGAAGCCGCCATGGACCTGCCCCTGACCCTCGCGGCCTGCGCTCTCTTCCTTGTCCTGGCGATCGTCTGCGGCTGGTTCGGCGCGCGCCCGATCAATGTTTTAAAGGGTCCGCGCATGGTCCCATGGCGCCCGCTGATGATGATCTGCGTCGTCGCCCTGATGCTGATGATGGTGCATCTGGCTAACCTTCTGGGTTTCCAGACCGGCAACCAACCGCGCTACTAGGTCGCGGCCTTCTTCGGACGCTTGGCGAGGCCCGAGACCCCTCCGGACGACAGCAGACCGATGTCGGCGAGCAGGAAAGGGATCGCCCATTTCTGGGGCGCGGCAATGTAGCGCGGCTGCCAGACGGGGTCGTATTTGTCCTTGTACCGCCGAACGCCCTGGAAATTGTAGATCTCTTCGCCGCGCTCGTAGAGCAGCCGACCGACACGGGACATGATCGGCGCAAGGCGGCGGTCCTCCAGCCCGGCTAGCGGCGCGACGCCGAACTCGAACGCCTGGTAGCCCTCGTCCTTGCCCCACTGCAGGAGCTCGACGAACAGATAGTCCATGACGTTCTTGGGCGCTTCGTCGGAGTAGCGCATCAGGTCCATCGAGAACGCGGTCTTCGACGCCGTCAGCCAAAGGGTGGCGAAGGCGACGATCTTGCCCTCCTCGCCGCGCACCACCGCCACCGGGAACTCGGCGACATAACGCGGATCGAAGCCGCCCATCGAGAAGCTCTTCTCGCCGCCGGCGTGATGGCTGAGCCAGGCGTCTGAGATCGCCTTCAGCTCGTCCATGATCGCGTTGGCCGCGCCCACGGGCAGGACCTCGAAGGCGGCGCCGCCCTCCCCGGCCTTGCGCCAGTTGCGGCGCAGGACCTCGCGACGGCGACCGACCAGGCTGAACGCCTCCAGAGGCACGGCCGCGCTCTCGCCGGTCTTCTGGATGGCCAGGCCCAGATCGACGGAGTCCGGCAGGTCTTCCGGTCCCAGGCCATAGAACCCCGCGCGCGCGGCGTGGGCGTCGGCCAGTTCGCGGAAGCGCCAGAACAGCTCCATGCGCTCGTCACGACGACCGACCGGCGCGCCCAGGGCGATCCACGACCGCCCCCGCACGCCGAACATCAGGAAGGTCTCGCCCGAGGCCGAGAATAGGAAGCGCTTGTCGCCCAGCAAGGCCAGGTTGGCGCTAGGCTCGGCGTCCTCGGCCTTGGCCAGGATGGCGCGGACCCGGTCGAACTCCGGATCGGTGTCATCAACCACCGGCGGCGTGGCGGCCGTCGAGATCAGGCGCCAAACACCTACCGCCAGCAGCACGATCGCGGCGGCGACGGAAGAACGAATGGCTCGAGCGGCCTCGTCGTGATCTTGCAGGATGCGGATCCAGGACTTGTCGGCGAACTCGGTGTGGTGGAACGACCACCAGCCCAGAAGCCCCGCCCCGCCGATCGCGGCTGCGGCCGACAGCAGCCAGCCCGGCGTGATCTCCATCTTCGACAGGGCGGCCTTGCGCGGGAAAGCGTCCCGGAACGGCAGGATGGCCAGGAAGCAGACCAGCAGCATGGCGGTCTCCTCCCAGTTCAGGCCCTTGAAGATCGCCAGCACGGCCGCGAACGCCAGCACGATCAAAGCCGCCCACCAGGCCGCGCCCAGGCGCGAGCGCAGACCGAAGGCCAGCAGCAGCAGCACCAAACCCAGGATCGACGAAAAGAAGTGGCTGATCTCGATCAGCAGATCGGGCGCGAAGGCCAGAAGGAGCAGGAAGCGGGTAGGCTCGGACGGCGTGGCCCCCGAAGCCAGAAGCATGACCCCGGCCGACGCGGTCAGGATCGCCGCCAAGGTGGGGGCGATCGCGAGGGCCGCGGGCCTGAAAACTGTCGACGACATCCAGATCCCGGAACGACGAATCCCTGACGGGATCCAGCAGCAGCCTCATATAGCCTGCAAAGTGTGAACGGGTCGCGGCTGTTGAGGCGAACGACCGTTTGAATCGACTTGCCCAAGCCCGCGTGTGGCGTAGTGTGGGCGCAACAACGAATGTCCGCCTAGGGAGATGAGACGATGGCCGATTTCGGGGGAACCGAACTCGACACCTTCCGCGCCGAGACCCGCGCCTGGCTGGAAGCCAACTATCCGAAGTCCCTGAGCGCGCCGATGGCCGAGGACGAGGCGCCGTGGGGCGGCCGCAAGATGGTCTGGAAGAACCCGGACGCCAAGCTGTGGCTGGACCGCATGGCCGAGCGCGGCTGGACCGCGCCGATGTGGCCCAAGGAATATGGCGGCGGCGGCCTGTCCAAGGCTCAGAACAAGGTGCTGGAGCAGGAGCTGCGCCGCCTGAAGGCCCGCCCGGCCCTGATGAGCTTCGGGATCTGGATGCTGGGTCCGGTGCTGCTCGAATACGCCACCGAAGAGCAGAAGCAGCGCTTCCTGCCGCCGATCGTGCGCGGCGAGATTCGCTGGTGCCAAGGCTATAGCGAGCCGGGCGCGGGCTCGGACCTCGCCTCGCTTCAGACGAAGTGCGAGGACAGGGGTGACCACTATCTGATCAACGGCCAGAAGGTCTGGACCAGCTACGCCGACCAGGCCGACTGGATCTTCTGCCTGGTGCGCACCGACACGACGAAGAAGCACGAGGGCATCTCGTTCGTGCTGTTCGACATGACCTCGCCCGGCGTGGAAGCCCGTCCGATCAAGCTGATCAGCGGCTCGTCACCCTTCTGCGAAACCTTCTTCGACAATGTGAAGGTTCCGAAGGACCAGCTGGTCGGCAAGCTGAACGGCGGCTGGGACATCGCCAAGCGCCTGCTCCAGTATGAGCGCCAGAACATCAGCGCCTCGGGCTTCGGCGGCGGCGGTGGGCTCTCTCCCGTCGAGGCCGCCAAGAAGGAGATCGGCGTCGACAGCGAAGGCCGGATCGCCGACGGCGACTTCCGCGCCCGCCTGGCGGCTCATTCGATGGACGCCCACGCCTTCATGCTAACCGTGCGCCGCGCCGAGGCGGAGTCCAAGCAGGGCTCCGGCCCCAGCGCCGCCGTCTCGATCATCAAATACGCCGCCGCCAAGATGAACCAGGAGCGCACCGAGCTTCTGGTCGAGGCCCTGGGCCTGCAGGGCCTGGGCTGGGCGGGCGAAGGCTTCAGCGCCGAGGAGCTGGCCGCGCCGCGCGCCATGCTGCGCGCCAAGGGCAACTCGATCGAGGGCGGCACCAGCGAGGTGAACCTGAACGTCGTCGCCAAGCGCGTCCTGGGCCTGCTGGACCACCAGTAGTCCGATGATCGAGTTTTGGTACGAGTTTGCTTCGGTCAATTGGAAGGTTGCAGCAGCAAGGCGGGAAAATAGGGAGCCGTCAGGCCCGATCAGTGGACCGCGATTGAGGTGCCAAAGAGCAAAAGCATTAGAATGAAAAGGCCCCTCGCTAGAGACACGTCACGTCTCAACCGCGTATCGCCCGCCGCTCTATAATTGTTGGACCACAGCCAGAAGAATATTGTTCCAGTCAGAAAATGAGCCTGCGAAGGTAGACCGGACGAAACACCTTCATTCCGCAAGCTCCCGACCCTGAACCAGATCGCAATTACACTGGCCATATAACCAACTGCTGCAAGAAAGAAGCCCGTGTGTATCAAGACCATCGCCGCCACCTACTACCCAAGGAAGTATAGGCGCATGTCTTTCAACCCTCCGCAACACAGCGGAAAGCAAGGCGACCGCGCACAGGAGCAGGCCGCTTGCTGAGCTTTTTCTATGACATGGCCTCGACCTACTCCTATCCGGCGGCCATGCGGATCGAAAAGCTGGCCGCCGACAAGGGCGTGGCCGTGGCTTGGCGGCCCTTCATCCTGGGACCGTTGTTCCATGATCAGCAGGGGCTGAACGACAGTCCTTTCAACGCCTTCCCGGTGAAAGGCGAGTACATGTGGCGGGACCTCGCGCGCGTCTGCGACGCCGAGGGTCTTCCGCTGCGCCACCCCAGCCAGTTCCCGCGCAACAGCCTGCTGGCCGCCCGCGTGGCGATCGTCGGCCTGGAGGACGGCTGGACCCCGGCCTTCAGCCGCGCGGTCTATCAAGCCAATTTCGTCGACGACCAGGACATCGGCAGCCCCGAGGTCCTGGCGCCTCTCATAGCCTCGGTCGGCGCGGGCCCGGACCATGTCCTGGCCGCCGCCCAGTCCGACGCAATCAAGACCCGCCTGAGGGACCACGTCCGCCAGGCGAAAGAGCGCGGCCTGTTCGGCGCGCCCAGCTTTCTCACCGCCGACGGCGAGCTCTTCTGGGGCAACGACCGTCTGGAACAGGCCCTCGACTGGGCCGCCCGTCATCAATCCAGGGAGCACGCCTGATGGCCGTCCTGACCGAAGAACAGACGATGCTGCGCGACGCCGCCAAGGGCTGGGCCAGCGAAAGCGCCCCCGTCGGCGCCCTGCGCAAGCTGCGCGACGGCAAGAGCGGCCAGAGCTTCGACCCCGCCGCCTGGAAGGAAATGGGCGAGATGGGCTGGGCCGGGGTGATCGTGCCCGAGGCCTATGACGGCTCGGCCTTCGGCTATCTGGGCCTGGGACTGATCCTGGAGGAAACCGGGCGCACCCTGGCGGCCTCTCCCCTGCTCTCCACGGCCATGATCGCCGCCTCGGCCCTGCAACTGGCCGGCTCCGACGCTCAGAAACAGGCCTGGCTGCCGCGCATCGCCAGCGGCGAGATCGTCGCGACCCTGGCGGTCGACGAGGGCTCGCACCACGCGCCCGCCCGCACGGCCCTGACCGCGACCAAGAGCGGTTCGGGCTACGTCCTGAATGGAACCAAGACCTTCGTGCTGGACGGCGAGGCCGCCGACCTGCTGATCGTGGCCGCTCGCACCGGCGGCGCGCCGGGCCAGACCGACGGTCTGACCCTGTTCCTGGTTCCCGGCGACGCGCCGGGGGTGACCCGCACGCACCTGGCGCTGCTGGATTCGCGCGGCGCGGCCCGGATCGCCTTCGACGGCGTCGGGGTCGCGGCGGACGCGGTTCTCGGCGAGGTCGACAAGGGCTGGGCGGTGCTGGAGCCGACGCTGGATCGCGCCTATGCCGGCCTCGCGGCCGAGATGCTGGGCAGCGCCAGCGCGGCCTTCGACATCACGCTGGACTATCTGAAGACCCGCACCCAGTTCGGCCAGGTGATCGGCTCGTTCCAGGCCCTGCAGCACCGGGCCGCCAAGTGGTTCACCGACCTCGAGACCACACGCTCCTGCGTCGAGGCCGCGCTGGAGGCGGTGGACGCCGGCGCGGACACCCGCGCCCTCGCCTCCTTGGCCAAGGCCAAGGCATGCGAGTTGGTCCATCTGGCCAGCAACGAGATGGTCCAGATGCACGGCGGCATCGGCATGACCGACGCTCACGACGCCGGCCTATACATGAAGCGCGCGCGGGTCACCGAAGCGTTGTTCGGCGGCGCCAGCTTTCATAGAGACCGCTACGCCCGGTTGATGGGCTTCTGATCCCCATCGCAAGCCACGCCATGGCCCTAAAGCCGCCTCCACGGCGGCTTTTTTCTTGCCTATCATTTGGTTAGCAGCAGTCGCCTGGCGCCTCGACTGAGTAATAATGTCGAGAACCCGACGCATGCGTTCTTCGTCAAATGATGATCCGACGGCGTCAGTTGTTCGGCGCCTTCTATTTTTGCGCCGCTCCTGACTGGATTGTGTCGACTAAGCGACGGCGCACCTCAGTTGACCTGCCTATAGCTTGCAACCCTTGCCGTGAGACGGCGTTCGATTCCGCATGCTAGGGCCGCTACATCCCTTGAAGAACCGCCTCCTTTCCGCGCTGCCGTCAGAGGACAAGGCTCTTCTGGCCCCGTACCTCACGCCGACGGACCTGGAGAAAGGGCGACTGCTCTACGACCCGGGCGACGACATCGATCAGGTCTATTTCCCCAATGACGGCGTCATCTCGCTGATGACGCTGATGGAAAGCGGCGCGGCCATCGAGTCGGCCACGATCGGACGCGAAGGCGCCTTGGGCCTGATGGTGGCCGTAGCGCCCCGTCAATCGCTGTCGCGCGCCATTGTTCAAGCGCCGGGCTCGGCGTTGCGCATAGCCGCCGCTCCGCTGCACGAAGCCTGGACTCGAAGCGCCGCGCTTCGACACCTGGTGGACCGCCACAACGAGGCGCTGTTCGGGCACGCGATCCAGTCGGTGGCCTGCAACGCCTTGCACGCCGTCGAGGCGAGGTTCTGCCGATGGCTGCTGTCGTGCCATGACCGCATCGACTCCAACACGGTGAGCCTGACCCAGGAGTTCCTGGCCGACATGCTGGGCGTCCAGCGCACCACCGTCACGGCCGTCGCCGGCTCGCTGCAGACCAAGGGGCTGATCCGCTACCGCCGGGGCGTCGTCGATATTCTGGACCGGGCCGGTCTCGAGGCGATGACCTGCGAGTGCTACGGCGCGGTGCGCAGGAGCTACGAGCGGCTCCTGCCCGATCCGTTCGGCGAAGAAGACGCCCCGAGCCTGCGGCTTCGCGGCTGATCTTTATCGGCGACGCGCGGGCGCCGGCGCATGGGCCAGGCGCAGCAGGTTGGCCGCGCCCGGCGCGCCGAACGGCGTCCCGGCCACCACCAAGAGGCGCTCGCCCGGCGCGACTAGGCCCAACTCAAGCGCTTTGCTCGACGCGTCGGTCGTGACGACCTCGAGGCTGTCGGGCTGGGCGCTGACACGCGGCTCGACGCCCCAAACCAGAGTCATGCGGCGCACGGCGCTAAGTTGGGGCGACAGGGCCAACACCGGCTGCAACGGGCGTTCACGCGCCAGGCGGCGCGCGGTGGCGCCGGTGGTCGTGAAGGCGACCAGGCACTTGGTCGAACCCGCCTTGGCCGCGCCGGCGGCGGCGACGACCAGCACGTCGGCGTCCACGTCATCGTGGCTCTGCTCGGCGTACATGAGCTCTGGCCACTTTGGGTCGCGCTCAACCCGCTCGATGATGCGGTTCATCATCGAGACGGCTTCTTCCGGATAGTCGCCGGCCGCGGACTCGGCCGACAGCATCACCGCGTCCGCGCCTTCATAGACCGCGTTGGCGACGTCGGAGGCCTCGGCGCGGGTCGGGGTCGGCGAGCTGGTCATCGACTCCAGCATCTGGGTGGCGACGATCACCGGAATGCCGCGCTCGCGGGCGGCGCGGAGAATTTCCTTCTGCGCCACCGGCACCTCTTCGGGCGCCATCTCGACGCCCAGGTCCCCCCGGGCGACCATGACCCCGTCACAGAGGTCGAGGATCGGGCCCAGCACCTTCAGCGCCTGGGGCTTTTCGATCTTGGCCAGCACGGCGGCGCGGCCTTCGACGATGCGGCGCAGCTCGGCCATGTCCTCGGGCGCCTGCACGAACGACAGGGCGATCCAATCGACGCCAAGACGCAGGGCGAAGGCCAGGTCCTCGCGGTCCTTGGCGGTCAGCGGCGACATCGGGATCACGACGTCCGGCACCGCCACGCCCTTGCGCTCGGACAGCTTGCCGCCGTTGACGACCTTGGTGTTGGCGTAGCCCGGGCCGGCCTCGGTCACGGTCATCCGCAGCTTGCCATCGTCCAGCAACAGGGTCGCGCCCGGCCGCATGGCGGTCAGGATCTCGGGATGCGGCAGGTGAACCCGGGTCTCGTCGCCTGGCGTCGGATCGCTGTCGAAGCGGAAGGCCTGGCCCGGCTTCAGCATGACCGGACCGTCGGCGAACTTGCCGACGCGCAGCTTGGGTCCCTGCAGGTCGGCCAGGATGCCCAACGGACGCCCCACGACCGTCTCGGCCTCGCGGATGGCCTTATAGACCGCCGCGTGGGTCTCGTGCGCGCCGTGGCTGAAGTTCAGGCGGAAGACGTCCGCCCCGGCCTTGGCCAGGGTGACGATCATCTCCGGCGAGCTTGAGGCCGGGCCGATGGTGGCGACGATGCGGGAGCGACGGGCGCGGATCATGCCGTCGCTCCTTGGTCGAAGGTCAGTTCGTGGGACAGACCGCGTCGCCCTCGTTGGAGGCCAACCGGATCTCGGTGAAGGTGATGGACATGCGGCCGGAGGTCATCAGCGCGAACGGCGCGGTCACCCGCGTCATGTCCACACCCTTGGCCTTGAAACAGGAAAGCTTGATCTTGGCCGTACGCCATTCGCCGAGTTTCGCACCTGAGAACGTTGACGTAACGTCTACCGTCGCCCCACAGGATTCGCCACAGCCGATGGCCATGGAAACCGGTTTCTCTGGGGACGCATCCACGCGGTAGCGCAGCATGACGGCCATGTCGCCGGTGGTCTGGCGCGACAGGTCGACGGGGCGTCCGGAGATCGCCAGCAGCCCCTGCCCTTCCCCGGTCCACACCGCCTGACGGGCGTTTTCCTGGGCGCCGGCGTCGATGGTCTTGGTCGCCACCGCGCCGGAGGCGGTCAGCGTCCAGGGCGACGGCGAGCGACCGGCGATGAAGTAGCGGTCCACGTTCACAGCGGCCGCCGACGAGACGCCGGACTCCTCCGACAGCGCGGCCACCTTGCCGGGCTTGGCGTAGCTGAGGCCGTAGCCATAGGCGAACAGCGGATCGTAGCCCTTGTCGCCGACATTCAGCGGCTCCTGGTCGGCGCGCTTGGGCCACGAGTAGGACAGCTTGCCCGTGAAGTCGAAGCGGGGCTTGCCGGCCTTGTCGCCGATCAGCACGTCGGCCACGCCGCCGCCTTCCGAGCCCGGCAGCCAGGCCGCCACGAAGGCGTCCGAGGCGTTGATCTCGGGATTGGTCCACAGCGGTCGGCCGCTCAGGAACACCGACACCACCGGAATGCCCTGGGCCTTCAGCTTCTTCAGCAGCGCCAGGTCGGTCTTGTCGCCGGGCTGGTATTCGGCCGTGGCGATGTCGCCTTGGAATTCGGCATAGGGGTTCTCGCCGAACACGACGATCGCGACGTCGGGCTTTTGCTTGTAGTCGCCCGTCATCGACAGCTCGGCGCTGCCGCCGCCGGCTTTCACCGCCTCGGCGATGCCGCCAAAGATCGACTGGCCGTGCGGGAAATCGCTATTTTTGTTGCCCGTGCCCTGCCAGGTCAGGGTCCAGCCCCCGGCGGCCTTGCCGATGTCGTCGGCGCCGTCGCCGGCCACCAGCACCCGCGCCGAGCTCTTCAGCGGCAGCACGCCTTCGTTCTTCAGCAGGACCAGCGATTTGCGGACCGCTTCTCGCGCGATCGCCCGGTGCTCGGGCGCGCCCAGAAGCTCCAGCTTGCCCTCCAGCGGGCGCTTGTTCTCGAACAGGCCCGCCTTGACCTTGACGCGCAGGATGCGGCGCACCGCGTCGTCGATCCGCGCCATCGGGATCTGGCCGGCCTTCACCTGGGCCAGGGTGTTGTCATAGAGGCCCTTCCAGCTGTCGGGGGCCATGATCATGTCCATGCCGGCGTTGTAGGCCTGGGCGCAGCTCGTATTGGTGCAGCCTTCGACCTGGCCGTGGGCGTTCCAGTCGCCGACCACGAAGCCCTCGAAGCCCATCCGCCCTTTCAGCACGTCGGTCAGCAGGCTCTTGTTGCCGGTGTGCTTGACGCCATTCCAGCTGGAGAACGAGACCATCACCGACAGGATGCCGGCGTCGATCGCGGGCGGATAGCCGGCGTTGTGCAGGCGGATCAGCTCGGTCTCGGGCAGCTTGGCGTCGCCCTGGTCCTTGCCGCCGTCGGTGCCGCCGTCGCCCAGGAAGTGCTTGGCCGAGCCGGCGATGTGGCCCGTCGCCAGCGGCTTGCCGGCGACCAGCGCGCCCTGAAGACCCAGCGTCATCGGACCGGCATAGGTCTTCACCACCTCTGGATCCTCGGCATAGCCCTCGTAGGTGCGGCCCCAGCGCACGTCGCGCGGCACGGCCACGGTAGGGCCAAAGGTCCAGTCGGCGCCCGTGGCGGCCATCTCTTGAGCCGTGGCCTCGCCGATGCGGCGGATCAGGTCGGGATCGCGCGCCGCGCCCAGGCCGATGTTGTGCGGGAAGATCGTCGCGCCGACGACGTTGTTGTGGCCGTGGACGGCGTCGACGCCGAAGATGATCGGGATTTCCTGGTGGCCGCCGCGATTGTCCAGCGCCGCGGCGCGGAAGGCGTTGATCCACTCGATCCAGCGCTGGGCCGAGGCCCGGTCGTTGCCGTCCGGCGCGCTGTTGCCGCCCACCAACACCGAACCCAGGCGGTACTTCTTCAGCTCTTCAGGCGTGATCGAGGCGCCGTCGGCCTGGATGGTCTGGGCGACCTTCTCCTCGACCGTCATCTGGCTCATCAGCTTGGTGATGAAGGCCTCGGTCTTGGCGTCGGTGATGGTCGCGGGGCTGGCGGCCTTGGGCCACAGCGCCGGATGGGTGGTCGCGGGACCCGAGGACGCCTGGGCGAGAACGGCTCCCGAAAGTCCACCGGCGATCGCCAAGGCCAGGACGGAAACATGGAGGGAGCGACGCAAAAACATAGGCGGTCCTCGAAGGGCCTCTAACAAGGCGACAGGCTGGAAAGAAAAGCGCTCGGCGCGGCGCTTGCGGAGGACCGCGCCGAGCGAAAGAAAGCGGCTAGAGGCGCCGCTTGGAGGGGAGTGATCGTGCGCGCAGGACGGCGCGACGGGCGCTGGATTGGCCAGGCGGGGTCATGACGTTTCCTCCTGACGCCGCCTTTCCGTGGGCGACCGTCTTGATCGCCGATGATCTCATGTCGAATGGACAGCGCTGTCAAGGTCAATCTGCCTGAATGCTGGACGATGAGCCTAGTTGGGCGCCCTGCCCGTGGATTCCCGGACGACGAGCTCGAAATCCAGCAGGCGCGAGGGCGGCGGCTCGCCCTCTTCGTGCTGAACGCCGCTCATCAGCATGTCGGCGGCCGCGCCCGCCATCGCGGCGATCGGCTGGCGGACGGTCGTCAGCTGCGGCCAGGTGATCCGCGCGCCGGGCGTGTCGTCGAACCCCGCGATCGACAGCTGGGCGGGCACGTCCAGCCGCATGCGGTTGGCCACCGCCATCACGCCCAGGGCCATGTCGTCGTTCGAGGCGAAGATCGCGGTCGGGCGATCTTGGCCGCCCAGCAGCCGCTCGGCCGCCTCGAAGCCCGAGCGGAACGAGAACCAGCCCTGCTCCACCCGATCCTGGCGCACCGGCAGGTCCGCGTCGCGCATGGCGTCGACGAAGCCCTGATGTCGCCTCGCCGAGGCGCCGTGATCGGGGTGGCCTATGATGAAGCCGATGTCGCGATGGCCAAGACCGATCAGGTGGTTGGTCATGTCGTACGCCGCCTTGCGGTCGTCCATGCTGACCCAGGGCGCGCGTTCGATATCGTCGCCCGGCGCGATGCGGACATAGGCGACGCCTTCGCGCTCGAGCGCGGCCAGGACCACGGGATGGTCGCTGAGCGGCGGCGTCAGGATCACGCCGTCCATCCGCAAGGTCGCCAGCATCGGCGCGACCTGCTCTTCGACATCGTCCGTGGAGTCGATCGGCTCGACGATCAGGTGGTAGCCTTCCTTGCGGCACTGCGCGATCGCGCCCAGCTGCACGTCGGTGACGTAGCCGGGGCTGGGGTTGTCGAAGAAGACGCCGATCAGATAGGCCTTCGCGCCCGCCAGACTGCGCGCCGAGATGTTGGGGCGATAGTTCAAGGCCGCCACCGCCGCCTGCACCCGATCGCGCGTGTCGGCCTTGACGTTGGGCTCGCGATTGAGGACGCGGGAGACGGTCTTGATGGAGACGCCGCTCTCGCGGGCCACGTCGTGGATCGTGATCTTGGCGCTCAATTCCGTCCCCGCCTCCCCGATTCGTTCGGTTTGGCGCGTACTTAGCCATGACAAGGCTGTCATGGCGAGCCCCAAGAACCCCTAAGAGACCGCCGCCCGCCCCTCCGGCGTCAGCGCCACGGCCGCGCCGATCAGCGCCGTGTGCGGATGCAGGATCACGTGGGTCGGGATCGCCTGGGTGAAGCCCGACAGTCGGCCCTTGGCCTCGAAGCGCTCGCGGAACGGGCTCTTCTCAAGGATGTCGATGATGCGCGGCGCGATGCCGCCGGCGATGAAGACGCCGCCGCGCGCGCCCAGGGTCAGGGCGATGTCGCCGGCCGTCGAGCCCAGCACGGCGCAAAAACGGTTCACAGTGGCCAGGCTGTCGGCGCAGCCTTCGACCGCGCGTTCGGTGATCTGCTTGGCGGTCAGGGTTTCGACCTTGCGGCCCTCGGCCTGGCCCAGGGCCATGTGCAGGTCCTCCATGCCGGGTCCCGACAGGATGCGCTCGACCGAGACGCGGCCGCCGTCCAGTTGCTGGGTCAGCAGGCGCAGAACCTCGATCTCGACGGCGTCGACCGGCGCGAAGGCCACGTGACCGCCTTCGGTGGCCAGCGGAATCTCATGGCCGTGGCGGCGGACAAGGCCCGCGACGCCAAAGCCCGTGCCCGGGCCGAGAATCGCCAGATCGCCCTCCCCCTGGGTCGGCAGATCGCCGACCTGACGCAGGTCCTTGGGGGCCAGGCGCGGCGCGGCCAAGGCCTGGGCGGTGAAGTCGTTGATCAGCTTGGCGTTCCGGAAGCCGCCCGCGCGGCGCAGGCCGTCCTCCGAGATCGTCCAGTCCAGGTTGGTCATGTGGACCTGGCCATGATCGATCGGCCCCGCGACCGCCACCACCGCCTGGTCAACGTGCTTGGCGCCCACCTTGTGCAGATAGGTCTCGATGGCGGCCTCAGCCGTGCCGTATTCCTCGCCCTTGAAGGCGGTGGGCTCGATCAGGCGCGGGTCCGGACCGTCAAACTCGACCAGAGCGAAGCGGGCGTTGGTGCCGCCGATGTCGCCGACGAGGCCGAGACCCCCGCTGTGATTGCCGTCCATGTCCTGGTGTTTCCTTACCCGAAGACGGAGGCGCCGGCGTCGGCGGCGCCGACCCCTGCTCGCATCCATCCAAACAGTTCCCTGCCAAAGCCCGGCTTGGACGCCGGGACGTCCGCTGGCGCGCGGGCGAACAGCGTCGCCTCGTCCACCAGGATCTTGAGTTCGCCGGTCTCGGCGTTGACGCTGATCACGTCGCCATCCTGGACATAGGCCAGCGGCCCGCCCTTGGCGGCTTCCGGCGTCACGTGGATGGCGGCCGGCGTCTTGCCCGAGGCGCCCGACATGCGGCCGTCGGTCACCAGGGCGACCTTGTAACCGCGATCCAGCAGCACCGAGATCGACGGCGACAGGTTGTGCAGCTCCGGCATGCCGTTGGCCGACGGCCCCTGGAAGCGGACCACCACCACGACGTCGCGGTCCAGCTCGCCGCGCTTGAAGGCGGCGATGAAGTCTTCCTGCTCTTGGAACACGGCCGCGGGGGCGACGATCACGTGGTGCTCGGGCTTCACGGCCGAGATCTTCATCACGCCACGCCCCAGGTTGCCGGCCATCAGGCGCAGGCCGCCCTCCTTGCTGAACGGGTCCGAGACCGGGCGGACGATGGCCGGGTCCAGGGTCTCGGCCGCGCCGTCTCGCCACTTCAGTTCACCGCCCTCCAGGAAGGGCTCCTGGGCGTAGCGCGACAGGCCGGGGCCGGCGATGGTCAGCACGTCCTCGTGAACGAGGCCCGCCTTCAGCAGCTCGCGGATCACGAAGGCCATGCCGCCCGCCGCCTGGAAGTGGTTCACGTCGGCCGAGCCGTTCGGATAGACGCGGGCCAGCAGCGGCGTGGCGCGCGAGATGTCGTCCAGGTCCTCCAGCGTCAGCACGATCCCGGCCGCGTGGGCCATGGCGATCAGGTGCAAGGCGAGGTTGGTCGAGCCGCCGGTGGCCATCAGCCCGACCACGCCGTTGACGATCGACTTCTCGTCGATCATCCGGCCGACCGGGACGTACTCGTTCCCCTTGGCGGTGACGGCGGCGGCGCGGCGCGCGGCCTCCTTGACCAGGGCCTCGCGCAGCGGCGTGTTCGGATGCACGAAGGCCGAGCCCGGCAGATGGAAGCCCATCAGCTCCATCAGCATCTGGTTGGTGTTGGCGGTGCCGTAGAAGGTGCAGGTGCCGGGGCCGTGATAGCTGGCCTGCTCGGCTTCCAGAAGCTCGGCGCGACCGACCTTGCCCTCGGCATAGAGGGCGCGGATGCGGGCCTTCTCGCTGTTGGGCAGGCCAGAGGTCATCG
Source organism: Caulobacter sp. CCH9-E1 (assembly GCF_001556515.1). Lineage (GTDB taxonomy): Bacteria > Pseudomonadota > Alphaproteobacteria > Caulobacterales > Caulobacteraceae > Caulobacter. Next base: position 33,616 of record NZ_LSJA01000125.1, on the reverse strand, counting down.
GGCCGGCGGGCACGAACAGCGCCGGCAGGTGGCTGAAGGTCAGGGCGCCGATGACCAGGCCCGGCACGATCTTGTCGCAGACGCCCAGATAGAGCGCGGCGTCGAAGGCGTCGTGGGTCAGGGCCACGGCCGTGGCCATGGCGATCACCTCGCGCGAGAACAGCGACAGCTCCATGCCCGGGCGGCCCTGGGTCACGCCATCGCACATGGCCGGCACGCCGCCGGCGAACTGGGCCGTGGCCCCGACCTCGCGCGCGGCGTCCTTGATCAGCGCGGGATAGGCTTCCAGCGGCTGGTGGGCCGACAGCATGTCATTATAGGCCGAGACGATGCCCAGGTTCGGCGCGTTCGGGTCCAGGGCGCGGACCTTGTCGACGCCCGGCGAGGCGGCGAAGGCGTGGGCCCAGTTGGCGCAGGACAGCTTGGCGCGGCCGGGCTGGCTGTCGATCGTCCGCTGCATGTTGGCGAGGTACGCCGAACGGCTGTCGCGGCTGCGCGCCACGATGCGGGCGGTGACGTCCGCGATGACGGGGTTGAGGTTCATGGCGTTACTCCGCCCAAAGGATGCGGACCTTGGCGCGGTCCTGCTTCAGGATGGCGGCGACCGGCAGGGCCGGATCGACGTCGCCTTCCAACAACGCCTTCTTGGCCGCTCCGGTCACCAGCAGCACGATCAAATCGGTGCGCGACAGGGCGGCCAGAGTCAGGCTCAGACGAGGAATGTCGGGCGCGGGATCGCTGGGCGGGACGTCCAGGACCAAGCGATCAGAGCGCGGATCCAGACCTTGGGCCAGGACCGGATTACCTGGGAACAGCGAGGCGAAGTGGCCGTCGGGACCAACGCCCAGCAGCACCGCGCCGAACGGCGAGCCGGCCTCGACGCCAGCCTCGGCGGCGCGGGCGCTGTCGGCGTGGCTCACGCCCTCGAAATAGAGCGGCGCGAAGCTGGCCTTGGCGGCCTCGCCCTTCAGCAGGTGACGGCGCACCAGGCCTTCGTTGCTGCTGGGGTCGCTCGGCGGGACGAAGCGCTCGTCGGTCAGGGTGACCGTGATCTTGTCCCAGGGCGCGGTCAGCGTCGCCAGGCGATCATAGACCGGCGCCGGCGTCGTGCCGCCGGTCGCGGCGAAACCGGTCCGTCCCGAGGCGGCGACCGCATTGGTCAGGGCGTCAACCAGAATCGAGGCGGTGGCGTCATAGAGGGCTTCGCGCGAGCCGAAGGCTTCCAGTTTCGGCATCCCTCAAGCCTTCCAGGACCGCCCGCCGGGCGAGATCAGCGCGCTGGCCGACTGCGGCCCCCACGTGCCGGCCGCATAGGGCGCGGGCTCGATACCGGCCTCGGCCCAGGCGGCGGCGACGCCGTCGATGAAGCGCCAGGCTTGCTCGACCTCATCGCGGCGGACGAACAGCGTGCGATCGCCGCGGAAGACGTCCAGGAACAGCTTCTCGTAGGCGATGCGACGGCGACCGCCCGTCTGGCTGAACGACAGCGACAGCGGCAGCGACTGCAGACGCATGCCCTCTTCCGACAGTCCGGGCCGCTTGTTCATGATCGTCAGCGAGATGTCCTCATCCGGCTGCAGGTCGATGACCAGGCGGTTGGCGCACAGTTCGCCGTCGGTGGCGGGACCGAAGATGTTGTGCGGCACCGCCTTGAACTGGACGACGATCTGGGTGCGGCGGTCGGGAAGGTTCTTGCCGGTGCGCAGGAAGAACGGCACGCCGTCCCAGCGCCAATTCTCGATCGCGACCTTCATGGCGACGAAGGTCTCGGTCTTGGTCGGCTTGCCGACTTCCTCGACGTAGCCGGGGCGCGCGCCGCCTTCGACAACACCGGCGACATACTGGCCGCGCACCGTGTCGTGCGCCACGGTCTCCTTGGTGAAGGGGCGCAGGCACCGCAGCACCTTGACCTTCTCGTCGCGCACGGCGTCCGGATCGAAGCCCGAAGGCGCCTCCATGGCGACCAGACACAAGAGCTGCAGCATATGGTTCTGCACCATGTCCCGCAGGGCGCCGTACTCATCGTAGTACGGCCACCGGTCGCCGACCTTCTCGGTCTCGGCGATCGTGATCTGCACGTGATCGATGGCGTTACGGTCCCACAGGGGCTCGAACAGCACGTTGGCGAAGCGCAGGGCGGTCAGGTTCTGAACGGTCTCCTTGCCCAGATAGTGATCGATCCGGAAGACCTGGCTTTCGTCCACCACGGACGCGACGGCGGCGTTGGTGCGCTTGGAGCTCTCCAGGTCGTGACCCAGCGGCTTTTCCAGAATCAGGCGGGTCCTCGGGCCCGTCAGCCCCGCCGCCTGCAGCGCCTGACAGGCCGGGCCGTAAATGCTGGGCGAGAGCGAGAAGAAGATGACGAGGTCGCCGTGCGCGCCGATGCGCTCGGCCAATTTCCTGGTGTCGTCCTCGCTGGTGATGTCGGCGGGCACGTAGTCGAGGCGGGCCGCCAGGCGGTTCCAGGCCGCCTCCTCCACGGTCGCGCGCTTGCCCAGCTGCTCGCGCACCAGGGCCTTATAGCTTTCGGCGTCATGGTCGTGACGCGCAACGCCGATGATCCGCATATCGTGCGGCAGCAGCCGATCGACTTCGAGGAAGTACAGCGAAGGCAGCAGCATTCGCAGGGCCAGATCGCCCGCGCCGCCCAGCAGCACAAGGACTTCGCGGCCAGTCTCGCCGTCGTTCTTCTTGGTCACCAATGTCTTCCACCCTATGACAACGTTGTCATGACATGCCTGCGGCAGAATGGCAAGCGCGAGCGTGAGAGCCGAGCTGGAGGAACGCTCCAACGCGAACCGAACCGTTCAACGAGACGCCGAACGAGCGGGCCTTACCTAGGGCAAACCCAGCGTCGCCGCCATAAGACCAATGGAGTTTCGACGGAGGTTTATTCACCCATTCGGGCGAAAAATGGAACGCCGTGCCTTGCAAGGTCACGATACGGTCACGCCAGTGAACAGCTATGCCTCGCGGACAGCAAGACGGCGTCAACCGCCCGCGCGGGCCGCCGCGCCCGCTGGCTGGCCGGTGCGGAACTTGTCCTTCATCCGGGCGACCCAACCACTGAACGCCTCGTTATCGGCGCTGACCTTGCCGAAATCGGACGGCGAGACCGCCTCCGAGCCCAGGCCCTGCAGCGCGACGCGCAGGCCGTCGGGATTGCCGGCGTTGTCGACGAAGCGCGTCCAGCGCTGGCGCAGACGGGCCAGGGACGCATCGTCATCGGCAAGGCTGTAGGCCACCGACGCGCGCAGCAGACGAGCTTCCTCGGCCGCGGACAGCGCGCCCTGCCCCTTCCAGCGATCGCCGAGCATCCTTTCGTACAGCGCCCCGGCGCTCGGCCAAGCGCGCTGCTTCCAGGCGATGTCGGCGCGGATTTCCTGGCCGTCCTTGGTGTTGTCGCGCTCCACCAGCTCCAGGGCGGCGTCGTAGCGCCCCAGGCCGATCAGCGCGCGCGCCGTGGCCAGGCGGCGCTCGGCGTTCAAGGCCGGCGGCAGGATGGTCGTGCGGGTGGCGTTGATGGCGTTCAGCGCGTCCTCGGGACGCTTGTTCATCAGATAGATCCAGGCCAGGTCGGTCGCGACCTGGGCCTTGGGCACGCCGTTCAGGCGGTTGTCGACCTGGTATTTCAGGAGCTTGGCGGCATCGTCCAGCAGGTCGACGTCCACCAGGCGGCGCACCAGGTTGCGCACCATCTGATCGCCGTCGGCGCCGATCGGCGTCAGCTCCTGGAAGTCGTAGAACAGGCCCACGGCCTGGATCGGCTGCATGCCGTCGGCCAGACCGTCGAGGAACAGCGCCCGGAAGGTGCTGGAGATCTCGTTCTGCAGGGCCAGGGCTTCGGGGCGGTCGGAGCTGGGCCTGCCCGCCGAGCGCATCACCTCCAGCGCCTCGCGATAGCGGCCCTGGTCGATATAGAGCTTCCCGAGGGCGCGGATGACGTCCATCTCGACGCCGTCGCCGCGCCAGCGGTAGCGCAGCTGGTTCAGGGTGTCGGCCGCCTTGGCCGCGTTGATCTCGCGCTTCTCGTACTGCAGCCGGGTCGCATGCAGCAGGGCCGGCGCGGCCAGATTGTCGTAAGGCGCCTTCGCGATGGCCTGGAACATCTTCTTGGCGCGGACCTTCTCGCCCTTGGCCTCGAAGATGCGCGCCTGGACCAGGCGAATGGCCAGCTGATCCTTCACGGGGACCTTGGGCTGCTCCAGCGCCTTGACGATGGACTGCAGGGCGCCCGTCAGATCGCCGACGCCCAGCGCCGCCTCGGCCTGGGCGCTCAGGAACCTCGCCTTCCAGATCGGCGGAAAGAGGTCGAGCGCCCGGCCGCCGTTCGAGAACTTGGTCCGCGCGTCCAGCCACTGGCCGTTCTTGGTCGCGATATAGCCCCGCCACAGCGCGCTGGACGGCTCGTCGGCCAGGACGGGCGAGGAGAAGTCGGCGTCGGCTTCCGCGTAGCGGCCGGCCATGACCCGGGCCACGCCGCGAAGACCCCGGAACTCCGGATTGGCCATCATCGTCTGGTGCTGGCGGGCGCCGGCGTTCAGCACGCCGATCGCCTCGAACGACATCTGAGAGCCCACGAGAAAGCGCGCCAGGGCCAGGCGCGCGGCGACGTCGGCGTTCTCGTCGTCACCGGCGGCGCCGATGGCGTTCTGCAGGGCGTTGTAGCGCGCCAGGAAGCCGCCGGACCCGAGCTTCGGCCAGGCGTCCAGATCGATCAGGGCCGGCATCGACAGCGGCTGGGGCGCGCCGGCGACGGCCTCTTCCGGCGGCGCGGCGGCCGAGGCCGGCGACAGCGCCAAGCCCTTGGGTCGACCGATACGAACCTCGTCGGCGCTGGCTTGAACCATCAGGTCCGAGGCGTAGGCTTCCGCCGCCAGGCCTTGCGCCGACTGCAGCAGGGCGAACTCGACATAGTCTCGGCGGGAGGACAGCCCCTTGGCGGGCGGCAGGGCCGGCGCGACGATGATCTTGTCGCCGACGGCCGGGTCGTCGACCCAGATGGCGCGGGTGACGCCCGCCACCGCCGCCGACAGCGCCGCCGACGGCGCGGCCTCGTCGCGGTTGATCTGGATGACGTCGGGGCTTTGCTGCGGACCGGGACCGAAGCTGACCCGCCAGGTCGGACCGGCGCCGACCGCCACATAGGGCTCGCCCACCGGCGCCACGATGCGCAGCGCCGAATAGTCCGCGCCCCTCAGCGCCTGGATGCGCGCATAGCGGGGCGTGTTGGCCGGCAGCTTGGAGATGTCGATCCGCGCGGGGGTGTCGAAGACGATCCAGACCGCCTCCCCGCGCCGGAAGACGGCGGCGCCGGCGGGCGCGGCCCAGGTGAACGACAGGGTGACCTGGCCATCGTCACGCTCGATCCCGGCGCGCACGACGCCGTCGCGCGGCATCGGGTTCGGACGTCCCACCGGCGGCGCCGGCGCGGCGGCCGGCGTCGCCTGGGCGGCGGCGAGCGCCCCGTCCTTGGCGAAGATGTTGACGAAGCTGACGCCGTCAGCCGATCCGGCCTTGAAGTCCGCATCGGCGGCCAGGGTCAGCACCAGCTCCAGCGAACCGCCCCCGTGGCGGGCGTCGGCGCCCTTCACCCAGCGCGGCGGCGCGATCCTGAGCGTGGAGAGGTCGGGATTGGCGTCGCGGCTGAACCGCAGGATCAGCTTGTCGCCCTCGCGGCGCGCGGCCATCCGGGTGCCGCCGCTCCAGTGGAACTCGACCCGGGAGAAGTCCGCCGCCTGCGCGACACGCACGTCCAGCGCCGACCGCGCCGCGACGGGCGGCGGCGCGGCGTAGCCGGACGGCGCCAGCACGCCCGCGATGCACGCGGCGGCGACGCTGGATCGCAGGAGACGGCGAAGGGTCATGAGCCTCCCTTAACCGGCCTTTTTGGGCGCGCCGGCCAGCGGCGCGCCAGCGGCTTGCTGGCCCGGCGCGGCGGCCTGGGCGCCGTTGTCGGCGACGGCGGCCTTGCCCTTCTCGACCACGGGATTGGCAAGACGCGCGGCCAGGCGTTCGGTCAGGACCTTGGCGTCGGCCGGCGCCATGTTGGCCAGGATCATCGCCAGGGTGCGTTCCTTCATCTTGGCGGCGATCGGCAGCCGGACCTCGTCCGACAGCAGGGTCATGCGGGCGGCGGCGTCCTTGGGCTTCATGCCCTGATAGACAGTGACCAGGCGATCGACCTCGGCCTGCTTCTGGGAGTCGACCTGGCCCAGCAGACCCTGGATCTCGCCCTTGAGGCCGGTCAGGGCCTTCATCTTGGCGTCCAGCTTGGCCTCGGCGGCGGCCAGCAGCTGCAGCTGCACGTCGATGTCCTGCTCGCGCTGGTCCAGCTGGCCGCGGCGGGCGCCCAGGCTCTGCAGCACGCGCAGTTCGGCGGGCGAGAGACCGGCTTCCTTGGCCAGGGCGTCGGCCGAGGGGGCGCAGGCGCGCGGCAGGGTCTGCGGAGCCTTGGCGGCGGCCGGCTGGCCCGCGCCTTCGGCCGAGGGCGCGCCCTCGCCTTCGCCAGCCTTGCCTTCGGGCTTGGCCACGCCTTCAGCGAAGGCCTTGGCGCCGCTCAGCATGTCCGGCAGCGACTTGGCCCCGGCCAGGGCGTTGATGGCCAGCACGCCGCCGACGGCGACGCCGACCAGGGGCAGGATGCGCGGAACGTTCTTCATCGGCGGGCTCTGGATTGGGGTCCGGGACGCGGGGGGTCGCCCGGTCCGTCGAAGAGGTCATCATCGACCCGCGCCCGTGAACGCGGGGTTTCGGGTAGCGCGCTCGGCGCGCTGAGCGTCGGGCGAGCGCTGGGCGGAAGGCGATCCTCCCGCTCGAGCAGACGCTCGAAGTCCTCGGCCTTCAGGCGGCGTTCGGAAGACGGGGCCGGCGGCTCCACGCGGCCGCGAACGGCGGGGGCCGGCGGCGCGGCCCGCTCGGAGCGAACCGGCGGCGGATTGCTGATCCGCTCGTCCAGCTGGGCGGCCAGGGCCTGGGCGCGCTCGATGCGGATCGCCAGGGTCTCGGCCGCCTCGTCGGTGGCGGCGCGCAGGTCGGCCAGGCCCTGCTCGGCGCGGGCGGCGGCCTGATCGAGGTCCTTCACGGCCTTGGCGAAGCCCTCGTGGCTGTCGCGCAGCGCCTTCAGCCGGCGCTCCAGGCGCCAGCCGAAAGCCAGCGCCACGATCAGCAGCACCGCCAGCAACCCGTTCATGGCGAAAGCGACGAGACTCATTTCAGCTTCTGCACGGCCTTCTTGGCGGCCGGAGTCAGCGGGGCCTCGGCGCGGATGGCGATGGCGTGGTTACGACGTCCCATGCGGCCGCGCGTCAGCGGAATGGCGCCGGCGCGCAGCTCGACCAGGCTGTCGGGCGTGGCGTTCAGCATCAGGGTGTCGCCGACCTGCATGTTCAGCACGCGCGACAGCGGCAGCTGCTGCTCGTCGAGCACGGCCCGGACCTCCATCTGGGTGGTCCAGAGTTCGGTGGCCAAGTGGCCTTCCCAGATGTTGTCGCGGCCGAACTTTTCACCCATGAACTGCTGCAGCAGCATCTTCCGGATGGGTTCCAGCGTGGCGTAGGGCAGCAAGAGCTCGATGCGGCCGCCGCGGTCTTCCATGTCGATCCGCAGCTTGACCAGGATGGCGGCGTTGGCGGGACGGGCGATCGCGGCGAAGCGCGGATTGGTCTCCAGGCGGTCCAGCGAGAAGGCGACCGGGTGCAGCGGCTCGAAGGCGCTCTTCAGGTCGTGCAGCACCACCTCGATCATCCGCTGCACCAGCACGCGTTCGATCGTGGTGTAGGGCCGCCCCTCGATGCGCATCGCCGCCGTGCCGCGACGGCCGCCCAGCAGCACGTCGACGATCGAGTAGATCAGGTTCGAGTCGACCGTCAGCAGGCCGTAGTTGTCCAGCTCCTCGGCGCGGAACACCGCCAGGATGGCCGGCAGGGGGATCGAGTTCAGATAGTCGCCGAAACGGATCGAACTGATGTTGTCGAGGCTGACCTCGACGTTGTCGGAGGTGAAGTTCCGCAGGGACGTCGTCATCAACCGCACCAGGCGGTCGAAGACGATTTCCAGCATCGGCAGGCGTTCGTACGAGACGAGCGCCGAGTTGATGATCGCGCGGATGCCCGTGCGGTCCTCGGAGCCGTCGCCGGATAGATCGAAGCCCAGCAGGCTGTCGATCTCGTCCTGGTTCAGTATCCGCTCGGAGCCGCCCTCGCCGCCGCCGTCGTCCCAGCCGGCCATGCCGCCCGAGAAGTCGCCGAACTCGTTGACGCCGTCTCCGCCGCCGCCTTCCGCGCCCCACTGGGCCTGATCGTTCTCGTCCGCCATGATCGTTCGCCCCAACCAGCCCGAGAGCTTAGTTGATCAGCATCTCCTCGATGAGGACCGCGTTCACCTTGGCCGGCGCGGCGACCAGGTTCACCCGGCGCAGCAGCTCCACGCGCAGTTGGTAGGTGCCTTGGCTGCCGTTCAGGTCTTCAGGACGCAGTTCGCGCAGGAACGTCTGGAACATGTCCTGCAACCTGGGCAGATTCGGCGTCAAAGCCTCGGCCGTCTCTTCGTCCGGCAGCTCGAAAGTCAGCTTCAGCTTCAGGAAGGTCGACTTGCCGTCGGCCGTCTGCATGTTCACGACGATGTCCGGCAGGGTGTAGAACACCACGCCGTCAGGGCCTTCCTTGATGACCGGCGCCGGACCGGCTGCGGCGCCCGCGGCGCCCTCGCCTTCCTTCTTCTCGCCCTCTTTCTCTTTCTTTTCCTTCTTCTTTTCCTTCTCTTCCTTGCCATGCTCGCCCGCTTCGGCGGCTGGCTTGGGCTTCATAAGGAAGAAGGCCGCGGCGCCGCCCCCGCCCAGGACGAGAACGCCGGCCGCGATCGCGATGATGAGAATAGGCGGCTTCTTCTTGGCGGGGGCTTCGCCTTCGGCGCCCTCTTCACCTTCCGGAGCTTCCTGATCGTTCTGAGCCACGCGCGCGGTTCCTTGGAATCTATATCCCTTACTCATGCGCGAGCATGGTTAACGATGTGTTTTGGAGGCCATTTGGTCGCAGGCTGAATCTGCCCGGCAGAGTCCGACCAACACCCCCTCGTTAACCTTTCTATTTGCTGTTTTTATTGAGCTTTTCGCTCTGGCACGAAGGTTGCTTCAGGAGGTGCGGCGCATTTGTCGCGCCAGCCGCCCGAGTTAACTCGTCATGGACAACGCGCTTTACGTCGGCCTTTCGCGCCAACTGACGCTTCGCCGCGAGCTGGACATCGTGGCCAACAACATCGCCAACGCCAACACCACGGGCTTCAAGGTCGAGGATCTGATGGTCCGCACCGAGCAGGCCAAGCCGGCCAAAACCCTGGACGGCTCCGCGCCGGTCAAGTTCGTGCTGGATAGCGGCGTCGCCCGCGACTTCACCCAGGGCGCGATGACCAAGACGGGCGGCGACTTCGACCTGGCGATCGAGGGCAACGGCTTCTTCCGCGTCCAGACCGCCGGGGGCGAGCGCTACACCCGCGACGGCCGCTTCACGACCAACCCGACGGGACAGCTGGTCACCCAAGGCGGCCACCCCGTGCTGGACGAGGGCGGCGGCCCCATCAACATCGACCCGACGCTGGGCCCAGTGAGCATTGGCAAGGACGGCATCGTCAGCCAGGGCGCCGTCCGCGTCGGCCGGATCGCCATCGTTCGCCCCGACAACCTGGCCTCGATGGCCAAGGACGGGGACAACCTTTACCGCAACACCACCAACGCCGCCCTGCAGCCCGCGCCGGACGCCTCGGTCCACCAGGGCATGCTGGAAGCCTCCAACGTCCAATCGGTCGTGGAAATCACCAAGCTCATCCAAGTCCAGCGCGCCTACGAAAGCGTCAGCCGGATGATGGACACCAACTCAGACCTGTCGCGCACCGCCGTCGAGCGGCTGGGCAAAGTCAACTAAGGGACGCTAGCCGATGCAAGCTCTCCGCACCGCCGCTTCGGGCATGTCAGCGCAACAGCTGAACGTCGAAGTCATCTCGAACAACATCGCCAACATGAACACCCTTGGCTTCAAGCGCCAACGGGCCGAGTTCCAGGACCTGCTGTACCAGACGATCGAGCGCGCCGGCTCGCAGTCATCCAGCGACGGCAACATCGTCCCGACGGGCGTGCAGGTCGGCGGCGGCGTCAAGGCCGGCTCGGTCTATCGCATCACCGAGCAAGGCACCCCAACCCTGACCGACAACCCGCTGGACGTTGCGATCCAGGGCAAGGGCTACCTGCAGATCCTGCTGCCCTCGGGCGAGACGGCCTATACCCGGGCCGGCAACTTCTCGACCAACGACCAGGGCCAGATCGTCACCGAGGACGGCTATACGGTCCAGCCCGGCATCACGGTCCCGCAGAACGCCATCGACATCATCATCAGCAAGACCGGCATGGTGCAGGTGAAGCTGGACGGCCAGCCCCAGCCGCAGACGATCGGCCAGCTGCAGCTCGCCAACTTCATGAACGAAGGCGGTCTCGAGGCTATCGGCGACAACCTGTTCCTGGAAACCGCCGCCTCGGGCGCCGCCAACCTCGCGGCGCCGGGTCAGCCGGGCTTTGGCGTGCTGATGCAGCGCTACACCGAATCCTCGAACGTGGACTCGGTCTCGGAAATCACCGCCCTGATCACCGCGCAGCGCGCCTACGAGATGAACTCGAAGGTCATCTCGACGGCCGACCAGATGCTGCAGACCACCTCGCAGATGAGGTCGTAAGCCGATGAAAGCGCTGCTGATCGCCGCCGCCGCCCTCGCCTTCGCCGCCCCGGCCTTCGCCGGGACGCCGGTGAGCCTGCGGATGGACACCACCGACGCGGACGGCCGCGTCACTCTGGGCGACCTGTTCGACGGCGTCTCCGGCGCCGCCGCCAACCTGGTGGTCGCGCCGCGCATGGGCCCCAGCGCCGTGCTCGACGCCGGCCAGGTGCAGGTCTTCGCGCGCCGCGCGGGCTTCGACTGGGACAACAGCCAGGGCGTCCGCCGGATCATCGTCCGCGAGGGCGCCGACAATGGCGGCTCGACCCGGGCCGGCCTGGCGGGCGCGTCGCGCGGGAACGTGGAAGTTCTTGCCTACGCCCGCAGCCTCTCGGCCGGCGAAATCGTCCAGCCGGAAGACCTGGTGTGGACCAAGATGGCCGGGGCCCCGGCCGGCGCGCCGCGCGACTCCGACGCGGTGATCGGCCTCGCCGCCAAGCGCCCCCTGCGTGAAGGCGCCGCAGTCTCGACCCGCGACGTGACCGCGCCCCAGGTCATCAAGACCGGCGACCTGATCACCGTGACCTACAGCGACGGCGGAATTTCCCTTTCGCTTCAAGGCAAGGCCATGGCCGCCGCCTCGACCGGCGATGTCATCGCCGTCCAGAACACGCTGTCGAAGAAGATCATTCAGGCTGTCGCGACCGGCCCTGGCGCCGCCGCCGTCGGCCCGCAGGCCCAAGGCTTGCAAGCTCGTTCGCAACCCGTCCGTTTCGCCGCTCGCTAAGAGGCTCTGACCCATGCGTCGCCCCGCTCTCATCGCCGCCACCCTGCTGCTGGCCCCGCTGGCCGCCTGCTCCACCGTCAAGGAAGCCGTGAAGGGGCCGGAACTGGCTCCGGTCGGCTACCCCGCCGCCCTGGCCCCGATCCAGCAGCAATATGTCTCCGCCCGTGAACCCGCCCCCCAGGCGGCCTCGGCCAACTCGCTGTGGCGGGTCGGCGCCCGCGCCTTCTTCAACGACCAGCGCGCCAGCCGCGTCGGCGACATCCTGACCGTGCTGATTTCCATCGACGATAGCGTCGACACCAAGAACCAGACCGCCAGCTCGCGCGCCGCCAACACCAAGGCCGGCGTCCCGCACCTGCTGGGTCTGGAGTCGAGCCTGGGCAAGGTCCTGCCGGGCGGCTTCGATCCGGCCAATGCGCTGGAAACCGGCTCGAGCACGACCAATTCGGGCGCGGGCAGCATCAAGCGCTCGGAAAAGATCAGCCTGACGATCGCCGCCGTGGTCAGCCAGGTCCTGCCGAATGGCAACATGGTGATCCAGGGCACGCAGGAGGTCCGCACCAACGCCGAGCTGCGCCAGCTGACGGTGGCCGGGATCGTGCGTCCGGAAGACATCTCCTCGGCCAACACCATCCGCCACACCCAGATCGCCGAGGCCCGCATCAGCTACGGCGGCCGCGGCGATATCAGCCGCGTCCAGAAGACCCCGGCCGGCCAGGCGCTGGTCGAGCGGTTCTCGCCGTTCTAAGCGCGGCGTAGAGACCGACCTTTGCGGGCGCGGCGACCGAGCGGTCTCCGCGCCCGTTCTGCTTTCAGGAGCCATTCAGGTCCAAGCCGCGTTGATCGGACGAGGAGGACCTTCCATGCCGACCCGCGCCCTTCCGATGATCGCCCTGCTGCTGGCCGCTGGCCTGGCGGGCTGCGCGCACGAGAAGGTCGCCCAGGACGGCTATCGCTGGGCCTATCTTGCCGCCGCCGGCGAGGATCCCCGCCTCGCCTACGGTCGCCCCGACAGCGATGACGTCGTGCTGATGATGCGTTGCCGGCCCGGCGCCGGCCAGATCAACATGTCGGCCGTCGGGCTTTCAGGCGGCGAACTCTTGCTGGCCTCGGGCCGCAGCGAGAGCCGCTTCGCCGCCGCCAGGATCGACGACGCCATGAGCGAAGGCCTGATGGAGGCGCGCGGCCAGATCAGCGCTCCCGCGCTTCGAGGCTTCAAGAGATCAGGCGATCTGGCGTTGCTGACCAAGGGTCAGCGTCACAGCCTCGCGGCAGGTTCTGCCGACCGAAGTCAGGTCAAGGCCTTCTTCAAGGCCTGCGGGGCCTAGGCTCGTCGCCCCGCGCCCGCCGCGCTGACATTGTCCATGCCCAGCACCGACAGCGCCCCGCGCAGGACGCCCTCGGCGTCGAGGCCGGCTTGGGCGTACATGGCGTCGGGCTTGTCCTGGTCCTGGAAGATGTCGGGCAGGCACAGGGTGCGGATCTTCAGGCCGCGATCCAGCGCGCCGTGCTGGGCCAGGGCCTGCAGCACGAAGGCGCCGAAGCCGCCCATGGCGCCTTCTTCCACCGTGACGATCGCCTCGTGCTCGCGCGCCAGGCGCAGCAAGAGGTCGAGGTCGAGAGGCTTGGCGAAGCGGGCGTCGCAGACGGTGGCCGACAGGCCGCGGGCGGCCAGCAGGTCAGCGGCCTTGAGGCTTTCGGACAGGCGCGTGCCGAACGAAACGATGGCGACGCTGGTCCCTTCGCGGACGATGCGGCCCTTGCCGATCTCCAGCGGGTCGACATTGGCCGGCATCTCCAGGCCCAGGCCCTCGCCGCGCGGATAGCGGAAGGCGCTGGGGCGGTCGTCGATCTCGGCGGCGGTGGCGACCATGCGGGCCAGCTCCACCTCGTCGGCGGCGGCCATCAGCACCATGCCCGGCAGAGCGCCCATGAAGCCGATGTCGAAGCTGCCGGCGTGGGTGGGACCATCGGCGCCGACCAGGCCCGCGCGGTCCATGGCGAAGCGCACGGGCAGCCCTTGGATGGCGACGTCGTGCACCACCTGGTCGTAGCCGCGCTGCAGGAAGGTCGAATAAATCGCCGTGAACGGCTTCATGCCGTCGGCGGCCAGGCCCGCGGCGAAGGTCACCGCGTGCTGCTCGGCGATGCCGACGTCGAAGGTGCGATCGGGGAAGGCCTTGCCGAACAGATCAAGGCCGGTGCCGGACGGCATGGCGGCGGTGATGGCGACGATCTTGTCGTCCTTCTGCGCCTGCTTGATCAGCTCTTGGGCGAAGACCTTGGTGTAGCTGGGCGGGCCGCCGGCCGACTTCTGCTGCTGGCCGGTGACGACGTCGAACTTGACCACCGCGTGCAGTTTGTCATCCGCGCCCTCGGCCGGGGCGTAGCCCTTGCCCTTCTGGGTCACGCAGTGGACCAGCACCGGCTTGTCGGCGAAGGCCTTGGCGTTCTTCAGCACGCTGACCAGGGCGTCCATGTCATGGCCGTCGATCGGGCCGACATAGTGGAAGCCCAGTTCTTCGAAGAAGGTGCCGCCGGTGACCATGCCCCGGGCATATTCTTCCGCCTTGCGGGCCGCCTCGCGCATGGGGCTCGGCAGCTTCTCGACCACCGTCTTGCCCAGCTTGCGCACCGAGCGGTAGGCGCCGCCCGAAACGAGGTTGGCCAGATAGGCGCTCATGCCGCCGACCGGCGGGGCGATCGACATGTCGTTGTCGTTGAGGATGACGATCAGGCGCTTGGTCGTATCGGTCGCCGCGTTCATCGCCTCGTAGGCCATGCCCGCGCCCAGCGAGCCGTCGCCGATCACGGCGATGACGCTGTTGTCCTCGCCTTTCGCGTCACGCGCGGCGCAAAAGCCCAGCGCCGCCGAGATCGAGGTCGCCGCGTGGGCCGCGCCGAACGGGTCGTATTCGCTCTCGGCCCGCTTGGTGAAGCCCGACAGGCCCCCGCCCTGGCGCAGGGTGCGGATGCGGTCGCGGCGGCCCGTCAGGATCTTGTGCGGATAGGCCTGGTGGCCGACATCCCAGATGAGAATGTCCTTGGGCGTCTCGAACACGTGGTGCAGGGCGACGGTCAGCTCGACCACGCCCAGGCCCGCGCCCAGGTGCCCGCCCGTCACCGAGACCGCGTCGATCGTCTCGGCGCGCACCTCGGCCGCCAGCTGTTTCAGTTCGCCTACGGACAGGCCTCGCGTGTCGGCGGGCGAGGCGATGGTGTCGAGCAAGGGCGTTTTGGAAGACATGTTTGACAAAAGCGCGGTCAGTTGCGGCGGTCCAGTACGAAATCAACGCTTTCGCGGAGATGTTCGGCCCGCTCGCCAAAAATTTCGAGATGGGAACGGGTCTGCTCGGCCAAAAGCGTCACGCGCTCTTTCGCCGCGTCCAGTCCCAGCAGGGTGACGTAGTTGGCCTTGCCCTTGGCGGCGTCCTTGCCGCCGGCGGCCTTGCCCAGTGTCTTTTCATCGCCTTCGGCGTCGAGGATGTCGTCGACGATCTGGTAGGCCAGACCCAGATCCTGGGCGAAGGCCATCAGGGCGTGGCGCTCGGCCTCCTTGGCGCGGGCGATGATCAGCGGGATCTCGAAGGCGAAGGCGATCAGGGCGCCGGTCTTCAGCCGCTGCATCCGCGCCACGGCGCCTAGGTCGTCGCGGACGCCCAGGATGTCGATCATCTGGCCGCCGACCATGCCGCGCGCGCCCGAGGCGATCGCCAGCTTGCGCACCAGTTCCGACCGCACGTGGGCGTCATCGTGGGTGTCCGGGTGGGCCATGATCTCGAAGGCCGCCGTCTGCAGGGCGTCGCCCGCGAGAATGGCGGTGGCCTCGTCGTACTGCTTGTGCACGGTCGGCCGGCCGCGGCGCACGTCGTCGTCGTCCATGGCGGGCAGGTCGTCGTGAACCAGGCTGTAGGCGTGGATGCACTCCAGCGCGCAGGCCGCGCGCAGCACCGGCCGCTCGGGCAGGTCGAACATCTTGCCGGTCTCGAGCGCGAAGAACGGCCGAAGGCGCTTGCCGGGCCCCAGGGCCGCGTAGCGCATCGCCTCGGTCAGGCGGCTTTCAGGACCATCGGCGCGCGGCAGCAACTCATCGAGCGCGACCGTGACGATGTCCGCGGCCTGGACGATGCGACGGGCCAGGTCGGAGGGGGCGTGATCGTTCAAGGGCGGCTCCCCTCGATCCTCGGCTGGACGCCGCTCATCAGTTGAACTCGGCCGCTTCGGCGGAGACCGCCCCGCCCTGCCCGAGCACGATCTTCTCGACCTTCAGGCGCGCGGCTTCCAGCTTCTTCTCGCAGTGGGCCTTCAGGGCCGCGCCGCGCTCGTAGATGTCGATCGAGCGCTCCAGCGGCGCCTGGCCGGATTCCAGCTCGGCCACGATCCGTTCCAGCTGCGCCAGGGCTTCCTCGAAACTCAGGGCGGAGATATCGGCGGAAGGGATCGTAGCGTCGGTCATTGCAACTCTCAGGTGAGCGGATTTAAGCCTAGTGGCCCGCAAGCTCATCGACAACGGCCTAGAGCCTGCCGCTGGTTAAGGGAAGAGGGTTTGAACTCAAGCGCGGCGGAAGCGCTTGATGCTCCAGTAGCCGTGTCCTTGATCCAACAGCTTGGTCAGGCCGCGCTTCTTGAGCGCGTCGGCGATCATCCAGTTGAAGAAACCGTGGGCCAGCACCAGCACGTTCTGGCCGGAGTCCGCCAGCTCGATCAGCAGGTCCGCCGCCTGCCCGGCCCGCGCCTCGGCCGCCTTCCGCGTTTCCTGGCCGCCGTGGTTGTCGAAGAACCACCACCAGAACCGCGCGAAGAAGCCCAGCCGCTTGGGCGACATTCGAATCCACAGGGGCCACGGCGGCGGCGGCAGCGGCGCCTCGATGAAGGTCGGATCAGTGGCGAAAGCCCGGTCGCCGACCACCGCCCGCGCCGTCTCGATCGAGCGGCGGCGGGTCGAGGCGATGATCACGTCGGCGTCTTTCGCCAGTTCCACGAGGCTTGGCGGCGGGACCTGGCCTTCCTTCAGCCCGCCCTCCTCGTAGCGCCCCCACCAGTCTCCGTATTCAGGCGCGTTCAGGCGCACCTTGCGCGACAAGGCGGGTTCGCCATGGCGGGCCAGGGTGATGACGCCCGGACGGACGACGGGGGATGGGTGGTCGGCGGTGACGTCGGCCATATTGAAGAGAAGGCGGAAACTCCGTCCTCTCGTTCCTCCTGGAAAAGCACAGCGCGGGGGCGACGAAGCCTCGGCGCCGGAAGGTCGTAGCCGCCCTAGAGCGGCGACACAACCCGCCCCTCGGAGACTTGTTCATCCCGCCTTTCGCAAGGACGGGGCCTCGGCGTTCAGAACATTGGCGTCGCCCCAGGCCTTCAGAGCGCAAATCACCGGCTCGAGACTGCGCCCCTTGGTCGACAGCGAATATTCAACGCGCGGCGGCACCTCGGCATAGACGGTGCGGATGATCAGGCCGTCGCTCTCCAACTCTCGAAGCTGCTTGGTCAGCATCCGCTGGGTCACCGCGCCGAGCTTCCGCCCCAAGGCGTTGAAGCGCATTCGGCCGCCCATCAGGTGGTAGAGGATCACGCCCTTCCACTTGCCATCAATCAGGCTCAAGGCGGCCTCGACGCCGCACTCCTTGGGATCGTCCATCAAAGCCTCATAGTATCAAAACGGGTACTACATACAAAAAATGACCGTACTTGCGAAGATCGTATCTTAGCGCGATCTCCTCCTCGCGGTTCGAAACCGCGGCCCTTTTGGAGACCATCATGAAGATCGTCGGCTTCCGCGAGCTGCTGCCCGCCACCGATCCCAACGCCCTGCTCGACCTGGAAGCGCCCGATCCCGCGCCCACCGGCCACGACATCCTGGTGCGAGTGAAGGCTGTTTCCGTGAACCCGGTCGACACTAAGGTGCGCAGTCGCGCCCAGCCCGCCGAGGGCGAGGTCCGGGTTCTGGGCTACGACGCCGCCGGCGTGGTCGAGGCCGTCGGCGACGCCGTCACCTTGTTCTCGCCCGGCGACGAGGTGTTCTACGCCGGCGCCATCGGCCGCCAAGGCTCGAACGCCGAGCTGCAGCTGGTCGACGAGCGCATCGTGGGCCGCAAGCCCAAGAGCCTGGACTACGCCCAGGCCGCCGCCATGCCGCTGACCTTCATCACCGCCTGGGAATTGCTATTCGATCGCTTCGGCGTGGCGCGCGACGGCGGCGAGGGCCAGACCCTGGTGATCATCGGCGGCGCGGGCGGCGTGGGGTCAGCCATGATCCAGCTGGCCCGCAAGCTGACCAAGCTCAACGTCGTGGCCAGCGCCTCGCGAGAGGAAACCCGCCGCTGGGTCCAGGACCTCGGCGCGCACCAGATCTTCGACCACACCAAGCCGCTGACGGAGGAACTGGCGCGCCTGGGCCTTGAGGCTCCGGCCTACATCGCCTGCCTGACCCATAGCGCCCAGCACTTCCCGCAAGTCTCGGAAGCGATCGCTCTGCAAGGCAAGATCGGGATCATCGAGGCCGACGGCGACCTCGACATCCGCCCGCTGCACCATAAGGCCGCCTCGATCCACTGGGAGTTCATGTTCGCCCGCCCGCAAGGCACGCCGGACATGATCGAGCAGCACAGGCTGCTGAACGCCGTCTCTGAGCTGGTCGATCAGGGGACCTTGCGCACCACCCTGACCCAGGTGGTCGGCAAGATCCGCGCGGCCGATCTCCTGGAGGCCCACCGCATCGTCGAGAGCGCCCGCACCATCGGCAAGGTGGCGCTGGAAGGCTTCTGACCGTTGAAGCACTCGGTCATGGCGGCTACTCAGGTCGCCATGACCGACAACCTTCGCCGCGCGACCATCGAAGACGCCGACACCCTCTCCAGCCTCGGCGCGCGCACCTTCACAGAGACCTTCGCGCACCTCTATCCGCCCGAGGATCTCGAGACCTTCCTGGCCTACGCCTACGGCCTGGAGCGGACGCGCAACGATCTGGCCGATCCGGAAAAGGCGTCCTGGATCCTGGAGGACGAGGACGGCGAGGCGATCGGCTACGCGCTGGCCGGCCCCTGCGACCTGCCGCACGACGACGTGAAATCGGGCGACGGGGAGCTGAAGCGCATCTATCTGCTCAAGTCGCATCAGGGCGGCGGTCGGGGAAGCCGCCTTCTGAACACGGCGCTGGAGTGGCTCGAGAAGGACGGTCCCCGCCCCCTCTGGATCGGCGTCTGGTCCGAGAACTTCGGCGCGCAGCGGCTGTACGGCCGCCTGGGGTTCGAGAAGGTCGGGGAGTACTTCTTCCCGGTCGGCGAGACGAAGGACCTGGAGTTCATCCTGAGGCGGGGGTGAGGAGTTTTTCAAAATCCTCCCCCCTAGCGGGGGAGGTGTCGGCTCGAAGAGACGACGGAGGGGGAAGCGGCAAGGTCAGCCGGACTTCCCCCTCCGGCCCTTCGGGCCACCTCCCCCACTAGGGGGAGGATTGGATTGCGTCCGCCTTCGGAACACAGCACAATCCGAACAACCGTTCGAAAGCCGCGCCGATGTTCCTCCGCTTCTTCTCCGAGCTCCGCCAGGCCAAGGTTCCCGTGTCCTTGCGCGAGTACCTCCTGCTGATGGAGGCCCTCGACAAGGACGTGATCGACCGCACGGTCGAGGACTTCTACTTTCTGTCGCGCGCCAGCCTGGTGAAGGACGAGAAGAACCTCGACAAGTTCGACCGCGTGTTCGGCCACGTCTTCAAGGGCCTGGAGACCGTCAACGAGGGGCTCACCGCCGACATCCCCGAGGAGTGGCTGAAAGCCCTCACCGAGAAATTCCTCACCGACGAGGAGAAGGCCCAGATCGAGGCCATGGGCGGCTTCGAGAAGCTGATGGAGACCCTGCAGGAGCGCCTGCGCGAGCAGAAGAAGCGCCACGAGGGCGGCAACAAGATGATCGGCTCGGGCGGGACCTCGCCGTTCGGCAATAACGGCTACAATCCCGAGGGCGTGCGGATCGGCCAGGACAAGAGCCGCCATGGCCGCGCGGTGAAGGTCTGGGACAAGCGCGAGTACAAGAACCTCGACGACAGCGTCGAACTGGGCACCCGCAACATCAAGGTCGCCCTGCGGCGCCTGCGCAAGTTCGCCCGCACCGGCGCGGCCGAGGAGCTGGACCTGCCCGGTACGATCAAGGGCACGGCCGAGAAGGGCTATCTCGACATCCAGCTGCGCCCCGAGCGCCGCAACGCCATCAAGGTGCTGATCTTCTTCGACATCGGCGGCTCGATGGACGGCCACATCAAGCTCTGCGAGGAGCTGTTCAGCGCCGCCAAGACCGAGTTCAAGAACCTGGAGTTCTACTACTTCCACAACTGTCTCTACGAGACGGTCTGGAAGGACAACAAGCGCCGCCACACCGAGAAGATCCCGACCTTCGACGTGCTCCACAAGTTCCCGGCCGACTACAAGGTGATCTTCGTCGGCGACGCGACCATGAGCCCCTACGAAATCACCTATCCGGGCGGCAGCGTAGAGCACTGGAACGAGGAGCCCGGCGCGATCTGGATGCAGCGGGTCACCGACATCTACCAGAGCTGCGTCTGGCTGAACCCGACGCCCGAGCGGCACTGGGACTACACCCAGTCGATCGGCGTGATGAAGCAGATCCTGTCCGACCGCATGTATCCGCTGACCCTGGAAGGCCTGGACAAGGCCATGCGCGAGCTGGTGCGCGGCTAAGGCGCCCTACCGCGACGGCGCGGGCTCGCCGAAGAAATTAGCGTCGATCGCGGGCTGGCCCACCACCGAGACGGTCGGCGCGGCGGCGTGGTCGGCGTCGATCGTGGTTCCGATGCGGAAGGTCGCGGTGTTGGCGCCGCCCAGCAGGATGAAGACGTCCTCGCGCCCGTCGCCATCGATGTCGAAGCCCACGCGCGCGCCCGCCACCGTACGCGTGACGTCGGTCACCAGGTGCGCCGTCGATTCGGCGAGCGCGCTTTCCTGAGCGCTCAGCACGTTGCTGACCGCCGTCGCGCTGACAACGGTGAGCTGCCCCTTGCCCAGCACGGCGAGATGATCGCCCTGCGCGGCGGCGTAGTCGAGAACCACGCCCAAAAGAGCCTCGGCCTTGTTCGTCGGCGCCTTGGCCGAGATCAGGAAGGTGTCCGCTCCGGTCCCGCCGCTGGCCACCACGCGGGCGTTCATGACGATGCCATCGTCTCCGGCGCCGCCATCGATGCGATCGATCCCGCTACGCGCGCCGCCGCCGTCGATATGGTCATCCCCGGCGCCGGCGCGGATCACGTCGGCGCCCGCCGTGCCGACGATGTTGTCGTCGCCAGGGGTGCCGTTGATCACCGACGCCGTCCCGGCGAAACCTTGCGTGCCGCCGGCCTCCGCGGTCTTGGAAGCGTCGGTTTGTTGGAGCTGGGCGGGAGGCTGCGAGGGCGGCGGCGCGATCGCGATCGTCTCGGCGTGCGCCGCCTTGCTCACGGTGAGTCCGGTCAAGGCGGCCCAAGGCGTTTCGATCGCCGCCGCCTTGGCGCCTTCGGGCTTGATGGCGGGCTGGGCCCCATTCTCGTTCGCCGGCGCGGCCTGCGGCGCGCCGCGGCTCTCGATCCGGTCGGGATCGAAATTGAGGGCGGCGATCAGCTTGGACGCCACGCCATCGACCGCCAGGTCCCCGCTGCGCGGCAGGCCGCCGAAGTCGAGACGGGAGATTTCGCCAAAACCCGCGTCGCGAAGTTCAAGGTAGAGACCGACCGCGATGACCAGCGACAGGAAGGACTGCGCCTCGCGGCTGGCGGGGTTGAACGACACGACCACGCCCGCCGGCTCCTCGGACGCGCCCGAGGCCAGCATCTGGCGCAGCGCGCTCCACAGGCTGCCGACCTGGTGGAACATGTCGACGGCGGCGTCATGGACGACGAACTGGCCGTCGATCCTAGCCACGTGAACCAGCACGTCCTGATTGGCGTCGGTCACGACGTACCAGGGATCGCCAGAGTCGGTCTGGCCGAAGATGGCGTCGATCTCGCCATAGCTCTTTTCGAGATGCTGGGTGAGCAGCAGCAACAGGCCCCGCTCGCTGGCGGTCCAGTCTCCGGCCGGGGGCCGGGGCGCGAAGGCGAGGACTTCACCCATCGCGGCGCTCGTCAGCCTTGCGCCGCCCGCTCAACGACGACCGGCGCGTCCGCGTCGGCGGCGCCTTCGAACAGCAGTCGGTGAAGCTCGGGCTCATAATAGCGCAGCAGAGTACGGGCGAATTGGCTTGGATCCAGACCGAGGCTTTCAGCCCAGACGGCCTGGGCCTCGATCGGCACGCGCCCCAGGCCGTTCTCAACCTGGGATACAAACGTGTAGTAGCGCAGTCCGGTCCGCTCGGCCAGTTCGGCCTGAGTCAAACCCGCGGCCTCACGCGCGGTCTTCAACCAACGCCCAGCTTCGCGTCGGAGGGACTTGGTCAGCGCCGCCTTGGCGGGATTCATCGCCGTTCGTGACATCGCAAAGCCGTTTCAGCGCTCCCCAGCGAGCGCTCCCTAGTTGTTACACATTGCATAAAAACGCAACAACCTGTTGCGATGGACGCTCAGCCTCTTGCGGGTTGCTTATCCAGCGACTACAGTTTTAACGCAACTATTTTGAACGCAGTGAGCGCATGTACATCGCCATTGATCCCGAACACGCCCGCGCCGCCTCATCGAAGGCGCGTCCGCGCGTGTCGGTCATCATGGTGGTGTACATGACCGGCCCCGCGCTGATGGAAAGCGTCCGACGCGTGCTGGCCGACCCCGCCGCGGACGAGTTCGTCATCGTCGACAACGGCTCGTCGCTGGCGGACGCGGCCTGGCTGCGCGAGCTGGCCCGGCGCGAGCCACGCGTGCGGCTGCTGCAAGGCCTGGGCAACATCGGCTTCGCCCGCGCGGCCAACCTCGGCGCGACCAGCGCCAAGGGCGACGCCCTGGTCTTCCTCAATCCCGACGCCTTCCTGACCCCCGGGGCCATCGCGGCGCTGCTGGACGCCGCCCGCGACCGGCCCTCGCCGTGCGTGATCGGCGCCCGGGTCTTCAACACCGACGGAACCGAACAGCGGGGCGCGCGGCGCGGCGAGATCACGCCCGTCACGACCCTGCTTAGCCTCTCGAAGCTCAGCGCCTTACTGCCCCCGCTGCGCCGCTTCGAGATCCACCGGGAGGGTGAGCCCCCGCCGCCCTACCCGGTGGACACCCCTACGATCTCCGGGGCCTGCTTCCATATGTCGGCGGCGGACTTCCAGACGCTGGGCGGCTTCGACGAGGGCTATTTCCTGCACGTCGAGGACATCGACCTGTGCTGGCGGGCGCGACGCCAGGGCGGCAGCGTGCTGTTCCAGCCGAACGCCCACATCGTCCACGTCGGCTCCACCAGCCGCGAGAGCCCGCTGGTGATCGAATGGCACAAGGGCCGAGGGCTGGTGCGCTACTTCCTCAAGCGCGCGGATCGGAAACGGCGCAAGGCGCTGGCCCTGGCGCTGGCCCCGTTGATCCTGTTCACCGCCGTCGCTCGTCCGCTGTTGCGCCAGCTGCGGCGCGGCCGGATGGGTCGCCCGGCCGAACGCCTGCGGCCAGCCTTGGCGGAAAGGTCGATCTCCGGCGCCCCTTCGGCGTAATTTGCATTGTACTGAACGATCTTGACGCTTGCGCCAAATTCGAACGGTCGTAAGACTTCCCCACGGGTAAAGGGGAATATGTAGTGAGTCCGACGACCGACGCCGCCGCCTCCGTCGAAACCGAGGGCGCGGAGACCGAAGCCGCCACCAAGAACCTGGTGTTCGTCGCCGCCGAGCGTCTGTTCGCTTTGCACGGCTTCCAGAACGTGTCGGTGCGCGACATCACCGCCGCCGCCGGCGTCAACCTGGCCTCCGTGAACTATCACTTCGGCTCCAAGGACGCGTTGCTGTTCGAGATCTTCAAGCGGCGCACGGCCGAGCTCAACCGCGAGCGGGCCAAGATGCTGCACGAGGCCAACGACCGGAACGCCGGCGCGCCGCCGCTGCGCGAGATCCTGGCCGCCCTGCTGACCCCGCCCCTGCGCTGGCTGGCGCCCGAGCACGAGCGCCGCATCTCGCTGCAGTTCCTGATCCGCGCCCGCAGCGAGGGCACCGACGAGATCCGCCAGGTGCTGAAGACCGATGTCTCGCACCTGCGCCGCTTCTCCGACGCCCTGCTGCGCGCGCGCCCCGACCTGTCGCCGGAAGAAGTCTACTGGCGCCTGCACTTCACGCTGGGCATGCTGCACAACAACCGCTTCGCCGAGTTCGACCGGCTGAACGTGCTGTCGGAAGGCCAGACCAGCGAAGCCGACGTGTCCGCCCTGCTGGAGCGGATGCTCAACTTCGCCGAGGCCGGCTTCCGCGCCTAAGCGTTCCGCGGGAACCCAAGTCTCGGTCGTGCTTTTGGGTTCGACATGGGACGGCTGCGCATCCTGCACGAGACGCGGTACTACTACGAACGACCGGTGAGCTTTGGCCCTCAGCGGCTGATGATCCGGCCGCGCGACAGTCACGCCCTGCGCATCGTCGAGGCGTCGCTGCGCCTGTTCCCGCCGGGCGACACCCGCTGGAGCTATGACGCCAACGGCAATTGCATTTGCCTGTTCCAGCCGAACGGCAAGGCCGACGCCATGCGGGTGGCCAGCGAGCTTGTCATCGACCGTTATCCCGCGCCCTTGGTCCCCCAGCGGATCGAAAACCCCGACACCCTGACGCCGATCGTCTATTCGCGCGAGGACCGCGCGACGCTGGAGCCGTTCATCGCCCCGGTGACCGACGATCCCGACGCGGTGCTGCTGCGCTGGCTGCGCGGCCTGGCCAGCCACAAGGACGAACCGGCGCTGGCCTTCCTGCTGCGGGTCAACGACCTGATCCACAAGCAGTTCGACTATCAGAGCCGCGAGGAAAAAGGCGTCCAGACGCCGGTCGAGACGCTGCGCAAGCGTAGCGGCGCTTGCCGCGATCTGGCCTGGCTGATGGTCGAGGGTTTGCGTCGCCTGGGCTACGCCGCCCTATTCGCCACCGGCTACATCCACTCGCCCAACGCCCAGATCCGCGGCGCGGGCGCGACCCACGCCTGGTGCGAGGTCTTCCTGCCGGACCTCGGCTGGCTGGAGTTCGATCCGACCAATGGCCTGGCCGAGTCGCCGGACCTGATCCGCGTGGCCGCGACGCGGACCCCGGCCCAGGCTCTGCCGGTCTCGGGCGCGATCATCGGCGACCCGGGCGAGTCGCGCCTGCAAGTCTCTGTGGACGTGCGACTCATCGATGAAATCGGGCGCGCGGCGTGATAAAGGTTAACGGCATATGGGAGAAAACGTCATGACCAGCGGTTTTCAGAACCAGAATCCGATGACCAATGTCTGCTTCCCCAAGGCCGAGCCCAAGCCTCAGCACGGCCAGACACCGGACAAGGCCTGCGTGAAGCTGAAGGAAAAACGCACCTTCGAGCCCCGCCCCGGCCACTGAGGCCTCCGGGTCTCTGGACCCCTGTCCCGCACGGGCGTAACACGCCCGCGTGTCCGATCCCTCCACACAGCCTGACGCGTCAGAGTCCGCGACGTCTCCGCTGTCGACCCGACTGGTCTCGATCGCCGTCGCCAGCGCGCTCTTGATGGAGTTCATCGACTCCACCGCGCTGTCCACCGCCCTCCCCACCCTGGCCCGCGCCTTTTCGGTGGACCCGATCCATCTGAAGCTGGCGCTCACCTCCTACATTCTCGCCCTGGCCGTCTTCACCCCCGCCAGCGGCTGGGCGGCCGAGCGTTTCGGCGCGCGGCGGGTGTTCCTGTCGGCTATGGTCGTGTTCCTGCTGGGCTCGGCGCTGTGCGGCCTGTCGCGCAATCTGGAGACCCTGGTCGCCTCGCGCATCATCCAAGGGCTGGGCGGGGCGATGATGACGCCGGTGGCGCGGCTGATCGTGGTCGGCGCCACGCCCAAGGCGCGCCTGTTGTCGGCCATGGGCTGGTTCACCATGCCCGCCCTGGTCGGTCCCCTGATCGGCCCGCCGATCGCCGGCCTGGTGCTGAGCGTCGCCGAGTGGCCCTGGATCTTCTACATCAACCTGCCGATCGGCCTGCTCGGCGCGATCGCGGTCATGCGGTTCGTGCCGCGAAGCGAGCCCCAACGGGACCTCGGGCGGTTCGACACCCTCGGCTTCGCGCTTTCCGCCGCGGCGATCAGCGGTCTGGTCGTGGTGGCCGAGACCTCGGGCGTCGGCCTGCTGCCCGCCTGGGTCCAGATCGCCCTGCTGGCGGTCTCACTCGCCTGCGGTCTCATCTATCTGAAGATCTGCCGGCGCACCGGCCGGCCGATCCTGGACCTGTCGCTGCTGCGCTATCCGACCTATCGGGCCAGCCTGCTGGGCGGCACGCTGGTGCGGCTAGGCATCGGCGCCAGCCCGTTCCTGATGCCCCTGCTGCTGCAGGTCGCCCTCGGGTGGAGTCCGCTGAAGGCCAGCTTCGTCACCCTGGCGACGGGCGTCGGCGTGCTGATCGCGCGTCCGTTCGCGGCCGCCGGCCTGCGTCGGTTCGGCTTCAGGACCTCGCTGGCGGTGTTCGTCACGCTCACCGGGCTGTTCACGGCCGCGCCGGGCTTCTTCACGCCCGAGACGCCGATGGTGGTGATGATGACGGCCCTGCTGCTGGGCGGCTTCTGCCGCTCCAACCAGTTCATCGCCGCCAACACCATCGCCTATGCCGACGTGCCCGACACCAAGACGGCCGCCGCCTCGACCCTGTCGGCCGTGACCCAGCAGGTCGGCCTGGCGCTGGGCGTCAGCTTCGGCGGCGTGATGCTGCACGTGGCGCGCGGATCGGACGGCGCCCTGACGCCGGATCGCTTCGTGCTGCCGTTCGTGGCGATCGGCCTGGTGACCCTGCTGGCCCTGCCCGTCTACCTGGCGCTGGACAAGGACGCCGGCGCGACGATCAGCGGCCGGGCCAAGTCGACCTAAGCCTTTCGGCGACGTCCGCCGCGCGAATGGCCTGCCGTCATCGGGTCGGGCTTCACAGGCGGAACCCAACCCTCGGGCTTGCGCGGCACGGGCTGGTCGGTGCCCAGGCCCATGCGCCCCGGAACCTGGCGCTTGAAGTAGGACGCCTGGGGCGGGTCTTCGACATCGCGCACCAGGGCACTGTGCTGGATGGAGAGGATATGGTCGCGCAGCTTGGCCGCCGTCTCGAAGTCGTCGGCGGCGACCGCCTCTTCCAACTGCGTCTTCAGCTCGTCGAGGTGGGACATCGCGTTCTCCAGGGACAGCTCCGTCCCCGAAGAACGCATGAGGTCCGGTTTAGGCGCGCGCCGCGGCGATACGCGCGCGGGCGATCTCGTCGGCGACCACATTGGCCGGGCGCTTCTCGGCGATCGACTGGTCGATCACCTCGGCCAGGGTGAGCGCCAATCGGTCCAGCTTGGCCGCCACCCAGGCGCCGTCGAACGCCGCGCCAGCTTCCAGGCCACGGATCTCGGCCGCCACGTTGATGATGCCGCCGCCGTTGATCACGTAGTCCGGGGCGTAGAGCAGGCCCCGCTCGAACACCGCCTGGCCGATCGTCGCGTCGGCCAGCTGGTTGTTGGCGGCGCCGGCGATGATCTTGGCCTTCAGGCGCGGCAGGGTCGCGGCCGAGATCGCGCCGCCCAGGGCGCAAGGGGCGAAGACGTCCGCCTCGACGTCGAAGATGGCGTCGGTCGGCACGATCTGGGCGCCGGTCTTGGCGGCGACGGCCTCGAGGGCCGCTTGATTGACGTCGGCGATGGTCAGGCGCGCGCCGGCGGCGTGCAGCTTCTCGGCCAGATAGCCGCCGACATGGCCGACGCCCTGGATGGCGACGTGGACGCCGTTGAGGTCGCGGTTCAGCGCCCGCTCGACGCACAGGCGCACGCCTCGGAACACCCCCTCGGCGGTGACCGGCGACGGGTCGCCCGAGGCGGCGGCGTGGCCTTCGAGGCCGGCGACGAAGCGGGTGGTCTTGCGGGTGCTTTCCAGATCGGCCGGCGAGACGCCGACGTCCTCGGCGGTCCAGTACTTGCCATTCAGGCTGTCGACGGCGCGGCCGAAGGCCTCGAACAGTTCCGGCGTCTTCTGGCTACGGCTGTCGCCGATGATCACGGCCTTGCCGCCGCCGAGGTCCAGCTCGGCCATGGCGTTCTTGTAGGACATGCCGCGCGACAGGCGCAGGGCGTCGGTGATCGCCGCGTCGGCGCTGGAATAGTCCCACATGCGGCAGCCGCCGGCGGCCGGGCCGCGGGCGGTGGAGTGGATCGCGATGATCGACTTCAGACCGGTTTTTTCGTCGAAGAAAGCGTGGACGCCTTCGTGTCCCTCGAAATCGGGGGAATCGAACAAGGTCATGCCGTCGGTCTCACGTCAGCCAGAATGAATGTGGCGCGGGGTTTACGCCCCCTCGCCGCGCCGAACAACCCTCAAGGCTGGCGACGCGGTATCTTGCGCTTACCGGGCTTGGGCGGGTCGAGGGCGGTCATGGCCGCGATCGACGTCGGGATCGCGGGCGCGCCCGATGGCGGCCAGGCGGCCGACGATCCGCGCAGGAAGGCTTCGGCGTCCGACCAGACCCTTTCGGCCTGCCGGTCCACCAACAGCAGGTGATAGCCGCTGGCGTAGTAGGCCGTTCGCGCCTGGGCCGGAAGGCGGCGCACCGCCTCGGCCGTCGGTTCGCGCGGGATGATCTGGTCGCGGGCGCCGTAGAACCAGGCCGTTGGGACTTGGACCTGGTCGGCCGAGCGCCAGCCCCGCTCCATCAGCCCGACCAGGCCGTAGATCGCGTCGGATCGCGCGCCCCAGATCATCAGGGGATCGCGGCCCATCCGGCGCAGTTCGTCGATGTTGTCGCTGGCCATGATGTTCCGCGCCAGCCAGTCGGGCGGCTTGACCACCCACTCGCCCATCAGATGCGCCGTCGCCCACAGGCTGACCCGGTTCGGCAGCGGCTGATTGGACCAGCCCCACACCGCCGGCGCGAACAGCATCAGCTTGTCGACCGGCGGCGGGTCGTTCGAGGCCATGGCGCAGATCGCCAGCGCCCCGCCCATGCTGATCCCAGCCAGCGCGACCTTGGCGTTGGGATGCCGCTCGCGGACCGCCGCGACCAGGGCGCGGACGTCCTCCAAGACCAGATCGGTCGGCGCCCAGACCCCGCGCTCGGGCGAGCGGCCGAAGCCTCGGACGTCCAGGGCGTAGGTCGCGATCCCCCGCTGCGCCCACCAGGCCGCGGCCAGGTGATAGGCGTTGGCGTAGTCGTTCATGCCGTGCAGGCCCACGACCACCCAATCCGGTTCTCTGGCCGGCTCGCCCGCCGGCAGCCAGCGCATCAGACCGAGCTTCGCGCCGTCGAAGCTGACGAACGCGTCGTCCAGCAGCCCTGGCCCGCGAAAGCCCAGGGCCGCGACGTCCGGCTTCTGCGCCAGCGGCGCGCAGGCGGTCAGGCCCAGGGCGGAGACCGAGAGGATCAGGGCGCGGCGATTCATGACCCGAGGATTTCCCCGATCCTCTGGCGAAGATAGGGCGTCACCTCGGCCTCGAACCACGGATTGCGCTTCAGCCAGGCGGTGTTGCGCCAGGACGGGTGCGGCAGGGGCAGGACGTTCGGCCCGAACTCGCGCCAGCGGGCGATGGTCTCGGTCATGGTCTTGCTGGCCCGTCCCGGCAGCGCCCAGTCCTGAGCGTAGGACCCGACCAGCAAGGTCAGCTCGACGTTCGGCAACTGCTCCAAAAGGCGCGTTCGCCAGCTCGCCGCGCAGCGCGGCGGCGGGGGGTAGTCGCCGCCCTTGGGATTGGTGCCGGGAAAGCAGAAGGCCATGGCCGCGACGCCGATCTCGGGGCGGCCGTAGAAGGTCTCTCGATCGACGCCCATCCACTGGCGCAGGCGATCGCCCGAGCGGTCGTTGAACGGCAGGCCCGTCTCATGGACCAGCC
The DNA here is from genome assembly GCF_001556515.1 of Caulobacter sp. CCH9-E1. Taxonomy (GTDB): domain Bacteria; phylum Pseudomonadota; class Alphaproteobacteria; order Caulobacterales; family Caulobacteraceae; genus Caulobacter. Next base: position 4,217 of record NZ_LSJA01000125.1, on the reverse strand, counting down.
TTCCCGGCGCCTGGCCGGCGATCAGGATGCGGGTCTCCTCTCGGACTCGCGTCACCGGCCGAGGCGTGTGCGGCAGGTAAGGCGCGCAGGCCCGGCAGGCGGCGATCTCGGAAAGGAGCGCGTCGAGCGACATGTCGCCAATCTAGGAACGCGGTCCCCACCTCCCAAGCCTAGTCCTCGTCGCCGCCCGCCTCGTCCTCGAACGAGGTCGGGTCGCCTTCCATGCGCAGGCGGATGCGGTAGACGCCGCGGAATTTCTCGGGATTGGTCGGCTTGTTGTGGCGCAGGATCACGACCTTGCCCTCGCGGGCCAGCTCGATGGCGTTGGTGCGCACGTGGCCCAGGATCTGTTGCCAGCGCTCGGGCTGGATGGCCTTGGCGACGTTCATCGGGTCGATCGACTTGCCCGGCGGCAGCGCGGCCAGCTGGGACAGGATCGTGTCTTGGATCGGGGAGGTCATGGGCGCTCCCATGCCACGGATTGTCAGCAGAGGCGAGCCCGGCGCTTGCGCTCGCCGCCGGCTGCTTCTAGCTGATCCTCAAAAGAAACGGAGGGGATCGCCATGGACGGCGGCAATGAAGTCATCGGCGGGCCGCGCCTGATCGAGACGGGCGACTGGGCGGGCTGGCGGACGTGGTCGGGTCTCGACCCCTTCGAGGACCAGTCCGGCCCCTTCTATTTCCGCGAGGGCGAGGACGGTCGCGTCACCACCGCGTTCCGCGCCGAGACCAAGCACATGAACGGCGGCGGCTTCATGCACGGTGGCTGCATGATGACCTTCGCCGACTTCTCGCTGTTCGCGATCGCCTGGAAAGAGCTGGCCGACAGCCGCGCCGTGACCGTTAGCCTGAACGGCGAGTTCGTCGGCCCGGCCCGCCCCGGCGACTTGGTGACGGGCTCGGGCGAGGTGGTGCGGGCCGGCGGCTCGCTGCTGTTCGTGCGCGGCCTGATCTCGACCGGGACCGGCCCGATGCTGAACTTCTCGGGCGTAATCAAGAAGATCCGGCCGCGGTGAGAAGATGCTCCCCCGCGATGCGGGGGAGCTGTCACGGAGTGACTGAGGGGGCGAACGCGGCGTATGCCCAGCTCGCCCCCTCCGGCCCTCTGGGCCGCCTCCCCCGCATCGCGGGGGAGGAACTTGACGAAGGCCCCCCATGTCCCTGCTCGTTCGCCGCAAGATCAACTGGCTGGGCCTGACCGCCTTCGTCGCCGCCGTGGCGTTCACGCTCTACGCGGCCCTCGCCCCCGGCGACGACACCCAGGGTCTGATCCCCTGGGACAAGGCCAAGCACTTCATCGTCTTCTACGGCCTGACCTTCCTGGCGACGATGGCCCTGCCCAGGAGCCGCTACTGGAAGATCGGCGCGGTGCTGCTGGGCTTTGGGATCGCCATCGAGATCCTGCAGGGCCTGCCGATCGTCGGCCGCGACGCCGATGTGTTCGACATCGTCGCCGACACCCTGGGCGTCGGCTTCTTTTTCGGCCCGATCGTCGCCACCCGGTGGCTGAATAAAGAGGAATAGGCTTTAGAGTTCCGATCTCCCCGGCGAATGCCGGGGCCCAGATCGAACCCAGAACCTTTGACGCGCTGACAGGGCAAGCGGGCGCATCACCCCCAAACACTCCGGATGAATCTGGGCCCCGAGCAGGAGTTTACGCTCGGGCGCGCATAGTGCGACCCGTGGCGCCGGGGAAGTCGGGTTCAAAGGTCGCATCCTCCATCCCTTGACTCTCCCCGCGCCAGGCGCGAGAACAAAGAGAGAACTTGGAGTGTGAGATGGCCGGATCGCGCGAGGCGCGTCTTGCGGCCCTGAGAGGCCGGATCGCCGCGATCGAAGCGGGGACTCGGACTCCGACTCCGGTCCTGCCGTTCGGCGATCGCGCCATCGACGGCTGCTTTCCCGGCGGCGGCCTGCCGCTGGGCGCCTGGCACGAGGTGGTCGGCGCGGGCCTGGAGGGCGAGACCGGCGCGGCCCCGGCGGCCTTCGTCGGGCTCTTGCTGCGGCCGCTGGTCACGACCGGCGTCGTGGTCTGGGTGGCGCGGCGCAGCGACCTGTTCGCGCCGGGCCTGGCCGGCCTGGGTTTTCCCGCCGGTCGGCTGATCCAGGTCCGGGCCCGCGACGAGGCCGAGGTGCTGTCGGTGCTGGAGGACGCGCTTTCCACGGAAGGCGTCGCGGCAGCGGTCGGCGAGGCGGAGGCCCCCGATTTGACCGCCGGCCGCCGGCTGCAGCTGGCCTGCGAGAAGCGCGGCGGCCTTGGGCTGCTGCTGCATCGCCGGCCCTATGGCGGCCGGGCGGGGGAGGGGCCTCGCACCGTGTCCGGCTCGGCCTCGTTCAGCCGCTGGCGCGTGGGGCCCCAGCCCAGCGGCGCGCCGCCCGACGACATTGGTTTGGGACCGCCGCGCTGGCGGGTCGAACTCGAGCGCTGCCGGGGCGGACGTTCCGGCGGCTGGATCTTAGAAGCCCAGGAGGCCGGCCATGGCCCGCATCCTTTCCGTCTGGTGCCCCAACTGGCCGATCACGACGTGGCGCCGGCGGAATCCGGGTGGCGTAAAGCCGGCTGAGCAATCCTCCCCCGCGATGCGGGGGAGGTGGCCCGGAGGGCCGGAGGGGGCCAGCTCCGCCGATCTCCAGCTAGCCCCCTCAGTCGCTCCGCGACAGCTCCCCCGCATCGCGGGGGAGCATCCATCCTCACCCCCCCTCGCTCTCCTCGTCTCCGAACGCGGAACCCGCCGCCTCGCGGCCGTCGACGAGGCCGCCCGGGCCCTTGGCCTGTTCCCCGGCCAGAAGGCCGCCGACGCCCTGGCCTTGGTCCCGGACCTCGCCACCTTCGACCACGACCCCGCCGCCGACCGCGCCGCGCTGGAGGCCTTAAGCGACTGGTGCGTGCGGTTCTCGCCGGCCGTGGCGATCGACGGTGACGATGGCCTGTTGCTGGACATCACCGGGACCGACCACCTGTGGGGCGGGGAGGGCGCCATGCTGGTCGACCTCGTGGCGCGGCTGGCGCGCTGGGGCGTGCCGGCGCGGGCGGCGATCGCCGACACGGCCGGGGCGGCCTGGGGCTTGGCCCGCTACGGCGAAGACCTCGCCGTCGTCCCGCCCGGCGGCCAGCGCGAGGCGCTCGCGGACCTGCCGGTCGCGGCCTTGCGGCTGGACGAGGCGGCCGAGGCCCAGCTGCCGCGCCTGGGCCTGCACCGCGTGGGCCAGCTCTATGGTCTGCCGCGCGCCCAGCTGGCCAAGCGCTTTGGCCTTTCCTTCACCACCCGGCTCGACCAGGCCCTGGGCGCGGCGGCCGAGGCCCTGACCTTCCGCCGGCCGGCCAGCCCGTGGTTCGACCGCCTGGCCTTCTTCGAGCCGATCAGCGCGCCCGAGGACATGGCCCGCGTCGCCGCCGACGCGCTGGCGCTCATCTGCGCCCGGCTGGAGGCCGAGGGACGCGGGGCCAAGCGCTTCGAGGTCGTGTTCCACCGGCTGGACGGCCAGGCCTTCCCTGTGCGCGCGGGCCTGGCGCGGATCGGCCGCGACGCCCAGCGGCTGGCCAAGCTGGTCGTTCCCAAGCTGGACAAGGTCGATCCGGGCTTCGGCATCGAGGTCGTCACCGTCCACGCCGCCGGCGTCGAAGCCCTGGCCGCCGTCCAGAACGGGCTGGACAACACGGCGGGCGCTGGCCTCGACGAGACCCTGGCCCCGCTGATCGACCGCCTGGTCAACCGCCTGGGCGAGGCGCGCGTCTGGCGGGCCGATCCCTACGAGAGCCACGTGCCCGAACGCGCGGTGGTCCGCGCCGCGCCGCTGGACCCGTCGCCCGTCGCGGCCTGGGACCCCGACCGTCCGCGCCCGGTGCGTCTGTTCAAGCGGCCCGAGGCGATCACCGCCCTGGCCAAGGTGCCCGACGACCCGCCGGTCTCCTTCACCTGGCGCGGCCGGTCCCATCGCATCCGCCGCGCCGAGGGCCCCGAGCGCATCGCCCAGGAATGGTGGCGCGCGGGCGTCGCCGAGGGCGAGACCGGGCCGGGCAAGATCCGCGACTACTACCGCGTCGAGGACGAGGCCGGCGGACGGTTCTGGATTTTCCGGCAGGGGCTGTTTGGCGGCGGCGACGCGCCGAAGTGGTGGATCCATGGCCTGTTTGGGTGAGCATCAGGCAGTTCCTCCCCCGCGAGCGGGGGAGGTGGCCCAGAGGGCCGGAGGGGGCCAGCGCGGCCGCCTTCCAG
>NZ_LSJA01000124.1 GCF_001556515.1 Caulobacter sp. CCH9-E1 | reverse complement strand
AGCTAGCCCCCTCCGGCCCTCTGGGCCACCTCCCCCGCATCGCGGGGGAGGATCTTAAATCCGCCCTCAGCCGACCATCACCTTGCCATCGACCCGCCGCGCGATGCCCAGCGGGTTGTCGGTCTTCAGCTCGGCCGGCAGCAGGGCTTCGGGCAGGTTCTGGTAGCTGACCGGGCGGAGGAAGCGGGCGATGGCCAGGGTGCCTACCGAGGTCGTGCGGCCGTCGCTGGTGGCCGGGAACGGGCCGCCGTGGACCATGGCCGGGGCCACTTCCACGCCCGTGCCGAAGCCGTTCACGAGAATGCGGCCGGCCTTCAGCTCCAGGGTCGGCAGCAGGGCCGCGGCGATGCCGTGGTCGGCCTCGTCCATGTGGATGGCGATGGTCAGCTGGCCTTCGACAGCGGCGATCACCTTCTCCAGCTCGGCCTGGTCGGCGGCGCGGACCACGACCGAGGCCGCGCCGAACACTTCCTCGTGCAGGTGCGGATTGGCCAGGAAGTCCTTGGCCGCGACGCTGAACAGGGCCGCGCGGCCGGTGTGGCTGCCGTCGGGACCGGGGACGCCGCGGGCGACCGTGGTCACTTCCTTGGCCTCGGTCAGGGCCGCGACCCCATGGGCGAAGGCCTGGCAGATGCCGGGGGTCAGCATGACCGAGGCCGGAGCCGCCTCGACCGCCTTGCCGGCGGCTTCGACGAAGGCGTCCAGCTCGGGACCCTCGATCGCCAGGATGAGGCCCGGATTGGTGCAGAACTGGCCCGCGCCCAGGGTCAGGGCGGCCACGAAGTCCGGGGCGATCGCCGCGCCGCGCGCCTTCAGGGCGGCGGGCAGCATGATCACCGGGTTGATGCTGCTCATCTCGGCGTAGAACGGGATCGGCTCGGGACGGCCCTGGGCGATGGCCAGGAGGGCCAGGCCCCCGCGGCGCGAGCCGGTGAAGCCGGCGGCCTTGACGCGCGGATCGGCGACCAGGGCCTGGCTGACCTCGTAGCCGCTGTCGTGGATCATCGAGAACACGCCCGGGTGCAGGCCGCAGGCGGCGACGGCGGCCTGGATGGCGCGGCCGACCAGCTCCGAGGCGCCGGGGTGAGCCGGGTGAGCCTTGACGATGACCGGGCAGCCGGCCGCCAGGGCCGAGGCGGTGTCGCCGCCGGCCACCGAGAAGGCCAGCGGGAAGTTTGACGCCCCGAACACGGCCACGGGACCGAGCGGCACGTTGCGCAGGCGCAGGTCCGGTCGCGGCAGCGGCTTGCGGTCCGGCTGGGCCGGGTCGATGCGAGCTTCCAGGAAGCCGCCGTCGCGCAGCACGCTGGCGAACAGGCGCAGCTGGCCCACGGTGCGGCCGCGCTCGCCTTCCAGGCGCGGGCGGGGCAGGCCGGTCTCGGCCATGGTGCGGACGATCAGGTCGTCGCCGATGGCCTCGATGTGCTCGGCGATCGATTCCAGGAAGGTGGCGCGGGTCTCGTAGGGCAGGGCGCGGTAGCTGGCGAAGGCCTCGTGCGCCAGGGCCGCGGCCGCGTCGACATCAGCCTTGGTCGCGCCGCCGAACGCGGGCTCCAGGATCTCGCCGGTCGCCGGATTGACGCCCTTGATCTCGCCGTTGGTCCCCTTGCGGCTTTCGCCGCCGATCAGAAGCTGGCCGGTCAGATGCACTTTGGTCGTCCTGCAAGTGTTGTCGTTGCGATCGCTATAGATGGGAGCGCTAACATGACAAGTCCATGCGCGCGATCCGGCTTTCGGCGCGAAGTTGTCCGCGGCCGTTCCCGAAGGGGGCTTTGAAGCCCGGTTTCGCATAGGCGCCAAGTAAATCCTCCCCCTAGCGGGGGAGGTGGCGCGAAGCGCCGGAGGGGGAAGGTCTGCGGAGTTTCCGCCGAGACTTCCCTCTCCGTCGGCTACGCCGACACCTCTCCCTTGGGGAGAGGATTTTACAGCGACTGCCCGTCGTCGACCGTGAACACGCTGCCCGTCACCGCCCGCGCCGCGTCCGAGCACAGGTACAGCGCCGTGCCGGTCAGGTCGTCCTCGTCCATCAGCCGCTTGCGAGGGAAGCTTCCGACCAGCCGCGCGCCGCCCTCGGTGTCGAACCAGTCGCTGTTCAGTTCGGTGCGGATGTAGCCCGGGCAAAGGACGTTGACGTTGATCCCCTTGCGGGCCCATTCGCGGGCCAGGCTCTTGCCCATCATGGCCGTGGCGGCCTTGGACGCGCAGTAGGCGGTCACGCCGGGCAGCACCTTGTGCGCGCCGATCGAGGCGACCAGCAGGACGCGGCCTCGGCCGGTCTGCTCGGACCCGGCCAGGATCATCCGCCGCGCCCCCTCGCGGGCCGTCAGGAACACGCCGCGGGTGTTGACGCCCATCACCTTGTCGAAGTCCGCCGCTTCGATGTCGAGGGCCGAGCCCTGGATGTTGATCCCGGCGTTGGCGATCACCGTGTCCGGCGCGCCCAGGCGGTCGCTGATGGCGTCATAGCCGGCGATGATCGAGCCTTCGTCCTCGACGTCCATCGAGAAGGCCGCCGCGTTCGGGCCGATCTCGTCGACCAGCGCCTCCAGCCGCTCGGCGCGGCGCGCGGCCAGCGCCACCTTGGCCCCGGCGTCTGCGGCCCGGCGGGCCAGATGCGCCCCGATGCCGGACGAGGCGCCGGTGACCAGGACGGTCCTTCCGGTCAGGTCGATCATGCTCTCTCCCTTTTTTTCGCCAAGGTGGCCGGGGCGAGGGCTGATGTCGAGCCGCCCGCGAGGGCAAGTACGAGCGTTCAGCGCGCTCTATGCTCGGCGTAGGCGAGATGGAGTTGTAGGAAATCAGAGACTTGTCACTTTTACAGGCTTCTGGATCATCCGCGTCCGCTGGCGCCGTACCTTTGTGTCATGGCCCAGAAAAGCGAAGACATCGAAGCCGCCCTCAACGCCATCGAGGAGTTGGTCTCCCTGACCTACGCCAAGGCGGCGTCAGAGATTCTGACCGCCAGCGAGGACAAGACCTCCGAGGCGCGGATGGAGATCGCCGCCAAGACCGCGAAGGCCGGCCGAGCCATCAAGCTGTTCCGGGGAAGCGCCCGCCGGGTTGGCCGCGCGCTTTCGAGCTTGCAGCGCGCCGCCAAGGCCGACGACGGCCCCGACCGGAACACTACGGAGACCCCAATGAATGACGACGTCCCATGGAACGCCCAGCGTATCGCCGAGCTTCATGCCGAGGTGCGCGAACGACTGGCGAAGTTTGCTGGATCCCGAGAGCTTAAATACCTGGCTGAGCGGGATCGACGAGAGCCGTCCGGACCTGGCGAGCCAATTGGCGGACAGCCTTCGAACGCTCCGCCTCCGGGCGGACCACCAGGTTCCCCCGCCTAATCCTTGGTCCACCTGGCTGTTCCTTGGCGGGCGCGGCGCGGGCAAGACCTATGCTGGCGCCGCCTGGCTGATCGAACAGGCCGGCCTTGGCGCTCGGCTGGCCTTGGTCGGTCCCACCTTCCACGATGTGCGTGAGGTGATGATCGAGGGGCCGTCCGGCCTCCAGGCGCTGTCGCCGCCGGACGAGCGCCCCCGCTGGGAAGCCTCCCGCCGGCGCCTGGTCTGGCCCAACGGCGCCTGCGCCTACGCGTTCTCGGCCGAGGACCCCGACAGTCTGCGCGGCCCGCAGTTCCACGCCGCCTGGGCCGACGAGTTCTGCGCCTGGCCTAAGCCCGGCGACACCCTGGCCATGCTGCGCTTCGGCCTGCGCCTGGGGACCGATCCGCGCCTGGTCGTGACCACGACGCCCAAGCCCCATCGGGCGCTCAAGGTGTTGATGGCCGAGCCCGGCGTCTCCCTGACCCGCGCGGGCACCAGCGCCAACGCCGGCAATCTCGCGCCCGCCTTCCTGCGGACTGTGGAGAGCCTCTACGGCGGCACCCGCCTGGCCGCCCAGGAGCTGGACGGGGTCATCGTCGAGACCGACGGCGGCCTGTTCCGCGCCGAGGATCTCGCCCGGTGCCGCGCCGCGCGGCCGGCGCGTCTGGACCGCGTGGTCGTCGCGGTCGACCCGCCTGCCACCGCCGGCGGCGACGCCTGCGGGATCGTGATCGTGGGCCGAAGGGACGACCGCGCGTTCGTGTTGGCCGACGAGACCGCGCGGGGATTGTCTCCCGCCGGCTGGGCGGGCAGGGCCGTGGCCGCCGCGAGGCTGTGGAACGCCGACGCCCTCGTCGCCGAGGCCAACCAGGGCGGCGACATGGTGCGGTCGGTGCTGGCCCAGGCCGACCCGCCGTGCCGGGTGAAGCTGGTGCGGGCGTCGGTCGGCAAGCGCGCGCGGGCCGAGCCGGTGGCCGCGCTCTACGAACAGGGCCGGGTCCTGCACTGCGGATCGTTCGTGGCGCTGGAGGAGGAACTGATGGCGCTCGGCTCCGGCGACCTGGAACACAGCCCCGACCGCGCCGACGCGCTGGTCTGGGCGGTCAGCGAGCTGATGCTGGGCTCGGTGCGGCGGCCGAGGCTGAGGGCGTTGTGAGGGGCGCCGATGATCAAGATCCTCCCCCGCGATGCGGGGGAGGTGGCCCAGAGGGCCGGAGGGGGCGAGCGCTGGCGACTTCCAGTATTCGCCCGACAGCCGTCTCCGGCAAGGCGAGGATGTCTCGAGCCGGAATGCGGAGCGTGACGATCCCGCGATCTTCCAGCCACGCGTCACGCTCTGCGTCTCTGCGCGGTCGACTATCGAAGCAATGCCATTCGCCATCGACCTCGACGGCTAGACGCAAGGCCTCGCAGTAGAAATCGAGAATGTAAGGACCAACAGGATGCTGTCGGCGGAATTGTAGCCCGCCGATCTTGCGGCCCTTCAATTCACGCCAAAGCAAACCTTCGGGCAGCGTCAGCTCTCGGCGGAAGCGTTGCGCCGTCAGTCTCTGCACAAGGGGAGGTCTCATTGGCTTCTCCGGTGCTCGCCCCCTCCGTCGCTCCGCGACACCTCCCCCGCATCGCGGGGGAGGATCTTTGAGAGCGTTCGCCTCCCCCACAACCCTACATCGTTCCTCATTCGTTCTCAACTCCATCCACCGGAGCCCCCCGCCATGCTCTTCTCCAAACCGCGCCCGCCCGAGCGCAAGGATTCCCGCGCCGCGCGGCTGATCGCGCTGACCACGGGCGGGCGGCCGCAGTGGACGCCGCGGGACTATGGCGCGCTGGCCGCCGAGGGGTTCGGCAAGAACCCGGTGGCCTATCGTTGTGTCCGCATGATCGCCGAGGCCGCCGCCGCCACGCCTCTGGCGGTGTTCGTCGAGGGCCGCCGCGCCGACGACCATCCGCTCAAGCGGCTGCTGGACCGCCCCAATCCCGAGCAGGGCGGACCCGATCTGATGGAGGCGTTCTTCGGCAATCTGCAGGTGGCCGGCAACGGCTATCTGGAGGCGGCCGGCGACGGCGCGCCCGCTGAGCTCTACGCCCTGCGCCCCGACCGGATGACCGTGGTTCCTGGCCCGCGCGGCTGGCCGCTAGCCTATGACTACCAGGCCGCCGGGCGCACGGTGCGGATCGGGCGGGACGGCGACGGCTGGCTGCCGGTGCTGCACTTGCGGCTCTTCAACCCGACCAGCGACCACTACGGCTTCTCGCCGCTGGAAGCCGCCGCCTTCGCGATCGACGTCCACAACGCCTCCAGCGCCTGGAACAAGGCGCTGCTGGACAACTCCGCCCGGCCCTCCGGCGCGCTGGTCTACTCATCCAAGGACGCCGGCGACCGCCTGACCGACGAGCAGTTCGACCGGCTGAAGACCGAGCTGGCCAATGCTCACTCCGGCCAGGCCAACGCCGGCCGGCCGTTGTTGCTGGAGGGCGGGCTCGACTGGCGGGCCATGTCTCTGAGCCCCGCCGAGATGGACTTCACCGAAGGCAAGCACGCCGCCGCCCGCGAGATCGCCCTGACGTTCGGCGTGCCGCCGCAGCTGCTCGGCATCCCCGGCGACAACACCTACGCCAACTACCGCGAGGCCAACGCCGCCTTCTGGCGCGGGACGGTGGTTCCGCTGGCCGAGCGGGCGGCGCGGGCCCTGACCGCCTGGCTGGCGGTGAAGTTTCCCGGCGCGCGGATCGCTCCCGACCTCGACGCGGTCCCGGCCCTGTCGGCCGAGCGCGACGCCCTGTGGAGCCGGCTGGAGGCGGCGTCGTTCCTGACCGACGCCGAGCGGCGGCGGCTGGCGGGGCTGGAGCATTGAGCGCGCCCGCCACCCGCTGGCGGCTGGACCGCCAGGTGTCGGCCGCCGTGCTGGTGGCCGTGGCCCTGCAGGCCGCCGCCGCCCTGCTGTGGGCCGGCAAGGCCTCGGCGCGGATCGACGAGATGCAGCGTCGGCTGGAGGCCCAGGCCCCGGTGGCCGAGCGCCTGGCGCGCCTCGAGGCCCAGGCCGACGCCACCCGCCAGTCGCTGAACCGCATCGAAGCCAAGCTGGAGCGTTCGCGATGAGCGAAGACTTGAAGATCGAAGGCTACGCGTCCCTGTTCTGGACCCGAGACCTCAATGACGACGTCACCGCCGCCGGCGCCTTCGCCGAGAGCCTGGCGGCCGGGACGCCCGTGAAGATGCTGCACCAGCACGACGAGGCCGAGCCGATCGGCGTCTGGGACGCGGTCGTCGAGGACGCCAAGGGGCTGTTCGTGCGGGGGCGGATTCTGCGGACCACCCCGCGCGGCCGCCTGGTCGCCGCCCTGGTCGAGGCCGGCGCGCTGGACGGCCTGTCGATCGGCTTTCGCCAGGTGAAGGCGCGGACGCAAGGCCGCCTGCGCGTGCTGTCCCGCGTCGAGCTCTGGGAGGTGTCGATCGTCACCTTCCCGATGCTGCCGGGCGCTAGGCTGACCCTCAGTTCCGGATCAGCCTGAGCAGGGTGCCGTCCGGGTCGATCAGGGCGGCCATGATCTTCTTATCGCCGGGCGGGTGCAGGCGGGGGAAGCCCTCGGTCTTCTCCTCGATCCCGGCCGCCTGGCAGACCGCGTAGAAGCCCTCGAGATCGTCCAGGCGCAGGCAGCAGGCGAAGTTGCTGGTGGCCGGCTTCAGGCCCGGAAACGGGAAGAACTCCAGCGTCAGCCGGCCGCGCTCCAGCACCATCCAGCCCGGATCGCGCGAGGCCCGCTCGAAGCCGAGGGCCGCATAGAAGCTCTCGGTCGCGTCGAAGTCGCTGGACGGAAGATTCGGCGTGGCGCGGTCAGGCATGGCGTCAGAGTCGCGTGAAGGCGCGAGGCTGGCAATAGGAGATCCTCCCCCGCGACGCGGGGGAGGTGGCCCAGAGGGCCGGAGGGGGCGAGCT
>NZ_LSJA01000123.1 GCF_001556515.1 Caulobacter sp. CCH9-E1 | reverse complement strand
GGGGGTGATCGCTGAGGGGGATGGCGAACACGGCGCTCAAGCTTTCAGCGCCGAAGTCACCCCCATCCCCGCCCTTCCCCCATCGAGGGGGAAGGGAGCGTTCTCAGTTCTGGCGGATCGGGCTTTCGACCTGGGCCAGCTGGTCCAGGTCGGCCTTCTCGGTCTTGACCTTGACGGGCGCCACGGTGTCGCCCGGCTTGACCTTCTGCAGGCCGCCGACGATCACCCGGTCGCCGGGCTTCAGGCCCGAGCGGATGATGCGCAGGTTGCCGGCCAGCGGGCCGATCTCGACGGGGCGGTATTCAGCCTTGTTGGCCTTGTTGACCACCACGACGAAGCGCTTGCCCAGATCGGTCGCGACGGCGCGATCCGGCGCGAGGGCCACGGTCTGGCTCTCGGCGCTGACCAGGCGGATGCGGGCGAACAGGCCCGGCGTGAAGCGGCCGTCGGCGTTGGCGAAGATCGCCCGGCCGGCGATGGTGCCGCTCTTGGCGTCCAGGGCGTTGTCGATGAAGGCCAGCTTGCCGACGTGCGGATAGCCGTCCTCGGTCATCAGGCCCATATAGACAGGACCGCCCTTGCCGCGCTCGGCCGAGGCGTACTTCAGGAAGGTCTGCTCGTCGGCGTTGAACTCGGCGTAGATCGGCGTGTCGGAAACCACGGTCGTCAGCAGCGACGACTGAGTGACCAGGTTGCCGCGCGTGATGTTGGCCTTGGAGATCCGGCCGTCGATCGGCGAGGTCACGCGGGTCCATTCCAGGTTCAGGCGGGCGGTCTGCAGGGCGGCCTGGGCGGCGGAAAGGTTGGCCTGGGCGGCGCGCTCCTCCGAGGCCAGGCGATCGAATTCGCTCTGGGCCAGGGCGTTCTGCGCGATCAGGCGACGACCGCGTTCGCGGTTGACCACCGCCAGATCCAGCTGGGCCTTGGCGCGGGCCACCTCGGCGGCGGCGCGGTCGGCCTCGGCCTTGTAGGGGCGCGGGTCGATCTGGAACAGCACCTGGCCCTTGTGGACGCGCGCGCCCTCGGTGAACTGGGCGCCGTCGATATAGCCGGAGACGCGCGGGCGGATCTCGACGGTGTCGATCGGCTCGAGGCGGCCGGTGAAGTCATCCCACTGGCGCAGGGACTTGAAGGCGACGTCGGTGACGGTGACCTGGGCGGGCGGCGGCGCGGCGGCGGCGTCCTGCTTGGCCTGGGCCGAGCAGGCGGCCAGCACGGCGACGGCGGCCAGACCGGCGAAGGACGTGATGACGGGTTGAAGACGCATGGGGGAGGAACCTGTCGGGGAGGAGAAAGGTGAAGGCGCGCTGACGGTCATTCGAGAACGGGGCGTCGATCTGCGCCGCGGCCGGTCTTGGATGACCAGTTCTCGCCGAACGCGCGGACCGTGGATTGACCGATCCAGGACCGCTTTGAACCGATGCGGGACCGAACGAAGGCCAGGAGATCGTCCTCGGCCTTGGCGGGCGACGCGCTAACGTAAACGTTTGTTTGCGAGGGCATTGGCGCGCGCTCCTTAGGGGTTTAAGGGATCAAATGTCGCAGGGACGGTTACTTGACCCGGGCGACGGGAATGACGATTTAGGATGTGACGAGACCGTTCGGTATCATCGCTCCAGGCGAGAGATACTGACCGGTAACTCGCACGTCAAGGAGAGGTCCGCCAAAATGGCGACAAGAAATTCTGGGGACGGGGTTGTGGGCGACACGGAAGCGGCGGCTTGCGCGCCCGCGTCCAAGCGTCCGGCGCGTGACCGGATCTTCGAAACCGCCCGCGAGCTGTTCTATCAGCACGGCATCCGCGCCGTCGGCGTCGAGACGATCGCCGCCGAGGCCGACGCCACCAAGATGACGCTCTATCGCAACTTCCCGTCCAAGGACGAGCTGGTGGCCGAGGTCCTGCGCGAGCAGGAGCGCGAGTACTGGGCTTGGTGGGAAAGCGTCACGGCGGTCTGCTGCGCCGACCCGCGCGCCCAGCTCGAGGCGATCTTCGACGCCTTCGAGACCAAGGCCTGCAACAAGGACGTCCACGGCTGCCCGCTGTCGAACGCCGCCATCGAGCTGCACGAGGAGGGCCACCCGGCCCAGGTCGTCTCGGTCAACTACAAGAAGGAGCTGCACCGGCGGCTCACGGACCTGGCGCGCCGCGCCGGGGCCAAGGACGACGACCTGGCCGACGCCCTGATGCTGCTGATGGAAGGCTCGTACACCGCCCGCGTCACCCTCGGCGCGGACGGCCCCTCGCGCGCCGTGGCCCGCTCGGCGCGGGCGCTGATCCGCTATCACCTGGACGGGTGCTGATCACCCCTTTGGGTCCAGCACCCGCGACCGCCGCTCGATGGCCAGCAGCGCCAGCAGCACGGTGAACGCGAAGACCAGCAGCAGCAGCGACAGGCGGTGGGCCTGCCCCCACTCCAGCCCCTCGACCAGGCGATAGATCTCGGTCGACAGCACCGTGGTCTCGCCGGGGATATTGCCGCCCAGCATCATGACCACGCCGAACTCGCCAACCGTGTGGGCGAAGGTCAGGATCCCGGCGGCGACATAGCCGGGCAGGGCCAACGGCAAGGCCACCCGCCAGAAGCGATCCCATGGCGAGGCGCCGAGCGTCGCGGCGGCTTCCAGCGGCTCGTCGCCCACGGCGATGAAGGCGTTGCGCAGCGGCTGCACCGCGAACGGCAGCGAATAGATCAGCGAGCCGATGACCAGCCCTTCGAACGTGAAGGCCAGGGTCCGCACGCCGAAAGGCTGCAGCAGGACCATCAGCGGGCTCTTCGGCCCCAAGGCGATCAGCAGGTAGAAGCCCAGCACCGTCGGCGGCAGCACGATCGGCAGAGCGACCACGGCGGTGACCACGGTGCGCAGCGACGAGCGCCCGCGCGCCAGCCACCAGGACAGCGGCGTGGCCAAAACAAGCAGCAGCAGGGTGGTGATCCCCGCCAGCTTCGCCGTCAGCCACAGGACCTCGCCCATGCTCAGCGGACCTCGTAGCCGTAGCGCTTGATGATCGCCTTGGCCTCGCCGCTCTTCAGGAAGGCCAGGAACGCCTTGGCCGCCGCGCTGTTCTGGCCGGTCTTCAGCAGCACGGCCTGCTGCGCGATCGGCGTGTGGTCGGCGGCCGGAACGACCCAGCGCGAGCCGCCCTTCTCGTCGATCACCTGCGACAGCGCCACGAAGCCGAGCTCGGCCGCGCCGGTCTGGACGTATTGGAAGGCTTGGGTGATCGAGGCGCCGGTGACGATCTTCGGCTTGAGGGCGTCGTAGAGCTTCAGCTGGGTCAGGGTCTCGATGGCCGCTTGGCCATAGGGGGCGGCCTTCGGGTCGGCGATGGCCAGCTTGTCGAAGCCGCCCCTGGCCAGCACCGCGCCTTTCGGATCGACGAGGCCCGGCGTCCTGCTGAACAGCACAAGGCGTCCCGTGGCGTAGGTGAAGCGCGAGCCGGGAACCGCCAGGCCCTCGGCCTCGGCCTTCCGCGGCCGCTCGACGTCGGCCGACAGGAAAACCTCGTACGGCGCGCCGTTGGCGATCTGGGCGTAGAACTGCCCGGACGCCCCGAAGCTGAGCGTCGCGTCATGGCCCGTCCTGGCCTTGAACCGCGCGGCGATCTCACGGGCGGCCTCGGTGAAGTTGGCGGCGACGGCGACCTTCGTCTCGCCGGCCCAGGCCACGCCGCCCAGCATCAGCGACACGCCCGCCATGGCGGCGATCAGCATCGGACGACGGGCGCTCATCTGATAATCCTGGGTCTGGCGCGACGGCAAGGCCGCCAGACTACATAGCGGCGATGTTCGGAGCGGACTAGGCGATCGCCCTCAGGCCCGCGCGAAGGTCGTCCGCGCCGCCGCCCAGGTCCTCGTCCAGCTTGCCGTGCTCGCGGGTCCAGATCGGGAGCGCCTGGGCCAGCAAAGCCCGGCCGTCGGGGGTCAGGCTCAGCACCCGGGCCCGGCCGTCCTTGGGATCTGGCGCGACCGTCAGCAGCCCTCGCCGCTCCAGCGGCTTCAGCGCCGCCGTCAGGGTCGTGCGATCCATGGCCAGCAGGTTGGCGACGCCGCCCATGCCGGCCGGCTCGGGCCGGTTCAGCGACATCAAGAGCGAGAACTGGCCATTGGTCAGACCCAGCGGCCGCAGCGCCTCGTCGAAGCGTCGCGCCAGCGCCCGGGCGGCGCGCTGGACGTGCAGACACAAGCAGGTGTCGCGGACATGGATCGTCGTCTCGAAGGGAATCACGACCGGCTTTGACATGATCCATTTATGTTGATATCAACGTTATTGGTCAAGGAAAAACAGCTCAGCTTACGGAGGACGTGATGTCGCAAGCCGTGGTTTCCCGCGAGGAATGGCTGGAAGCGCGCCGCGCCCTGCTGTTGAAGGAAAAGGCCCACACCCGCGCCCGCGACGCCCTGAACGCCGAGCGCATGGCCCTGCCCTGGGTGAAGCTGGACAAGACCTACGCCTTCGACACCGAGGGCGGTCGCAAGACGCTGGACGACCTGTTCGACGGTCGCGGCCAGTTGCTCATCTACCATTTCATGCTGGGCCCGGATTGGGACGCGGGCTGCGAGGGCTGCTCGTTCATGGCCGACCATTTCGACGGGACACTGCCGCACCTGAACCACCACGACGTGACCCTGGTCGCCGTGTCCCGCGCGCCCCTCGCGAAGATCCAGGCTTACAAGCGCCGCATGGGTTGGAAGTTTCCGTGGGTGTCGTCGCACGGCGGCGACTTCAACCGCGACTTCCATGTCTCGTTCACGCCCGAAGAGCTGGCCGGCGAGACGATCAACTACAACTTCACCGATCTGCCTTCGCCCCAGGGCCACGACGAGCTGCCGGGCCTGTCGGTCTTCTATCGCGACGCCGAGGGCCAGGTGTTCCACACCTACTCGACCTACGCTCGCGGGCTGGAAGAGGCGTTGGCGACCCTGATGCTCCTCGACCGCGCGCCGCTGGGCCGCAACGAGGGCGAGACGATGAACTTCGTCCGCCGCCACGACGAGTACGAGGACGCTCAGCCCAAGCCCGCCTGCTGCGGCGGGGCGGCCGCCTAGCCTCCTTCCAATGATCCGAAGCTGGAACGCCCTTGTCGAGGCCATGCCCCCGGCTCGCCTCTCAACGCCATCACCACCGCCCAAGGAAACCCCCATGGCTAGCGACTTCGTCTGGTTCGAACTGGTGACGCCGGACGCCAAGGCGGCGGAAGCGTTCTACACCTCGGTCGTCGGCTGGACGACCGAGGCGTCCTCCGGTCCCGCCGGCCCCTACACGATCTTCAAGACCGGCGAGTTCCATGTCGGCGGCATGCTGGAGATGAAGGACGTCCCGGCGGGCTGGCTGGGCTATGTCGGCGTCGATGACGTCGACGCCGTCGCCAGGAAGGTCGAAGCCGCCGGCGGCGCGGTTCACAAGACGCCCCAGGACATTCCCGGCGTCGGCCGCTTCGCTGTCGTCGCCGATCCGCAAGGCGCGATGTTTGTCCTGTTCCGGGGATCGCTCGACGCGCCGCCGCCGCGCCCCGCGCCGATGTCGCCGGGCTCGCTGGGCTGGTCGGAGCTGCACGCGGCCAACTGGGAGAAGGCCTTCGACTTTTACGCGCCCCTGTTCGGCTGGGTGAAGCACGACGCCGTGCCAATGGGCGAGATGGGCGTCTATCAGACCTTCGGCCCCAGCACGGCGGCGATCGGCGGCATGTTCAGCAACCACGCGCCCGCGCCGATGCCCTACTGGCTCCACTATTTCGGCGTCGAGGGCGTCGATTCCGCCATCGAACGGGTGAAGGCCCAGGGCGGCCAGGTCCTGATGGGTCCGGTCGAGGTTCCCGGCGGCGCCTTCGTGGTCAACGCCATGGACCCGCAAGGCGGGCTGTTCGCCCTCCTGGGCATGCGCGGATGATCACGGTCTTCGGAGAAGGCCGAGGCTTCCGCGTCGTCTGGCTGCTGGAAGAGATGGGGCTGCCCTATCGCCTGCGGGACGTCGACATGTTGGCGGGGGTCGAGAACGATCCGGAGTTCCTGGCGATCAATCCCGGCGGCTTCATCCCGGCGATCCAGGACGGCGAGGTGATCATGGTCGAGTCGATCGCGATCCTAGAGTACCTGCTGGGCCGCTACGGCCCCTCGCCCCTGGCGCCGGATCCGCGGGACGCGACCTTCCCCGCCTACCAGCAGTTCCTGCATCTCGGCGAAGCGGGACTGGCGGCCTCGGTCTTCTTCCTGACGGGCGCCAAGCACTTCGCCCCCGAGACCGACCGCGACAACTGGACGGTCCGCCAGGCGATGCACGTGTTCACCAGCCGGCTGGGCCTGGTGACACGCCGGCTGGCGGAGACGCCCTACATGGCCGGCGAGGCCTTCACGGCGGCGGACATCTCTGTGGGCTACGCCCTGGAGATGGCGCGCAAGAACATCGACTTCCCGCTCGGCGAGGCCGAGATGGCGTACGTGAAGCGACTGCGCCAGCGCGACGGCTACCGGCGAGCGCTCGACGCCTGCCCCGCCACGCGAGGCTGGTGGGGCGGCTAGCTCACGCAGTCGGCGAGGCCGTCGCGGCGCACCGTCTTCGAGGCCTTGCCGATCTTCTGGGTGCGTTTGGCGACGTACTTGCCGGGCTTGATCACCCGCCACTTCAGGGGACTGGGCAGGATCGCCGCCAGGCGCGAGGCCTGGGCCTGGGTCAGCTTGTCGGCGCCGACGCCGAAATAGCGACGCGAGGCCGACTCCGCGCCATAGATGCCCGGGCCGAACTCGATGGAGTTCAGATAGACCTCCATGATCCGCTTCTTGCCCCAGCCCACCTCGATCAGCACGGTGAACCAGGCCTCCAGACCCTTGCGGACATAGGAGCGCCCCGGCCACAGGAAGACGTTCTTGGCCGTCTGCTGGCTGATCGTCGAGCCGCCGCGGATCTTCTTGCCGGCCTCGTTATTGGCGTAGGCCTTCTGCAGGGCGTCGAAGTCGAAGCCGTGATGCTCGCAGAACCGGGCGTCCTCGGCGGCGATCAGGGCGCGCGGCAGGGCCGGGGCGACCTCGTCGATGGGCCGCCAGCGATGGTCCAGCCCCTTACCCTCGACCGCACGGATCACCATCAGCGGCGTGATCGGCGGCGGCACGAAGCGGAACAGAATCACCGCCACGATCGGCCCGGCGACCAGGATGATGAACAGAGCCAACGCGATGTTGCGCAGTAGCCGCCGCAAGGAACGCCCCCGAAAAGATCCAGACAGACTTGTCTTTACCCTGCGGCGGGATGCTAGCCAGAGGAAAAGCCGCTGTCGCGGGCATCGCGGCGAGAAGATCAAGGGAGCCTTCCATGGACGTGATCGACGCCGTCAACCGCCGCATGTCGGTGCGCGCCTTCAAGCCGGATCCCGTCGACGCCGCCGTGGTGCGTGAGATGCTGGAGCTCGCCGCCCGCGCGCCCTCCGGCGGCAACCTCCAGCCCTGGCGGGTGCAGGCCGTGTCCGGCGCGCCGCTGAAGGCCCTGACCGACGCCATGCTGACGCGCGTCGCCTCGCCCGATCCGACCGAATACGACGTCTATCCCGCCAACCTCTGGGAGCCGCTGCGCAGCCGCCGCTTCCAGGTCGGCGAGGACATGTACGGGGCGCTAGGCATCCCGCGCGAGGACAAGATGGCTCGCCTGCAATGGTTCTCGACCAACGGCCAGGGCTTCGGCGCGCCGGTGCAGCTGTTCTTCTCGATCGACCGCCGCTGCGGCCCGCCGCAGTGGAGCGACGTCGGCATGTTCATGCAGACCTTCATGCTGCTGGCCGTCGAGCGCGGCCTCGACACCTGCCCGCAGGAGTTCTGGTCGCACTACAACAAGCTGGTCGACGAGCATGTCGGCCTGCCAGAGGGCCACATGCTGTTTTCCGGCATGGCCCTGGGCTATCGCGACGCCGACGCCCCGGTGAACAACTTCCGCTCGCGCCGCGCCCCGTTCGAGGAGTGGGGCGAGCTGAAGGGGTTCTAGACCCTAGCCTTACCCCGCGAACTGGCGCGGGCCGCTGATGTCGGGGATTTCCAGCACCCCGGCCTCGCCGCTCTCGTCGCCCCAGGCCATGCGCTTGCCGTCGGCGCTGACGGCCAGGGCGCTGATCGGGGCGCCCTTCTCGGCCTTCAGGGTCTCGATGCGGCCGTTGCGCATGTGCGCGGCCCAGATCTTGCCGTTGTCCTGGGCGGCCAGGCACACCGGATGGACGTCGACGCCCGCCACCCGGACGACCATCGAGTCGCGGGAGAAACCGATCTCGGCGGCTTCCTTGCCCATGGGGCCGCTGGCGCCGGCGAACGGCCAGATGACCGCGCCGTTGGCGCCGGCCGTGACCAGCAGGTTGCCCTTGTCGAAGAAAGCCAGGCTCTTGATCTTGGCCGGATAGCCGCCCATCCGCATGTCCTTGCCGTCAGACAGTCGCCAGCCGTGCAGCTGGTTCTCCTGCATCGACGAGATCAGGAACTTGCCGTCGGGGCTGAAGGCCACGGCGATGTGGCTGCCGGCCCATTTCAGAAGCTGCGGCTTCTGGTCGGCGATCCGCGCGTACCAGAGATAGGCGCCGCCATAGGTCGCCGAGGCCAGGCGCCGGCCCTTGGGCTCGAAGGCCAGGCCCGACACCGTCTTCTCGTGCGTGAAGGTCCGCGCGAAGGCCGGGTCGGCGGCGTCGCGGACATGGACCTCCTTGCCGGCGGTGAAGGCGATCAGGCCCGAGGCGGCGCTGGTCGCCACGTGCTCGATCCACTTGTTCTTCACCTCGGCCAGGACGGTCGCGACGACCTCGCCCTTCTCGATTCGGGTCCAGACCACGCGGCCGTCGTCGCCGCCGGTGACGATTCCCGCGCCGCTCGGGTGGGCGGCCGCGGCCAGGACGGCGCCGCCCAGCGGGCCGCCATGGGCTTCCACGGTGACGAAGCCGTCCTCGGTCTGCAGGCGCACGGTGCCGTCGCCCAGGGCGAAGGCGGCGCGGCCGGAGCGGTCGAAAAGGACGTCGGTGACGAAGGCGTCGAAGGAAAAGATCATGCGCGCGAGATAAGGCGCCAAGCCTTCCACGGCCAGACTCTTTCAAGGCGATGCGTTTCCGGGCGCGTTTGGTCTCAGGCGCCCGTTCGAACGGCGTTCGGCGAAAAGTCGAAAAAAGGGGCTTGCTATTGCGCCGCGTCGTCGGGCTTTACTTCCGCGCCCGTCTGCGCCAGACGTGGCGACGTAATGACATTTCAGGCGCGCGCGGGGCGCGTGGCCTTCTGGGAGACAGTCAGGCATGGCGGCTAAACTTGCTGGCGGCGGCGGTGGCCGTTATTCGCTGGGCCAAAATTCCGAAATCAACGTCACGCCCTTCGTGGACATCCTTCTGGTGCTGCTGATCATCTTCATGGTCGCCGTGCCGATGGCCGTGACCTCCATCAAGATCGACCTGCCTCCGGCGGTTCCGCCGCCGCCGAACGCGCCGAAGCCGAAGGAGCCGGTCTTCATCTCGATCCAGAAGTCGGGCGCGGTCTTCATCGCCGACAAGCAAACCAGCCTGGACGGCCTGGAAGCCGATCTGAACGCCAAGTTCGCCGCCAACGGCCAAGCCGGCCCGAAGGACGACCAGCGCATCATGATCCGCGCCGACGCCGACGTCATGTACGCCGACTTCATGGGCGTCCTGAACCAGCTGCAGACCTCGGGCTGGTACAAGGTCGGCCTGATCAACGAGGACATCCACTAAGGATCGTCCTCGGCGACAGCCAAACACGAAAGCCCCGGCGCCTCAGGCTCCGGGGCTTTTTTGTTGTCCGGAGCAGCCCTTCTCCCCTTGCGGGAGAAGGTGTCGCCAAAGGCGACGGATGAGGGGTCGCGCAAACGAAAACCGCCGCGACGGCAGTCAGGCCTGTCGCGGCGGATCTCGTCTTCAACCCCTCACCCGGCCCTAGCGGGCCACCCTCTCCCGCAAGGGGAGAGGGAGCCTCTTCTCTAAGCCGCCGTCGCTTCGAAGCCCGCGCGCAGCTCGGCCTCGTCGAGGTCGCGCCCGATGAAGACCATGCGGCTGTAGCGCTTGTCCTTGTCGGTCCACTCGCGCTGGAAGTCGCCCTCCAAGATCATGTGCACGGCCTGGAAGACGAGACGCTTGTTCTCGCCCTTCACGTCGATGATGCCCTTAGCGCGCAGGATGTCCGGGCCGCGGCGGGCCAAGAGGTCGTTCAGCCAGGCGGTGATCTTCTGGCCGTCGACCGGTTTGTCCAGGGTCAGGGAAATGCCCTTCACGCCGTCGTCGTGCACGTCGCTCTTGGCGTCGTGGTGGTGATGGTGGTGATGGTCATGACCGCAGTGCTCATCGTGCACATGGTCATGATCATGGTGATCGTGGCCGCAGTGTTCGTCGTGCACGTGGCCCGGCTCGCCGTGGGCGGGATTGAGGAAGTCCGGCTCCAGCTCGGTGATGCGGTCCAGGTCGAAGCTGTGCTTGCCCAGGATCGCGTCCAGCGGAACGTTCGAGCGCTGGGCGCGGTGGATCGGGGCCAGCGGGTTGATCCGGCGGATGCGGGCCTCGACGTGGCGCAGGTCGTCCTCGGAGACGAGGTCGGTCTTGTTCAGCACGATCTGGTCGGCGAAGGCGATCTGCTCGACCGCTTCCTTGCTGTCGGAGAGGCGCAGCATGATGTGCTTGGCGTCGACGACGGCGGTCACCGAGTCCAGCGCCGTGCGCGCCTTGACGTCCTCGTCGACAAAGAAGGTCTGGGCCACCGGACCGGGATCGGCCAGGCCCGTGGTCTCGACGATGATGGCGTCAAAGCCGCCCTTCCGTTTCATCAGACCTTGCAAAACCCGGATCAGGTCGCCGCGCACCGTGCAGCAGACGCAGCCGTTGTTCATCTCGAACACTTCTTCATCCGCGCCGACCACCAGGTCGTTGTCGATGCCGACCTCCCCGAACTCGTTGACGATCACGGCGTAGCGCTTGCCGTGCTCCTCGGTGAGGATGCGGTTGAGCAGCGTGGTCTTGCCGGCGCCGAGATAGCCGGTCAGCACGGTGACGGGGATCTTGCCGGAAGCGGCGGAGGAGGCTTGGGTCATGAAGCGCTATTTAGGCGCTCGCCCCGGCAAACAAAAGCCGGGGCGTCCTTACAGTTCGAGGAACGCGACCCCAAGGCCCATGGCGATCAGGGCCAGGCCCAGGATCGTCGATTCGTAGCGGGCGATCCGCTCCAGCCCCAGGCGCTTGACGCCGGCCAGGCTGAGGGTCGTGAACAGCAGCATGCCCGCGGCGGTCGCGGCCATCAGGACCGCGCTCAGGGCCAAGAAGCCGGTCCAGCCATGCTTCACGCCGGCCAGGTAGATCGGCAGAAAGGCCTCGCAGGGCGACAGCGTCAGCAGCACCACCAGGGCGATGATGGCCGCGCGGTCGGAGGCGTAACGTCGAGTGGTGATGTCGCCTTGGCCATGCTCGTGCCGGCCGCGCCATAGATAGAAGAGTCCCAACGCCCCCATCAGCGCGCCGACCACCCAGCCGAACACCGCGCCCATATGGGGCTGGACGGCCAGGCCCGCGCCCACGAGCACGACGCCCAGCAGAATGGTGAAGGCCACGTGGCCCAGGCCCGCCAGGGCGGTCACGCTCAGGGTCTTGCCCGCCGACCAGTGCTGTCCGCGCCCGACCAGGACGAACGGCAACCAGTGGGTTGGCAGCGCCGCGTGCAGGAAGGCGACGGCGAAACCGGTGGCGGCGATCGGGGCGAGAAGCGTCATGTTCACGCGGAGCCCTATAGCGTGTTATAAAGTAACACACCAGGGGTCATCGCGAACTTCTCGCATTTAGCGGATTCAGGGCCGGATTCCCGTGGCGACGCCGTTGACTCTCGGGCTCGCGGCTGTATAAGTCGCGCCCTCTTCGCCCGCCGGGTTTCCGAGCGGGCGTTCCCTATTTTGCGAACGCACGTTTTTAAGGCGCTAAACCTATGTACGCGGTGATCAAAACCGGCGGCAAGCAGTACCGGGTTCAAGCCGGCGACCTGCTGGTGGTCGAAAAGCTCGAAGGTGAACCCGGCGCGGCCGTGGCCTTCGGCGAAGTCCTGATGCTTGGCGAAGGCGAGGCCGTGACGGTCGGCGCCCCCACCGTGGACGGCGCTGTCGTCTCCGGCACCCTGATCGAAACCCGCAAGGGTGAGAAGGTGAAGATCTTCAAGAAGATCCGCCGCCAGGGCTACCGCCGCACCCGCGGTCACCGCCAACTCGAGTCGGTCGTGCGCGTCACGTCCGTCGCCGGCGCCGGCAAGGAAGCCAAGTGGGAAGGTTCGATCGACCTGACCCCGAAGGTCATCCTGGACGCCCGCGCTCGCGGCCTCGGCGACGCCGCCGTGCCGTTCTCGGTCCCGGCCGCCGCGGAAGCCGCTCCGGCTCCGAAGAAGGCCAAGGCTCCGAAGGCCGAAGCCGCCGCCGAGCCGGCCGCCGAAGCCGCCCCGAAGAAGAAGGCCGCCCCTAAGAAGGCCGCCAAGACGGAAGACGGCGAAGCCTAAGGCGACGCCCCCAGAGGATAGGAGAGCA
Organism: Caulobacter sp. CCH9-E1; assembly: GCF_001556515.1. Taxonomy (GTDB): domain Bacteria; phylum Pseudomonadota; class Alphaproteobacteria; order Caulobacterales; family Caulobacteraceae; genus Caulobacter. Next base: position 47,930 of record NZ_LSJA01000123.1, on the reverse strand, counting down.
CAATGGCTCACAAAAAATCTGGCGGTTCGTCCAGCAACGGCCGCGACTCAGAGTCGAAGCGCCTTGGCGTGAAGAAGTTCGGCGGCGAGAAGGTTCTCGCCGGCAACATCCTCGTGCGTCAGCGCGGCACCAAGTTCTACCCCGGTTCGGGCGTGGGCATGGGCAAGGATCACACCCTCTTCGCGCTCGTGCAGGGCGCGGTGGGCTTCGTGACCAAGAAGCACAACCGCACCTACGTGACCGTGACCCCGGCCGCTCAACCGGCCGAGTAAGCACGAACCAAGGTTTCTTCGGATCGTGCTTCAGTTGAAGACGATCCGGACAGACGATCTCTAGCGGGGAGTCCGGAACGCCGGGCTCCCCGCTTTTGTTTTGTCTCGCCGCCGCAACAGGACACGCCACGGCGGCGTCACGGTTCCGCATCAAGAGAACCGGAGGAACCTTGGGAGGCGCCGATGTGCGTCATCGAAGAAAGACCCGTCATCGAAACCCAGCGGCTGACGCTGCGCGCTCCGGCCCAGGCCGATGTCGAGCGCGTGGCGGCCTTTTGCGTCGATCATGACGTGGCGCGCATGACCACGCGCATGCCCTCGCCCTACACCCGCGCCCACGCGGAAGACTTCGTGGCTCGCTGCGGGACCCAGGACCGCTCGCGCGACAACACCTTCGCGATCGAGCTGGCGGAGGAAGGGCTGATTGGCGTCGTCGGCTTGTTCACCAACCCGAACGGCCCCGTCGAGCTAGGCTACTGGATCGGCCGTCCCTACTGGGGACGCGGCTACGCGACCGAGGCGACCATGGGCGCCTTGGACTGGGCCCGCGGCGCCTGGAACAAGCGCTACGTCACCGCCGGCCACTTCGCCGACAACGAGGCGTCGGGCCGGGTGCTGGTCAAGGCGGGATTTCTGTACACCGGCGTCGTCGAGCACAAGCCGTCGGTCGCGCGCGGGGCCCTGGCGGCCACTCGCATGATGGTGTGGCTGGCCTAGAGCGCGCCCTTAAGCCGCGCGGTGGGTGTGGATCACCTTCTGCGGGCCTTCGCGGAAGCGCTTCTCGGCCGTGACGATCCGCTCGCACAGGGCGTCAAGGTCGGTCAGCAGCGAGTAGGTGGCGTAGATGGGGATCTCCATCATCGCCACCTGCGCCCGCGGCATGAACTCGGTGTACTTCTTCCAGGCCACGTGGCTGTCGCGCGCGTTCAGGGCGCGTTGGCCCAACGGATTCCACAGGTCCAGATCGATCAGATCGTCCCGGCACTGCTTCATCACGGGCAGCGCGATGTACAGGAACAGGAAGGTCGGGGTCGCGGCCTTGGCGAACTGCGGCTGCACTTGCAGGTGCCAGATGCGGTAGGCCTCGAAGAAGCCCGCCTTCTTGGTCGGATCCGGCGGCAGCCAGGAGGCGTTCTCGTTGATCAGGTCATTGGCCGTGGACGAGCGCTTGATCAGTTCATCGGCGCTGGTGCCGGCCGGCATGGTCTTGGACAGCGCGTTGACCGGAATGGCCAGCTTCTTGGCGACATCGGTATAGGCCACCTGCTTGCCGGCCATCGGCGTCCACTGGCCGAACGACGGCGCGCCCGGCGTGCTGGCGCGCTTGGTCGCGGCGGCCTTGTGCAGCAGAAGCTGTTCCTCGCGCTGCTGTTCGGCGCGCAGGCGGTCGAATTCTTCCTCGTGCGCGGCTTGCTCCTCGGCCGTCATCCAACGGGCGCGGCCCGGGCCATAGGTTCGCTCGTAGCGGTTCAGCAGAACGAGGGTGTGGTCCGTCGAGGGGCGTCGCCCCACTTCGCCGAGGAAGGTCTTGAAGTCTCGCCACTGCGGCGCGACCCCGGTCCCGCGGCCGATCAGGATGTTGCGGTGGACGGAGGCCTCGGCGCTGTACTTACGGTGAATTTCCTGCGTCGAGAGCTCGACCAGGTCCTTCGCCAGCACATCATCGACTTCTACTTCGGTCGCCAAGGTCAGCCTCCCGTTCCGCCGGCGAGAAACACGGCGGTTCGCTAGCCATGACTCTTTGTCGCATAACGTGTTTTAACATTTCGTCACGAAGACGAACGGCGGTCGCGACTTTCTTGAGGTTAACGAACGTGACCAAGCGTCACGGTGAAAACGGGGTTTTGGCTCGACGCGCGGGACGCCTTGGGACAAAAGGACCCCATGAAATTCTTGGACCAATGCAAGATCTACATCCGCTCCGGTAACGGCGGCGGCGGGTCGGTGTCGTTCCGCCGCGAGAAGTACATCGAGTACGGCGGCCCGGACGGCGGTGACGGCGGTCGCGGCGGCGACGTGTGGATCGAGGCCGTCGAGGGCCTCAACACCCTGATCGACTATCGCTACCAGCAGCACTTCAAGGCCGGCACGGGCGTGCACGGCATGGGTCGCGCGCGCCACGGCGCCGCCGGCGAGGATGTCGTCCTCAAGGTTCCCGTCGGCACCGAGGTGCTGGAAGAGGACAAGGAGACCCTGATCGCCGACCTGGACCACGCCGGCATGCGCGTGCTGCTGGCCAAGGGCGGCAACGGCGGCTGGGGCAACCTGCACTTCAAGGGCCCGGTCAACCAGGCGCCCAAGTACGCCAATCCCGGCCAGGAGGGCGAGGAGCGCTGGATCTGGCTGCGGCTCAAACTCATCGCCGACGTCGGCCTGGTGGGTCTGCCCAACGCGGGCAAGTCGACCTTCCTGGCCGCCGCCAGCGCCGCCAAGCCCAAGATCGCCGACTATCCGTTCACCACCCTGACCCCGAACCTCGGCGTCGTGGACCTGTCGTCCAGCGAACGCTTCGTGCTGGCCGACATTCCCGGCCTGATCGAGGGCGCGTCGGAAGGCGCTGGTCTCGGCACCCGGTTCTTGGGCCACGTCGAGCGCTCGGCGACCCTGATCCACCTGATCGACGCGACCCAGGACGACGTCGTCGGCGCCTATGAGACGATCCGGGGCGAGCTGGAAGCCTATGGCGACGAGCTGGCCGACAAGGCCGAGATCCTGGCGCTGAACAAGATCGACGCCCTGGACGAGGAAACCCTCGCCGAGAAGGTCGCCGAACTTGAGGCCGTGGCCGGCGTGAAACCCTATCTGGTGTCGGGCGTCTCGGGTCAGGGCGTAAAGGCGCTGCTGCGCGCGGCCTACAAGCAGGTCCGCATCCGTCGCGGCGATCTCGAGGAAGAGATCGAGGAGGACGAGGACCACGTCGACGAGACCCCCGGAGGCTGGACGCCGTGAGCCAGGCGGCCGAGGCATATCGGAACGCCCGTCGCATCGTCTTCAAGGTCGGCTCGGCCCTGCTGGTCGATGACAAGACGGGCGCGGCCGACCGCGCCTGGCTGGAGGCCTTCTGCGCCGACGCCGCCGCCCTGCGCGCCGCCGGCAAGCAAGTGCTGGTGGTCTCGTCGGGCGCGGTGGCGCTGGGTCGCCGACGCCTCGGCCTTACCGGCCGCAAGGCGACCTTGCCCGAGAAGCAGGCCGCCGCCGCCGCCGGCCAGTCGCTGCTGATGCGCGCCTGGGAAGAGGCCTTCGAGCCCCACGGCCTGGGCGTCGCCCAGATCCTGCTGACCCGCGACGACACCGAGACCCGCCGCCGCTGGCTGAACGCCCGCGCCACCACCGAGACCCTGATGGGCCTGGGCGTCGTGCCCGTGGTCAACGAAAACGACACCGTCGTCACCGAGGAAATCCGCTACGGCGACAACGACCGCCTGGCCGCGCGCGTCGCTCAGATGGCGGGCGCCGACCTCTTGGTGCTGCTGTCGGACATCGACGGCCTCTACACGGCCGACCCGCGCAAGAACCCCAAGGCCCAGCACATTCCGCTGGTCTCGGAGATCACCGCCGAGATCGCCGGCATGGCCGAAGGGGCCAACGCCGCCGCCGGGGTCGGCACCGGCGGCATGGCCACCAAGATCGCCGCCGCCCGCATCGCGCGCGCCGCCGGCTGCGCCACTCTGATCACCCTGGGCTCGCGCCCGCGCCCCCTGGCCGCCATCGCCGAGGGCGAGAAGGCGACCCTGATCGAGGCCGGCGCCAGCCCCGCCGCCGCCTACAAGGCCTGGATCGCCGGCTCGCTCGCGCCCCAGGGCTGGGTCACGATCGACGCCGGCGCCGCCAAGGCGCTGGAGGCGGGCAAGAGCCTGCTGTCGGCCGGCGTGCGCGCCATCGAGGGCCCGTTCGAGAAGGGCGACGCCGTCCGCGTCCGCGATGAGACCGGCCGCGAAGTGGCGCGCGGCATCGTCCGCTACGACAGCGCCGACGCCCAGCGCATCGCGGGCCTGCGCTCGGACGCCATCGAGGCCGAGCTCGGTTTCACCGAGGGCCCGATGATCCACGCCGACGACCTGGCCGTAGCCAACTAGACGTTTCCAGTTACGAGCATCCCCATGGCCTACCGATCCCTCCGCGAATTCATCGACGTCCTGGAGGCCAAGGGCGAGCTGGTCCGGGTCAAGGAGCCGGTCTCCAGCGTGCTGGAGATGACGGAGATCCAGACCCGCCTGCTGGCGACCGGCGGTCCGGCGGTGCTGTTCGAGCATGTTCTGCTGCCCGACGGCTCGCGCTCGGAGATGCCGGCGCTGGCGAACCTGTTCGGAACCGTCAAGCGCGTGGCCATGGGCGTCACTCTGGGCGGCGAGCCGCGCGAGACGGCCGGGGAACTGCGCGAGGTCGGCGAACTGCTGGCCTTCCTGCGCCAGCCCCAGCCGCCCAAGGGGATCAAGGACGCCCTCGACATGCTGCCGCTCGCCAAGACGGTCATGAGCATGCGGCCGGGCGCGGTGAAGAAGGCCCCCGTGCAGGAGGTCGTCCTGACCGGCGACCAGATCGACCTGACAAAGCTGCCGGTCCAGACCTGCTGGCCGGGCGAACCGGCGCCGCTGATCACCTGGCCGCTGGTGGTGACCAAGGGCCCTGGCAAGGACCGCGAGGACGACTTCAACCTGGGCATCTACCGGATGCAGGTGCTGGGCAAGGACAAGTGCATCATGCGCTGGCTGGCCCATCGCGGCGGCGCCCAGCACTATGCTCGCCACAAGAAGGCGGGGAACAAGGAGCCCCTGCCCGCCTGCGCCGTTCTGGGCGCGGATCCGGGCACCATCCTGGCGGCCGTGACGCCGGTGCCCGACACCTTGTCGGAGTATCAGTTCGCCGGCCTGCTGCGCGGGGCCAAGGTGGATCTCGTCCCGGCCAAGACCGTGCCGCTGATGGTGCCAGCCCACGCCGAGATCGTCATCGAGGGCCACGTCCTCTTGGACGAGTTCGCCGACGAGGGCCCCTACGGCGACCACACCGGCTACTACAACAGCGTCGAGAAATTCCCGGTCTTCCAGGTGACGGCGATCACCATGCGCAAGGACCCGATCTATCTGACCACCTTCACCGGCCGGCCGCCGGACGAGCCCAGCGTGCTGGGCGAGGCGCTGAACGAGGTGTTCATCCCGCTGATCCGCCAGCAGTTTCCCGAGATCGTCGACTTCTGGCTGCCGCCCGAGGGCTGCAGCTACCGCATCGCCGTGGTGTCGATGAAGAAGGCCTATCCCGGCCACGCCAAGCGCGTGATGCTGGGCGTCTGGAGCTATCTGCGCCAGTTCATGTACACCAAGTGGGTGATCGTCGTGGACCACGACATCAACGCCCGCGACTGGAAGGACGTGATGTGGGCGATCAGCACCAAGATGGACCCGGCCCGGGACATCACGGTGATCGAGCACACCCCCATCGACTACCTCGACTTCGCCAGCCCCGAGAGCGGCCTCGGCTCCAAGATCGGCCTCGACGCCACCGACAAGTGGCCGCCCGAGACCAAGCGCGAATGGGGCCAGGAGATCCGCATGGACCAGTCCGTCGTCGACGCCGTCAGCGAGAAGTGGTCGCGCCTTGGCCTGCCAGGCGACGGGACGCCGATCTGGAAGTAGCGACGCAGCCGTGTTATTACTTCGTTATAACGAGGTAACGCCATGCGTTCGTCTGTCCGAAAGATTGGCAACTCCGCCGGCTTGATCCTGCCAAGGCCAGTCCTAGACGGCCTGGGCGTCGAAGTGGGTGACCCCCTAGAAATCACGCTCAACGGCGACGAGGTGATCGTGAAGGCCAGCAAACGCAAAGTGCGTGAGGGTTGGGAAGAGGCCGCAAAGAAAATCGCCGCTCACGGCCTCAGCGAGGAAGAAGTCGAATGGCTGGAAGCGCCGCTGACGGCTGAAACCGACGAGGATTGGACATGGTGAACCGGGGAGAGGTCTGGCTTGTCCGCCTTGACCCGGCCGAAGGCGGCGAACTCCAGAAGACGCGTCCATGTGTGGTCGTGTCCCCATCGGACTTGAACCCCTTCCGCGTATCGACAGTAGTGCCGTTGACCACCGGCGGCTTTGCAGCGCCGTTCCGGCCGCCCGTGACCTATCAGGGACGCGACGGGTTCGTTCTTACCGATCAAATCCGCACCGTCGCCCGGTCTCGCATGGTGCGACGACTTCCAGACATTGATCCCAAAACCCTGTCGGCCACCCTGGCGGCGCTAAGGGAAATGTTTGAGGAGTAGGCGTCGCCCGCCCTTCGCCCATTACCCGAGACTCAGCATGCGTTCACTTGCCCTCGCCGCCGTCATTCTCTCGTTGGGATCCCCCGCCATGTCGCAGACACCCGCCAGCAAAGCCCCGTGGGACGAAGCCTTCCTGCCGCCGGCCCCGCATTGGCAGGGCGCCAGCCAGGCGCTGATCCGCGACAAGGCCGATCCGTGGGTGACGCCGTTCGAGGCCGACGCCGAGCACGACTTCTCGCCGACCTACGCCGACACCCGCGCCTGGTTCGACAAGCTCGACAAGGCCAGCCCCCTGATCCGCGTCGAGGACTTCGGCGTCTCGCCGCAGGGCCGCGCGATCTTCGCGGTGATCGCGTCCAAGGACGGCGAAAAGCTGGATCCCAAGAAGCCGCTGCTGCTGGTCCAGGCCGGCATCCACCCCGGGGAGATCGACGGCAAGGACGCCGGCATGATGCTGCTGCGGGACATGGCGTTCCACGGCAAGGATGGGCTGCTGGACAAGGTGAACCTCGTCCTCATCCCGATCCTGTCGGTCGATGGCCACGAGCGGTCGGGCCCCTATTCGCGTCCGAACCAGCGCGGGCCGCGCATCCAGGGCTGGCGCAACACCGCGACCAACCAGAACCTGAACCGCGACTTCATGAAGCTGGACCAGCCGGAGATGCGGGCGCTGAAACGCTTGCAGGCCAAGTACAAGGCCGATCTCTATGTCGACGTCCACGTGACCGACGGCATGGACTACCAGTACGACGTCACCTACGGCTTCAACGGCGAGAACGGCGTCTGGAACCGCTCGCCGGCCATCGCCAAATGGCTGGACGGGGTGCTCAAGCCCGTCATGAACAAGAGCCTGGAGGCCGAGGGCCACATCCCGGGCGAGCTGGTGTTCGGGATCGACGAGCACGATCCCAAGGCCGGCTTCTCGGATGGGGGCCTGGGCGAGCGCTTCTCGAACGGCTGGGGCGCGGCCGCCCACGTCCCGACCATCCTGATCGAGAACCATAGCCTCAAGCCCCACGCCCAGCGCGTGCTGGGGACCTATGTGTTCATCGAGACGGCGATGAAGCTGTTGGCCGACAAGGGCGGCGACCTGCGGACCGCCATCGCCGCCGACAGCGCCCTGCGCCCGAGCGAGATCCCGGCCAACTTCGTCGCCGACGACAAGCCCGCCTACACGCGCGCCTTCAAGGGCATCCGCTATGAGTACTACGACAGCCCCGCCTCGGGCCGGAAGGAAGTGCGCTGGCTGGGCGAGCCTGATCCCGAGCTCTGGAACGTGCCGTTCTACGGCTCCAAGCCCTCGCTGACCCTGAAGCGCCCCGCCGCCTACTATGTGCCCAGCTACCGCGCCGACATCATCGAGCGCCTGAAGCTGCACGGCGTGGCGCTGGAGCCCCTGCCCGCCGACAAGACGCTCAAGGTCGAGATGATCCGCCTGGTCGATCCCAAGATCGCCACGCGCGCCAATGAGGGCCACGTGCAGATCAGCGTCGACAAGGTCACCACCGAGACCCGCGACTGGACCTTCCCGAAGGGCTCGGTCCGCGTGCCGACCGACCAGCCGCTGGGCGACCTGGTGGTCCTGTTGCTGGAGCCGCAGTCGAACGAGAGCGTCTTCGCCTGGGGCATGGTCCCCGAGGTGCTGAGCCGCGTCGAATATATCGAGCCCTACGCCATCGCCCCGTTGGCCGAGAGGATGATGGCCGCAGATCCCAAGCTGAAGGCCGAATTCGAGGCCAAGCTGGCGGCCGAGCCCAAGTTCGCCGCCGATCCCCAGGCGCGCCTAGCCTGGTTCTACAAGCGCACGCCCTTCTACGACGACCATCACCTGCTCTATCCGATCGCCCGCGAGGTCGCGCGGTAGCGCCGGGTTGCCGTTCCCGGGCGAAAGGTCTCATATGGCCGGCCGCTCGGGGGCGGGCGGCGTCATAAGGTCTTGTAAGTCATGGATACGATCGTTTCCGGCCACGCGGCCGCCCTGTGGGCCGGCCTGCACCTCTTCCTTCTGCTGATCCTGTCCGTGCTGGTCGTGCGCCTGCGCCAGAAGCACAAGGTGGCCCTGGGCGACGAAGGCATCCCCGAGCTGGCGCGCGCCATCCGCGCCTTCGGCAACGCCACGGAATACGTGCCGACGGGCATCGCCGCCTTGGCGGTGCTGGCCGTCGCCGGCGCTTCGAGCCTGACCATCCACGTCGTCGGCTTCCTGCTGTTCGCGGGCCGCGTGACCCACGCCATCGGCCTCTCCAACAGCGGCGGCGTCTCGATCCCCCGCGCGGCGGGCATGATCGCCACCTGGCTGGCCTACATCTTCGCCGGCGTGGCCCTGCTGATCTCGGCGATCGCCTGATCACGAATTGTCCTCCCCCGTTGCACGGGGGAGGAGACCTCGTCCATAAGACCGCATGGACGAAAACCTGCTGCATGACGTGGTCGCCGCCGCGCGCAAGGCCGGGGCCGACGCGGCCGAGGCTGTCTTCGCCGAGCGCCAGTCGCTCTCCGTCAGCGTCCGCCTGGGCGATCTGGAAGAGGTCGAGCGCGAGGAAGCCCGGGATCTCGGCCTGCGCGTCTTCATCGGCCAGCGCAGCGCCACGGTCTCCGGCTCCGACATCTCAGCCGAGGCGCGCGGCAAGCTGATCGAGCGCGCCGTCGCCATGGCCCGCCTGGCGCCCGAGGATCCCTACGCCAGCCTGGCGCCGCAGGACCGCCTGGCCCGCGCGCCCTATCCCGAACTCGACCTCGTCGATCCCTACGAACCTTCGGCCGAGACGCTCGAGACCCAGGCCCGCACGGCCGAGGAGCACGCCCGCGCGGTCAAGGGGGTGACCAATTCCGACGGCGGCTCGGCGGCATGGTCGTCGTCGCGCTGGGCGATGGTCACCAGCGAAGGCTTCCACGCCAGCCACGCGGCGACCGGCCACTCGATCTCGGCCTCGGCCATCGCCGGCGAGGGCGCGGGCATGGAGCGTGGCGGCGAGGGCCGCTCGACCCGTCACTTCGGCGACCTTCCCGCCGCCGGCGACATCGGCATGGAGGCCGGCCGTCAGGCGGTCGCCCGCCTGAACCCGCGCAAGATCAGCTCGACCACCGCCCCGGTGATCTTCGAGAACCGCCTGGCGATGAGCCTGATCGGCCCGCTGCTGGGCGCGATCTCCGGCCCCTCGATCGCGCGGGGCACCTCGTTCCTGAAGGACAAGCTGGGTCAGCCGATCTTCGCCCGCGGCGTCCACTTGCTGGAAGACCCGCACCGCGTGCGCGGCCTTGGCTCGGCGCCGTTCGATGACGAGGGCGTGGCGACGCAGGCTCGCGCCCTGATCGACGACGGCGTGCTGACCACCTGGCTGCTGAACACCAGCTCGGCCAAGCAGCTGGGGATGACCACCACCGGCCACGCCTCGCGGGGCCTCGCCGGCCCCTCCGGCGTGTCGACCCACAACCTGACGCTCCAGCCGGGCGAGAAGGACCTCAAGGGCCTGATGAAGGACGCCGGAACCGGCCTCGTCGTCACCTCGATGTTCGGACCCTCTCTGAACGGCAACACCGGCGACTGGTCGGTCGGCTGCTCGGGCTACTGGTTCGAGAACGGCGAGAGCACCGGGCCGGTCACCGAGATCACCGTGGCCGGCAACCTGATCGACATCTACGCGCGTCTCGTTCCCGGCTCGGACCTCGAGCTTCGCGGGGCCAGCAACAGTCCGTCGCTGCTGGTCGACGCCCTGGCCATCGCGGGCAAATGAACGACCTGGACCTGATCCTCGACGCCGCTCGCAAGGCCGGGGAGCTGGCGCTCACCGCGCGCGAGAGCGGCCTGAAGATCTGGTCCAAGAAAGGCGGCTCGCCGGTCACTGACGCCGACCTGGCCGTCGACACCCTGCTCAAACTGGAACTGAAGTCGGCGCGGCCCGACTATGGCTGGCTGTCGGAGGAAACCGCCGACGATCCGGCGCGCCTCTCCACCCGCCGGCAGTTCGTCGTCGACCCGATCGACGGCACCGTGGCCTTCATGAAGAACAAGCCGTGGTTCGCGATCTCGATCGCCGTGGTCGAGGACGGACGGCCCATCGCCGGCGTCGTCCACGCCCCGGCGCTGTCCGAGACCTACGCGGCCACGCTGGAGGGCCCGGCCACCCTGAACGGCGCCCCGATTTCGCCCAGCGCCACCGACCAGCTGTTCGGCGCCGCCATGCTGGGCGACGCCAAGATGTTCGCCCATCCCGCCTGGCGCGAGCCGTGGCCGGAGATGCGCATCGAAAGCCGCAACTCGATCGCCTACCGCATGTGCCTGGTGGCCTCGGGCGCCTTCGACGCGGCCGTGGCCCTGTCGCCCAAGTGCGAGTGGGACCTGGCGGCCGCCGACCTGATCGTCCGTCGCGCGGGCGCCACGCTTAGCGACCATAAGGGGCGAGATTTCGCCTATAATCGCCCCGTTCCGCAGGTTCCGAGCCTGGTTTGCGCCAATCCGGCGCTCGCGCCATTGATCCTTAACCGCGTCGGGCATATCGAGCTGCCATAAAACCAATTCCTCGCAGGAACTTGCTCCAAATGCCCGATAAGCAGCTTCTTCATATCGTCATCGGCGGTGAACTGAAGGACGTCGCCGGCACTGAATTCCGCGACCTGTCGCAGGTCGAATTCGTCGGCGCCTATCCGAACTACGACGAGGCCCACAAGGCCTGGAAGGCCAAGGCCCAGGCCACCGTCGACAACGCCCACGCCCGCTACTTCATCATCCACGCCCACAAGCTGCTGGATCCGAGCGAGGGGTAAGGGTTCTAAGTTCCTCCCCCGCATCGCGGGGGAGGTGGCCCAGAGGGCCGGAGGGGGCTAACGCGGCGTTCGTCCAACTCGCCCCCTCAGTCGCTCCGCGACAGCTCCCCCGTATCACGGGGGAGCATCTATTCTCTTCTCAAAATCTTGTCCGTCAGCACCTTCCCCAGCATCCCGGCGCGGAAGGTCTTCTTCATCGCGACGGGGTCGTAGTCCTCGCTCTCGACCCACTCGCTGAAGGTCAGCCCCTTGGGCTCGCCCTTCTCCAGATACTGCTCGAAGACATAGTCCAGCACGCCGGTGTTGCCGTGCTTGATGTGCAGATAGCGCGGCCCCAGCTGCTTCATCGCCTCGCGGATCGGCTGGCCCAGCCGGTAGTGGGCGTAGAAGACGCTCATGATGCCGGCCCGGTCCGCCCCGGACTTGCAGTGCATCAGGGCCGGATATTCGATCGTCTCGAACAGTTCCTTGGCCCCCCGCACCCGCTCGCGGATCGGAACCTCGCGCGAGGTGATGGTGAAGTCGACGAAGTTCAGGCCCAGGCGCTGGCAGGCGTCCTTCTCCAGCGCGTAGAAGCTGCCGTCGAAGCCGCCGCGCAGGTTCACGATCGTCTTGATCCCCTGCTTCTTCCACCAGGCCAGCTGGAACGGCCACGGCTGGTTGGCGCGGACCATCTCGGGGCTGATCCAGTGGGCGTTGGAAAAGCCCAGGCGCAGATAGGCGTGGTCGTTCCATAGGTAGTGGAGATAGGTCCTGAACCGGCCCCAGGGCGTGGTGAGGTCGAACTTGGCCAAGCGGGACGATCCTTGCGAAATGCGCGGTCTAAGTAGGGTAGAGCGCCCGGAAAGGCAAAACCGGCCCCGATGGCGTCGCTTTTCGCGGGCAGTGCGTCCGCGAAGTCATTGACAGCTTCGCCTCGAAATCCGACCCCTCGCCCATGACCGCCCAGGACTCTCCGCAGCTTTCGAACCGCGCCCTCGCCGCGCGGATCTGGCGCGAGTACTTGCAGCCCCGGCGCAACAGCCTGGCCGCCGCCTTGCTCTGCGCGGTCGCCGTCGCCGGATTAAGCGCGGCCCTCGCCTATGTGCTGAAGCCGGCGGTCGATCACCTGATCTCCCATCCCCAGCCGGGCGCCCTGTGGCGGATCCCTTTGCTGATCGCGCTCATCGCGATCGCGCGCGGCGTCTTCCAGGTGTTGCAGACCACCTCGATCAACCGCATCGGCAACGGCGTCGTCGGCGACATGCAGCTGCGGCTGTTCGGCCGGCTGATGCGCTCGGACCTGGCGCGCCTGCGCGGCGCCCATTCGGGCTCCTACGTCTCGTCGATGCTCTATGACGCCACCCTGATCCGCGAGGCGGCCACCAGCGGCGTCGTCAACTACACGCGCGAACTCCTGACCGTCGTCGGCGCGCTGGTGGTCATGTTCCAGCTGGACAGGCCGCTGGCCTGCGGCGTCTTGATCATCGGCCCCGTCTCCAGCCTGTTCATCCGCCGCTTCTCGAAGAAGACGACCAAGGCCGCCAAGGGCGCCATGGGCGAGACCTCGAACCTCTCCACCGCGATCATGGAGAGCCTGGACGGGGTCAAGATCGTCAAGATGGAGAACCGCGAGGCCTATGAGGAAGGCCGCGTCGCCGCCGTGATCGAGCGCCGTCAGCGGCACCTGATCAAGGGCTCGAACGCCAAGGCCATGGCGGCGCCCGCCACCGAGACCTTCGGCGCGCTGATCACCGCCGGCGTCCTGGCCTATGCCGGTTGGCGGGCGACGATGGGCCAGATGAGCGCCGGGGATTTCTCGGCCTTCCTGGCGGCCCTGGCGATGGCCCTGCAGTCGCTGCGCCAGGTCGCCAATCTGCAGACGGTGTTCAGCGAGGGCTTCACCGGCGCCCGCCGCCTGTTCGCCGCCCTCGATGTCGAGCCGACCATCGTCGATCCGGTCGACGCCAGGCCGCTGCCGGCCGGCGACAGCGCCATCGCCCTGAGCCACGTCACCTTCTCGTACGGCGCGGACATCCCCGCCCTTTCCGACGTCTCGATCGAGGCGCGCCAGGGCGAGACCGTGGCCCTGGTCGGCCCCTCGGGCGGCGGCAAGAGCTCGATCCTGAACCTTATCCCGCGCTTCTACGACGTGAACGGCGGCGCCGTGACGATCGACGGCCACGACGTGCGGACCGTGACCCTGGCCTCCTTGCGCGACCAGATCGCCCTGGTGACGCAGGAGCCGTTCCTGTTCGACGACACCATCCGCGCCAACATCGCCTACGCCCGTCCCGGCGCCAGCCAGTTGGAGATCGAGGCCGCCGCCCGCCAGGCCGCCGCCCACGACTTCATCCTGGCCCTGCCCGAGGGCTACGACACCTCGGTCGGCGAGGCCGGGACCCGCCTGTCTGGCGGCCAGCGTCAGCGGATCGCCATCGCCCGCGCCTTCCTCAAGAACGCCCCGATCCTGCTGCTCGACGAGGCCACCAGCGCCCTCGACACCGAGAGCGAGGCCCAGGTGCAGGCGGCGCTGGAGCGGCTGATGGCCGGCCGCACGACGATCCTGATCGCCCACCGCCTGTCGACCGTGAAGAACGCCGACCGCATCTACGTCATCGACAAGGGCCGCGTCGTCGAGACCGGATCGCACGCCGAACTCGTGCAGGCCGGCGGCCTCTATGCCCGCCTAGCCAAGGCCCAGGACCTGGACCACGCCCCCGACGCGCCGCGCCTGGAAGGTGACGCTTGAGACCTCTGCGTTCGCCGTTCGTGATCTGGCTGCTGTCCTCGATCTTCGCCGGCTATTCCAAGCTGGTCTTCAGGACCCTGCGCATGACCGAGGAAGGTCGCGAGCAGGCCGAGGCTGTCTGGGCCCAGGGCCGCGAGACCGGCGTCGGCGCGATCCTGTGCTTCTGGCACTCGCGCATCCCGATGTCGCCGCTGAGCTGGCCGCAGGACCTCTCGCGTCGCCAGGACATGCGCGCCCTGATTTCGCGCTCGAACGACGGCGAGTTCATCGCCCGCACGGTCGAGAAGCTGGGTTTCCCCGCCATCCGGGGCTCGTCGGCCAAGAAGACGGACCTGGCCAAGAACAAGCACGGCGAGCAGGCCTTCCGCGACATGGTCAAGTGGGTGAAGGACGGCGGCGGCGTCGCCATCACCCCCGACGGTCCGCGCGGCCCGGCCGAGCACATGGAGAAGGGCACGCCCTCCCTGGCCCGCGTCACCGGCGCGCCGGTGATCTTCGTCGGCCTCGCCGCCAAGCCCTGCCTGCGCCTGGGCTCGTGGGACCAGACCATGATCCCGCTGCCCTTCGCCAAGGCCGCCATGGTCTGGGATGGGCCGACCGGCGCCGGACGCGGCGACGACCCCGACCAGCTGGTCGAGGACTGGGCCGCGCGGCTCTCGGCGGTCACCCGCCGGGCCGAAGCCCTGGTCGAAGATTGATCCGGCTGATGCTTGGTGGGATGTAGGGCCATGGCTCACGATCACCCCGGACACGCGCACCACCACGATCATGACCATGGGCGTGATCATGATCACCACGATCATGATCACGCGCACGGCCACCATCATGGCCACGGCCATCACGGCCATAGCCACGCGCCCAAGGACTTCGGCCGCGCCTTCGCGGTCGGCACCGCCCTGAACCTGGGCTTCGTGGTGGTCGAGGCCGCCGCGGGCCTGATCACGGGATCGCTGGCCCTGCTGGCCGACGCCGGCCACAATCTGTCGGACGTGCTGGGCCTGCTGCTGGCCTGGGGCGCGGCGGTGCTGGCCAAGCGCGCGCCCAGCCTTCGCCGGACCTATGGCCTGCGCAAGGGCACGATCCTGGCCTCGCTGATCAACGCCGCCCTGCTGCTGGTCGCCGTCGGCGCCATCGCGTGGGAAGCCGTCCGCCGCTTCGCCGATCCCCAACCGATCGAGACCGGTCCGGTGATGGTCGTCGCCGCCGTCGGCATTGCCATCAACACCGCCACGGCCCTGATGTTCATGCGCGGCTCCAAGGAGGACCTGAACGTTCGGGGCGCCTTCCTGCACATGGCCGCCGACGCGGCGGTGTCGGCGGGCGTGGTGGTCGCCGCCTTCGCCATGAGTCTGACGCACTGGCTGTGGCTGGACCCCGTGGTCAGCCTGGCGATCGTCGCCGTGATCGTGCTGGGCACCTGGGGTCTGCTGCGCGACTCCCTGGACCTGGCGCTCGACGCGACGCCGCGCGGCATCGATCCCGGCAAGGTCCGCGACTGGCTGGCGACCCGTCCAGGCGTCTCGGAGGTGCACGACCTGCACATCTGGGCCATGAGCACGACAGAGAACGCCCTGACCGCCCACGTCGTGCGTCCGCTGGACGCCGATCACGACCAGTTCCTGCACGACGCCTGCTCGGAATTGGCCAGCAAGTTCAACATCGGCCACGCGACCATCCAGGTCGAGAGCAGCCACGGGGCCCATGCCTGCCGCCTGGCGCCAGCCGATGTTGTCTAGGGGCGTGGTGTGACCCTGTCCCTGGGCCTCTACCGGGCCGCCACGGGCCTGCTCGAACCCTTCGCGCCGGCGCTGCTGTCTCGCCGCGCGCGCCGGGGCAAGGAGGATCCGGCCCGACTGTCCGAACGACTGGGACGCGGCGACCGCGCGCGCCCCGCCGGCCCGCTGGTCTGGCTGCACGGCGCCAGCGTCGGCGAGAGCCTGTCGATCCTGCCGCTGGTCGAGCGCCTGCGCGCCGAACGGCCTGGCGTCACCGTCCTGGTCACTTCCGGCACCACCACCTCGGCCGCTCTCTTGGCCAAGCGCCTGCCGGCCGGCGCGATCCACCAGTACGTCCCCGTCGACGCGCCCGGCGCGGCGCGGCGCTTCCTCGCCCGCTGGAAGCCCGACCTGGCCGTCTTCGTGGAGAGCGAGCTGTGGCCCAACCTCCTGCTGGAGGCCAAGGCCGCCGGGACGCGCCTAGCCCTGGTCTCCGCCAAGCTGTCGGATCGCAGCTTCGCGCGCTGGAGCCAGCGGCCCGACGCCGCCCGCCAGCTGCTGTCGGCCTTCGACCTGATCCTGGCCCAGGACGCCCGCGCCCACGAGCGCTTCGAGGCCCTGGGCGGACGGGTCGCGGGCGAGGCCGACCTGAAATTCGGCGCCGCGCCGCTGCCGGTCGACGAGCCCGCGCTGGCGGTGGAGCGCGCGCGGTTCGCCCGCCCGCCGTTGCTGATCGCCAGCACTCATCCGGGCGAGGACGAGATCGTTCTGAACGCCCTCGCCGCCCTCTCCGACCGGCCGCCGGCGGTGCTGGCGCCGCGCCACGTCGAGCGCGGTCCGGCGATCCTGGCCCTGGCGAAAGCGCGCGGTCTCTCCGCCGTCCTGCGCAGCCAGGCGCCGGGCGAAAGCGCCGATGTCGTCGTCGCCGACACCCTGGGCGAGATGGGCCTGTGGTTCCGCTTGGCTGGGACCGCCATCATCGCCGGCAGCCTGGTCGAGGGCATCGGCGGCCACAATCCGCTGGAGGCCGCCCGCCTGGACTGCCCGGCGATCAGCGGCCCGTTCGTCGAGAACTGGGCCTCGGCGTTCGCCGGCCTCGAAGCCGCCGGCGGCGTGGTCATGACCTCGCCGGAAGGTCTGCGCGACGCCCTGGCCGCCGACTTCGCCGATCCCGCCGCGGCGCGCGACCGCGCCGCCCGCGCGCGCGCCTATGTCGACGCCCGCGACGTCGAGGCGCGCGCGGGCCTCTCTCGCATTCTCGAGCTGGCTCCATGAAACTCGGCACACCCCGCTGGTGGTACGTGAAGAGCGGCGGTCCGGCCCCGCTGACCCGCGCCCTGCTGACTCCGCTCTCGTGGATCTGGGCCGACGTCACCCGCCGGCGCATCGCCCGCACGACGCCGTCCATCGTCGGCGCGCCGGTGATCTGCGTCGGCAATGTCACCATGGGCGGGGCCGGCAAGACCCCGATCGTTCGAGAGCTGCTGCTGACCCTGACTCAGCGCGGCGTCAACGCCCACGGTCTGTCACGCGGCTATGGCGGCCGGCTGAAAGGCCCGGTGCGGGTCGACGCCACGCGCCACACGGCCAAGGACGTCGGCGACGAGCCGCTGATGCTGGCTCAGGACTTCCCGATGTGGGTCTCGGCCGATCGGGTCGCGGGCGCCAAGGCGGCGGCGCGCTGGGGCGCCCAGGCGATCGTGATGGACGACGGCCACCAGAACCCGACCATCCGCAAGGCCCTGTCCCTGGTGGTGGTGGACGGCGAGACGCGTGACGGCGAATGGCCGTTCGGCGACGGCCGCGTCTTCCCCGCCGGCCCGATGCGCGAGCCGCTGAAGGTCGGGCTGTCCCGCGCCGACGCGGTGATCGTACTGCTGCCGGTCGATGTCGAGCAGCCCGACTTCGATCTCCTCGTGGAGTTCGGCGACATGCCCGTGCTGGTCGCCCGCTTAGAGGCCGCCGCCCCCGTGCCGAAGGGGCCTCAGGTCGGCTTCGCGGGCGTCGGCAAGCCCTGGAAGGTGGAAAAGGCCCTGACCGCCGCTGGCTGCCAGGTGGTCGACTTCGCCCCCTTCCCCGACCACGGCGAATATGACGAGGCGACGCTGCTGATGCTGGCCGACCGCGCCAAGGTCTATGACGCCGGGCTGGTGACGACGGAAAAGGACTGGATGCGCCTGCCGCCCGCGTGGCGTGATAAGGTCACGCCCTGGCCCGTCCGGGCGCGCTTCGATGACCCGGCGGCGCTGGCGGAGCTGCTGGCGAGCGTGGGAGTGTAGGACTCGCCTTCTTCCCCCTCCGGGGGGAGGAGCGCCGACAGGCGCGGAGGGGGCAAGTCAGAGCGTACTCACCTAACTCCCCCCGCCTGACCGCTTCGCGGTCGTCCGCCCCTGGAGGGGGCGGAAGGACACCCCCTTACTTGTAAACCACCCCGCCCTTGATCACCGAGGTCACGCGGCGCAGCTCGGTGACGTCCTTCAGCGGGTCGCCCTTCACGGCGATCAGGTCGGCGGCCTTGCCGGGGGCCAGGCTGCCGATCTCGCTGGACAGCGAGAAGTGGTCGGCGGCGTTGACCGTCGCGGTCTGGATCGCCTCCAGCGGCGTCAGGCCGGCCTTGACCAGCAGGGCGAACTCGCCGGCGTTGTCGCCGTGGGCCGAGACGCCGGTGTCGGTGCCGAAGGCGATCTTGACGCCGCCCTCATGCGCGCGGCGGGCCATGGCCAGCATCTTCGGACCGGCGTCCAGCGCCTTGGCGGTCTGGGCGGGGGTCAGGAAGTTGTTCGGGCCCGAGGCGACGCGATAGACGAAGTCGCCGGCCATCAGGGTCGGGACCAGATAGGCGCCGTTCTTCTTGAACAGCGCGATGCTCTCGGCGTCCAGATAGGTGCCGTGCTCGATCGAGTCGCCGCCGGCCCGCAGGAAGCTGTTGACGCCATCGACGCCATGGGCGTGGGCGGTGACCTTGCGGCCCATCTTGTGGGCGGCGTCGACGATCGCCTTCAGCTCATCGTCGGAGAACTGTTGGGACAGCCCCGCGGCGGTGTTCGAAAGCACGCCGCCCGTGGCCGTGATCTTGATGATGTCGGCGCCGTGCCAGACCTGCTCGCGCGTCGCGCGACGGCAGTCGTCCGCGCCGGAGCAGACCGAGGTCGGGCGCAGCACCTGCATGACCTCGTCCGAGTAGCCGTTGACGTCGCCGTGGCCGCCGTGGATCGACACCGCCGAGCCGGCGGCGATGATCCGCGGTCCCGCCACGTCGCCGCGCTTGATCCCGTCACGCAGGGCGAAGATCGCCTGGTTCTCCGCGCCCAGGTCGGCGACCGTGGTGAAGCCGGCCATCAGGGTCTTGCGCGCGAAGCCGGCGCCGACCAGAGCGTCGTCCGCCGACGAGCGGGTCACGTTCTGAAGACGCGAGTTCGGGTTCTGCTCGTGGGTCAGGTGAACGTGGCTGTCGATCAGGCCGGGCAGGACGAAACTGTCCTTCAGGTCGACGACCTTGCCGCCCTTCTCGGCGACGTAGCCATCGACGATGCGGACGACCTTGCCGTTCTCCAGCACCAAGGTCTTGGCGGTCTCGACCTTGCCCGTGGTCGGATCGGCCAGCAGCCGGCCGGCCTGGACAAACACGGTCTCGGCGCTCGCGACGCCACCGAGCGCCCCGGCCACGACCAGGGCGCAAGCGCCCGACAGCAGTTTCTTCATCTAGCCCCTCAAGCCCCCGCCTTGCGCGCGAAGTCCCAGGCCCCCTTGGCCAGCACCGGCACGCGCGCCTCCATCAGCTGCGCATGGGCGCTGGCGGCGGTGCCGTCACGGACGCGGCCGACGATGCCCTGGCAGATGCCGGCCAGTCTGAAGAGGTTGTAGCTGAAATACCAGTCCAGCTCGGGCAGGCCCGCGCGACCGGTGGCCTTGCAGTAGCGGTCCACCGCCTGGGGAATGGTCGGGATGCCATAGGCTTCCAGGTCCTTGATCTCGGCCAGCCCGCCGCGCTGGTCGGACGGCATCACCCAGTTCATCAGGAAGTAGCTGAAGTCGGCCAGCGGATTGCCCAGGGTCGACAGCTCCCAATCCAGCACCGCGATCACGCGGGGCTCGGTCGGGTGCAGGATCATGTTGTCGAGGCGGTAGTCGCCGTGGACGATCGAGGTCTGGTCGTCGGCCGGCACGGTCTTGGCCAGCCAGTCGATCAGCCGGTCCATTTCCGGGATCGGGGTGGTCTCGGAAGCCTTGTACTGCTTGGTCCAGCGGTCGATCTGGCGGGCGAAATAGTTGCCCGGCTTGCCGTAGTCGGAAAGGCCCACGGCGGCGTAGTCGACGTTATGCAGGGCCGCCAGGGTGTCGATCTGCGCCTCGTAGATCGCCCGCCGCTCGGCCGGCTGGTAGTCCGGCAGGGTCCCGTCCCACAGGATGCGGCCCTCGACGTTCTCCATCACGTAGAAGATCGTCCCGATGACATCCTCGTCCATGCAGAGCGCATAGGCCTTGGCGACCGGGAAGTCCGCCTTGTTCAGGCTGGAGATCACTTTGTACTCGCGGTCGACCGCGTGGGCGCTGGGCAGCAGCTTGCCGGGCGGCTTGCGGCGCAGGACGTATTTCCGGCCCGGCGTGACCAGCTGGTAGGTCGGGTTCGACTGGCCGCCCTTGAACTGGCGCACTTCCAGAGGCCCGGCGTAGCCCTCGACGTTCGCTTCGAGCCAAGCGGCCAGCTTGACCTCGTCGATCGCGTGGCGCGGGTCGACCGGCTTGGTGCCCGAGTTCAGGTCCTGGGCGGACTGTTCGGCGGCTTGGGCCATGGCGCGGTTCTCCCCAACACTTGTTTGAAAGGGAGTTTAGAGGGTGATGAGCGCCGCGCAACCCAAAGATCCTCCCCCGCTAGGGGGAGGTGTCGGCTCGAAGAGACGACGGAGGGGGAAGAGACAGGCTCAACAGAACGTCCCCCTCCGGCCCTACGGGCCGCCTCCCCCGCTAGGGGGAGGATTAGGACGCCTTCAGCGCCCGCCAGCCGATGTCGCGGCGGTAGAAGCCGCCTTCCAGGCTGATGCTCCCCAGGGCCGCGTAGGCCAGGTCGCGGGCCTCGCTCAGCGTCGCGCCCAGGGCGCAGACGTTCAGCACCCGGCCGCCGGAGGCCACCAGGCGGCCCTCGAACTCGCGCGTCGTGCCGGCGTGGAAGACCACGACCGCCTCGCCGAAATCGGCGTCGGCGCCCTGGATGCGGCCGCCGGTCTTGGGGGCGTCGGGATAGCCCTCGGCGGCCAGCACCACGCAGATCGCCGCCTCGTCGCGCCACTTCGGCGGCTCGATCGAGGCGAGCTCGCCCTTCGCGGCCGCCAGCAGGATCGGCACGATATCGCTCTCGAGGCGCAGCATCAGCGTTTGGCACTCGGGATCGCCGAATCGCGCGTTGTATTCGACGAGCTTCGGCCCGGTCGGCGTCAGCATCAGGCCGGCATAGAGCACGCCGACATAGGGATTGCCCTCGGCAGCCATGCCCTCGACGGTCGGGATGATCAGCTCGCGCCAGGCCTGATCGATCAGGTCCTGGGTCAGCACGGGCGGCGGCGAATAGGTGCCCATGCCGCCGGTGTTGGGCCCCTCGTCGCCGTCATAGGCCCGCTTATGGTCTTGGGCCGCGCCGAAGAAGATCGCTGTCTCGCCGTCGCAGACCGCGAACAGCGAGGCCTCCTCGCCGTGCATGAACTCCTCGATCACCACCCGCGCGCCGGCCGAGCCGAAGCGGCCGCCCAGCATGTCCAGCACCGCCGCGTCGGCCTCGGCGCGGGTCGCCGCGATGACCACGCCCTTGCCCGCGGCCAGGCCGTCGGCCTTGATCACGAACGGCGCGGTCAGGGTGTCGAGAAAGGCGCCCGCCGAGGCCGCGTCCTCGAACACGCCATAGGCCGCCGTCGGCAGGCCGTGACGCTGGCAGAAGTCCTTGGTGAAGGCCTTCGAGGTCTCCAGCTGGGCCGCGCGCTGGCTGCCGCCGAAGCACGGGATGCCGACCGCCGCGAGCTTGTCGGCGAGACCAACCTCCAGCGCCGATTCCGGGCCGACCACCACCAGGTCCGCGCCGATCTCCTGGGCCAGGGCCACGAGACCCTCTGCGTCGGTCGCCTTGACGGCCTTGAGCTCGGCGACCTTGCCGATGCCGGGATTGCCGGGGGCGGCGACGAGGCGGCCGCACAGCGGCGACTGGGCGATCTTCCAGGCCAGGGCGTGCTCGCGCCCGCCGGACCCGACGAGGAGGATGGTCAGCTTTTCCATGAGCGCGGGGTGTGACGCGCGGGCGCCGCCGGGTCAAGCCGTCGCTCGCCCCCGCCCGCCGCCATTCGCCCCAATCGGCTCGCCAGTCGGCCAGGCAAGGCTAAGCCGGCGGCATGGACAAGCTCATCTTCACCCCTGCCCTCGCCGTGCACGTCGCCGTGGGCTTCCCGCTGGTCGCCGCCGGCCTGATCCCCTTGCTCAGTCGCAAGGGATCGCGCCTGCACCGGCTGTCCGGCCGTATCTTCGTCCTGCTGATGAGCGTGCTGCTGGCGGCCGCGTGGGTCATAACGGCCCTAAGGTTCAGCGCCTATTTCGCGGCGCTGTCGGCCACGGCCACCCTGACGCTGCTCTCGGGCGTCAGGGTCCTGCGGCGCAAGCGCCCGGACCTCGATCCGCGCCAGCGCGCCAAGCCGCTGGATTGGATCGCCACCCTTGTGGTCTTGGCGGTGGGCGCGTGGATCGCCATACAGGTCGCGCAGGGCCGGGCGGGCGATAGGGCGACGGTGAGTCTGGCCCTGGTCTTCGCGGCCCTCGCCTACGGCCTCTGGGACCTCTGGCGTTTCTTGCGGCCGATGGCGTGGCCTTTCAGCCCGTCTCTCTGGCGCTACGAGCACGTCTTAAAAATGCTTTCGGCCTATGGCGCCGTGATCAGCGCGTTCTCGGGTAACTTCCTGACCTTTCTGCCGACACCGTGGAGTCAGCTCTGGCCAACCTTGTTGTTCCAACCGATGGCCGTGATCTGGATCGCGGTCCTGATCCTGGACCGGAGACGCGACCGGCTGGCGGCGAGCGCCTAGGCCGCCACCGAACTCGAGCCTGGATGCTGGCCTTCACGGCCTACAGTTGGCTGGCGACCACCCTGTGCGCGGCCTGGTTCGCTCGTCGCTTCGCGGCTAACGACAATCGGGAGCTCGGCGTGCTCGACTCCCTGGTCTGGCAAGGCGGCGTCTACGCGGCCTGGCTGCCTACGGCCGCTGTCGTCTGGCTGCTGCTGCGCCGATACGGCAGCGGCGCGATCGGCCACTTGGCGCTCTATCTGGCCGGCGCGCTGATCGTGCCACTGGAGTCGCTGGTCTCGGCGATGATCGACACGGCGTTCGCGCCAAGCCCGGCCACACTGGCCGTCCGCACCCTAGCGCGCATGCCCATCAGCCTGCTGCTGTATACGGCGATCGTGGCAGTCGGCCTCGCGGCCGCGCATCATCGCCGCGCCAACGACGAACGGGATCGCGCTCGCGCCCTGGAGATCGCGCTGTCCGAGGCGCGGGAGGCCCTGGCCCGCGCCTCCGCGGCGCCGTCGCCGCCGGAAGAACGGTTGATCGTGATGAGCGGGTCGCGTCGCGTCCCGGTCGAGGCGGCCGAGGTGGAGTGGTTCGGCGCCGCCGACAACTACGTGGTCGTCCACTGGTCGGACCGCGAAGGCCTGCTGCGCAGCACGCTACAGGCCCTGGAGGAACGGCTGGACGGCAAGCTCTTCGCCCGCTGCCACCGCTCCGCCCTGGTCAACTTGGCGCGCGTCACCGCTTTCGCGCCCCTGTCGGACGGCTCGTGGCGGCTGACGATGGAGAGCGGCGCGGAGGTCGTGACCAGCCGCAGCTACCGTCGTGAGCTGCTGGAGCGGCTGGGTCTTTGAGACCTAGGCCGCGTCGAGGTCCAGCGAGTAGCCGGCCGAGCGAACCGTGCGGATCGGGTCCCCGTCGGACGAGCCGTTCAGCGCCTTGCGCAGGCGGCCGATGTGGACATCGACCGTGCGGGCCTCGACATAGACGTCCGAGCCCCAGACGGCGTCCAGCAGCTGCTCGCGACTGAACACCCGGCCCGGATGCTGCATCAGGTAGTCCAGCAGGCGGAACTCGGTCGGGCCCAGGTGGATCTCCTTGCCGTTCCGCTTCACGCGGTGAGCGACGCGGTCGATCACGATGTCGCCGACCGTGATGCGATCGTCGGCCAGGCCCGGACGGATGCGGCGCATCACGGCGCGGACGCGGGCGGTCAGCTCGACCATCGAGAACGGCTTGACCACGTAGTCGTCGGCGCCGGTGTCCAGGCCGCGGATGCGGTCGCTTTCCTCGCCGCGCGCCGTCAGCATGATGATCGGCACGTTGCGGGTTTCGGCGCGGCCGCGCAGGCGGCGGCAGACCTCGATGCCGGACACCTTGGGCAGCATCCAGTCGAGGATAACGAGGTCCGGGGCGCGTTCGCTGGCCAGGGTCAGGGCTTCCTCGCCGTCGCCGGCGACCGCGACGCGGTAGCCTTCCTTGTCGAGGTTATAGTGCAGCAGGGTGGCCAGGGCGTCTTCGTCTTCGACCACCAGAACATAGGGTGTCACTTCTGATCGCCTCCAGCCTTATTGCGCAACGACGTCGAGCTTGGGGCGCTGGGACGTCAGTTCCTCGCCGGTCAGCTCGAAGTGGATGATCTCGGCGATGTTGGTCGCGTGATCGCCGATGCGCTCGAGGTTCTTGGCCACGAACAGCAGGTGGGCGCAGGCGTTGATCGTCCGCGGGTCGCCCATCATGTAGGTCAGCAGCTCGCGGAAGATCGAGTTGTAGTGCTCGTCGACTTCCTCGTCGCGACTCCACACGCCGATGGCGCGTTGCAGGTCCGAGGTGGTGTAGGCGTCCAGCACGTCCTTCAGACGGCCGAGCACCAGCTTGCCCATGCGCTCGATCGAGCGGGTCAGGGCGGTCATCGGATCGGCGTCGTTCAGGATCAGAGCGCGCTTGCCGATGTTCTTGGCCATGTCGCCGCAGCGTTCCAGGCTCATCGAGATCTTCAGGGCGGCGACGGCGTGGCGCAGGTCCACGGCCATCGGCTGGCGCAGGGCGATCAGCTTGAAGGCCTTGCGCTCGATCTCGGCCTGCAGGGCGTCCAGGCGCTCGTCGCCCTGGACCACGGCCTGGGCCAGCGGGCCGTCGCGGCGGGCGATGGCGGCGATGCAGTCGGCGACCTGGCTTTCGGCGATGCCGCCCATGCGGGTGACTTCCGCGGTCAGGTGGGCCAGCTCTTCGCCGTAGGATTTGACGGTATGTTCGGTCATGTCGGTGTCCCTCCCCGCCGGATCAGCCGAAGCGGCCGGTGATGTAGTCCTGGGTGCGGCTGTCGCGAGGATTGGTGAACATCTCCTCGGTCGGGCCGCTCTCGACCAGCTTGCCGAGGTGGAAGAAGGCCGTGCGCTGCGAAACGCGGGCGGCCTGGGCCATCGAGTGGGTGACGATGACGATGCAGAACTGGGTCCGCAGCTCGTCGATCAGCTCCTCGATCTTGGCGGTGGCGATCGGGTCGAGGGCCGAGCAGGGCTCGTCCATCAGGATCACTTCCGGCGACACGGCGATGGCGCGGGCGATCACCAGGCGCTGCTGCTGGCCGCCCGAGAGGCCGGTGCCCGGCTGGTGCAGGCGGTCGGCGACTTCGTTCCAGAGGCCGGCCTTCTTCAGGCTGCTCTCGACGATGGCTTCCAGCTCGTCCTTGCGCGTGGCCAGGCCGTGGATGCGCGGGCCGTAGGCGACGTTCTCGAAGATCGTCTTCGGAAAGGGGTTCGGCTTCTGGAACACCATGCCGACGCGCGAGCGCAGGACCACCGGGTCGACGCTCTTGGCGTTGACGTCGGCGCCGTCGATCAGGATCGCCCCCTCGACGCGGGCCGAGGGGATCGTGTCGTTCATGCGGTTGATGCAGCGCAGGAAGGTCGACTTGCCGCAGCCCGACGGGCCGATGAAGGCGGTGACCGACTTGGCCGGGATGTCCAGGTTGACGTCGAACAGAGCCTGCTTGTCGCCGTAGAAGACCTTGACGTCGCGCGCCTTGATCTTGGGCTCGCCGACCGGAGCGGCGGCGCTGGCCGCCGGCACGGCGGTCTGGATCACCGGCGTGCCGGCGGTGTCGTCAGGGCTTTGGACGGTCATGGCGTGTCCGCGCAGGAGAGGTTGGGCGAGAGGGTTCAGGATCTGGGTCATGTGAAACCTACCAGCGGCGCTCGAAGCGGCGGCGCAGGATCACGGCCGCGGCGTTCATGACGATCATGAAGACGAGAAGGACGATGATGGCGGCGGCCGTGCGCTCGTGGAAGGCGCGTTCGGACGCGTTCTCCCAGATGAACACCTGGACCGGCAGGACGGTGGCCGCGCCCGTGAAGCCTTCCGGCACGCCGGGCACGAACGACACCATGCCGATCATCAGCAGCGGCGCGGTCTCGCCCAGGGCGTGGGCCAGCGACAGGATGGCGCCGGTCATCACGCCGGGCATGGCCAGCGGCAGCACGTGGTGGAAGACCGTCTGGGTCTTCGACGCGCCGACGCCGAGGGCGGCCTCGCGGATCGAGGGCGGCACGGCCTTCAGCGCCGAACGGGTGGCGATGATCACGGTCGGCAGGGCCATCAGGGCCAGCACCAGACCGCCGACCAGCGGGGAGGACCGCGGCACGTTCAGCCAGTTGATGAACAAAGCCAGGCCCAGCAGGCCGTAGACGATCGACGGCACGGCCGCGAGGTTGTTGATGTTGACCTCGATGACGTCGGTCCAGCGGTTCTTCGGCGCGAACTCTTCCAGATAGACCGCGGCCATCACCCCGACCGGCACCGCGATCAGGGCGGTGATGAACAGCATCATGGCCGAGCCGACCACCGCGCCCAGCACGCCGGCCTGT
Source organism: Caulobacter sp. CCH9-E1 (assembly GCF_001556515.1). Lineage (GTDB taxonomy): Bacteria > Pseudomonadota > Alphaproteobacteria > Caulobacterales > Caulobacteraceae > Caulobacter. The sequence goes on along the minus strand of NZ_LSJA01000123.1, from coordinate 21,292 downwards.
TCGGGCTCGGTCGAGTCGGAGTTGGTGAAGAAGGCGAAGTTGAAGCCCGACTTGATCGCGCCCGTCTTTTCGAGCTGGTCCAGCCAGTCGAGCTGCTGGTTGTCGAGCTTGCGGTCGCCCTCGGCGGTCGAGCGCTTCAGCTCGCCCTTGAAGTAGAGATCGGCGTCGGCCTTCAGCGGGCCCGAGACGTCGATCGTCTTGCCGATCAGGCTCTGATCGGCCTTCAGCTTGTTCAGCAACTGAAAGCCGAAGTCACGCGAAACAAGGTCCTGGACCTTGGTCGAGACCGTGCCCAGGTCGTCGTCCTGCACGCCCAGCTTCTTCATCACCGCCTCGGCGACGATGTAGTCGTAGTTCACGCCCGAGAGGTCGGACGTGTCGATGCGGTCCGGATTCAGATAGACCGGCACGCTCAAGGTGTGGGTCTCGAACGTCGTGTAGCCCTGGGCCACGATCCGGCCCACCAGCACCACCAGGAACACCATGGCGATGATGATCGCCGCGACGCCCTGGGCCTTGAACAGGCGCTCGGCGCGGTGACGCTTCTTCAGACGGTCGTCGGCGGCCGAGAAGGCCGAGCGCGGGGCGGCCGCGCCGAGGGTCGCGTCAGTCATATTGTTCCCGGTACTTCTGGACGATGCGCAGGGCGATGATGTTCAGGCACAGCGTCACCACGAACAGGGTGAGGCCGAGACCGAAGGCCGACAGGGTCTTGGGGCTGTCGAATTCCTGGTCGCCGGTGAGCAGGGTGACGATCTGGACGGTGACGGTGGTCACCGTGTCGAGCGGATTGGCGGTCAGCTTGGCCTGCAGGCCGGCGGCCATGGTCACGATCATGGTCTCGCCGACGGCGCGGGAGATGGCCAGCAGCATCGCGGCCATGATGCCCGGCAGGGCGGCCGGCAGGACGACCTTCTTGACCGTCTCCGACTTGGTGGCGCCCATGGCGTAGCTGCCGTCGCGCAGGCTCTGCGGCACGGCGTTGATGATGTCGTCCGACAGCGAGGAGACGAACGGGATCAGCATGATCCCCATCACCACGCCGGCCACCAGGGCCATCTGGTTCTGGACTTCCATCAGGTAGGTGGCGATCGGCCCCGGCGGCAGGGCCGCGCCGATTGCGTTGAAGCCGGCGCGGAACAGCGGCCCCACGGTCAGGGCGGCGAAGAAGCCGTAGACCACGGTCGGCACGCCGGCCAGGACCTCGAGCAGCGGCTTGACCACGCCGCGGACGCCGCGGCTGGCGTATTCCGACAGATAGATCGCCGAGTAGAGGCCGACGGGCGCGGCCACCAGCATGGCGATGAACATGATCAGGAAGGTGCCGGCGAACAGCGGCACGGCTCCGAAGGCGCCCGACGAGGCGACCTGGTCGGCGCGCATGGCGATCTGCGGGCTCCACTCGGTGCCGAACAGGAACGACAGCGGATTGACGCTCTGGAAGAAGCGCCAGCTTTCCCAGACCAGCGACAGCACGATGCCCAGGGTTGTCAGCACCGCGGCGACCGAGCAGCCGATCAGCAGGACGCCGATCCAGCCCTCGACCCGATTACGGGCGCGGAATTCGGCGGAGATCTTCGGGAAGGCCAGCAGGAAGCCGGCCAGGGCCAGCACGCCCGCGGCGGCCAGGACGCCGACCTTCAGGACGGTTTCGATCCGGCGAGCCTCGGCGACCTTGGCGTCCAGCGCGACCTTCAGCTCGCCCTCGTACGTGACCTCGCTCGGCGATTTGCCGGCGGCGATCGCGTGGGCGTCGCTGTAGAAGACGTCCTGGCGGTCGGGCTCCAGCGCCTGGACGGCGGCCGGACGGCTCGATTGCAGGATCGCGTCCTCGACGCGGCCGCCGAACGTCACGCCCAGCAGCAGCAGCAAGGCGGCGGGAACGCCGGCCCACAGGGCCGCGTAGGTCCCGTAGTAGTCCGGCAGGGAGTGGAGGACGCGGGCGCGGCCTCCGGCGGCGGCCACGGCGCGACGGCGGCCGGCCATGAAGGCCGCGCCGGAGAACAGCGCCAGGACAAGGAGCGAAAGCCAGGTCAGCATGCGTGAAGCTAATCTTGCGCCAGAAGTGTCGAAGGCTCCGCAGGATCGCGGCCTTCCCCCGGGTCCGATCTATGACCGGCCGGCGCTGTGCTTATGCGACAGTTACATGACAGTTTGACGACAGCGCCCGGTTAACACGCTTCATCTGACGAAGGAGGCGCTCTTTCGAGTCTTCCAGAGTGACCACAGCACCCCCGCCGCGAGGATCGCGAAGGTGATCGACAGCGACAGACCCGCGGGGAATTTGGTCCAGCCCAGAAGGTCGGCGATGAAGATCTTGCCGCCGATGAAGACCAGCAGCACGGCGAGCGCCTGCTTGAGGTAGGCGAAACGATGCAGCACGGTGGCGAGCGCGAAATAGAGGGCGCGCAGGCCGAGGATGGCCATGATGTTCGAGGTGTAGACGATGTAGGGGTCGGTGGTGATGGCGAAGATCGCCGGCACGGAGTCGACGGCGAAGATCAGGTCGGCGATCTCGACCAGCACCAGGGCCAGGAAGAGCGGCGTCGCCAGCAGGGCGGCCTTGCCGGTGCGCGTGTCGACGCCCTTGACGAAGAACGCCTCGCCTTCCAGCCGGTCGGTCACCGGCAGGACCCGTCGCACGAACTTCAGGGCGGCGTTCTCGTTGAGATCGATGGGCTTGCCGCTCGAGAACAGCATCTTCAAACCGGTCAGGATCAGGAAGACGGCGAAGATGTAGAGGACCCAGCCGAACTGGCTGACCAGCGCCGCGCCGACGCCGATCATGACGCCGCGCATGACGATCACGCCCAGCACGCCCCAGAACAGCACCCGGTGCTGCAGGGCGGGCGGAATGGCGAAGAAGCCGAAGATCAAGGCGATGACAAAGACATTGTCGATCGCCAGGCTTTTCTCGATCACGAAACCCGTCAGGTACTCGACGCCCGAGGTCGCTCCCAGCTGCAGCCAGACCAGACCGCCAAAGCCCAGGCCCAGCGCGATATAGATCGCCGACATCAGCAGGCTTTCGCGGACGCCGATCTCACGCGTCTTGCGATGCAGGACGCCGAGATCGAACGCCAGCAGGGCCACGACGGCCAGCACGAAGCCGGCCCACATCCAAAGGGGCTTGCCGATAACCGGCAGAGTCAGAAAGTCCATGATCGTAAGCGCGCTCCAGGTCTCGGCGGCCGCCGTTCAGGGCGGCCGCCGAGGGGCGTGGGGTCTAGGGAATGCTGGCTAGGCCAGCGCGTCAGACGCGGCGGGCGTCAGAGGCGACAAGCCTTAGACACGGATGTCGAGCACGCTTCGACGCGCGGATCGCGCGGTCGGAGAGGTCTCGATCCGGTCGGGCGGCGTCACGGGCTTGCTCGTCGGCTGACTGGCGTGAGACGCGGCCTGAACCAGCGTCTGCTGCGTCAGCCGCAAAGGCAGCCAGGCCATGGGTGAAGGCGAGGCCCCGACTCTCATCGCCGCCCCCAGCGATCGATCAGGTCCAGCAAAAACGGTCGCTGAGCCGGCAGGTCGGGCGACGCGGCGGACCTGCTGGAGCGCTCGCGCGGATCGGATGGAGTCCGCCCCCGGCGCACGGACTTGGAAAAAATTGAACTCAGGAACATTGACGCTCTCCTCTGTTGGGAGGGCGGCCCGATGTCAGGCTTGCTGGGCTGTGGGGAAGTCCCTCTAGACCCGGCATCGAGCACACCCGATGCGCTCCGACATCACGATCACGCTGTTCCAGCGTCGACCGTCAGAGGGGCCCGGCTCGCATAACAAAGATAGATGGAAACGGCGGATTTTGCAAGGCGTGGCCCCGCTATCGGCTTTGACGCTAGGCGCGCGGGCGCCGCGCCCTAGCTGTCGCCCCCCGCCATCGGGAGATAGATGCCGAAGGTCGCGCCCTCGCCCTGCACGCTCTCGACCGTCAGACCGCCTCGGTGGCGATTCATGATGTGCTTGACGATCGCCAGGCCAAGACCCGTGCCCGACCGGTCGCCGCTCTTCTGGCCCTCGACGCGGTAGAAGCGCTCGGTCAGGCGCGGCAGGTGCTCGCGAGCGATGCCTGGTCCGCGATCGGTCACCCGCAGGGCGGCGTAGCGCTCGGCCGGATCGTGGTCGGGCGTCAACAACGACATGCGGGCGGCCGCCGAATCGCGCGGCGCGGCGGCGGCCTCGGCCGGCAGGCCCGGGAAGATCTCGACCCGCACGGTCCCGCCCTTGGGCGTGTACTTGATGGCGTTGTCGACCAGGTTCTGGATGACCTGGATGATCTGGTCGCGGTCGCCGTCGACCACCGCTCCGCCGCGCGGCGGCAGCACGGGATCGAAGGTCACGGCCTTGTCCTTGGCCTGCGGGGCCAGGGCGTCGATCACGTCGATGGCGGCCATGGCCAGGTCGACGCGGCCCAGCGGCGCGATGTGTTCGTTCAGTTCGATCCGCGACAGGCTCATCAGATCGTCGATCAGGCGCGACATCCGCTCGGCCTGGGCCAGCATGATGGTTAGGAACTTGTCGCGGGCGCCCGGATCGTCCTTGGCGTGGCCGCGCAGGGTCTCGATGAACCCCGACAGCGAGGCCAGCGGCGTGCGCAGTTCATGGCTGGCGTTGGCCAGGAAGTCGGCGCGGGTCCGCTCGCTGCGCCGGGCGTCGGTCTCGTCGCGCAGGGCCAGCAGGGCCAGGCGCGAGCGTCCGGGCGCCTCCTTGAGCGGCCGGACATAGGCCAGCCAGGCGCGGCCTTGGGTCCCGCCCGTCTCGAACTCGACCACCCCCTCAAGCCCGCCGAACAGGGCCTCGTCCACCGCCTCCAGCACGCGCGGATTGCGCACGGCCGTGACCAGGAGCTGGCCGGTGTGCTGGATCTTGAACAGATCGCGGGCGGCGGCGTTGGCGAACAGGAAACGCCGGCCCGTCAGGTCATCCGCCTCCTCGGCGGCGATGACCATCAGGGGATCGGGCAGGCGATCGAGAATCGAGGCGAAAGGCGGGATTTCTTCCGCCGCCGCGACGGGGGCGAGCGGCGCGCCGGGGGTCACGGGAGCCTGCCGCGCCTGATCGCGCTTGGCCAGCCAGTAGCCCGCGCCGGCCGCGCCGGCGGCCGCGAGCGCGGCGGGGAGCGGTTGGGCCATGCCGACGACCATCAGACCCAGGATCGCGCCAGGCCCCACCAGAATGGGCCAAAAGGCGCCGGAGCGGCGAATTTCCGGTCCTCCAGGGGACGTGTTCGCCAAGGGCATGGGATTGCTCATGGTCTCGAGCTGAAGCGATTCGACGAAGCAGATATGGCGCCCCGCCAAGCCATGCGATAGACGGTTGGCGCCTTAGTGCGTGTCGCGAGCGGGACTCACCGCATTTTCGCCGCAACGTGACCCGAATTAGGTGCGCCAGTTTCTATCGAGGTGTCGTTCGTAATGCAGCGCAAGGTCCTGGTCGCGACGGTCGCGGCCGCTCCTCTTCTGGCCATGGCCTTCGCCGCGTCGGCGGAAACCTCGGTCTCCACCGCGCGCACGACGCCGATCGCCACCAGCACGGCGACGGGCTCGGCGGCTGACGACATCAAGATCACGTCCGATGGCTCGATCAAGCCGACCGCGGCGGGCGCCATCGTCACGATCGACAGCAACAACAAGGTGACCAACTCGGGCACGCTCTCGACCAACAACGTCAATGACAGCGTCGGCGTGCTGATCATCGGCGGCAAGACGGGGGGCCTGACCAATTCGGCGACCATCTCGCTGGTCGAGGACTACACGCCCACCGATAGCGACAATGACGGCGATCTGGACGGTTCGTTCGCCCAGGGCTCGAATCGCTTCGGCGTGCGCCTGACCAACGCCGGGACCTTCACCGGCGATATCGTTAACGACGCCGCCGGCGTGATCAGCGTCGAGGGCAACAACTCCGCGGGCATGCTGCTGGAAGGTCCCGTCGTCGGGAACGTCACCAACCTGGGCAGCATCAGCGTCATCGGCGACAACGCCCGCGGCGTGCGCATCGCCGCGCCGGTGACGGGCAAGGTCACGCTCGGCGGCTCGATCACCGTCCAGGGCGTCGGCGCGATCGCGCAGGATATCGACGCCAACATCAACGGCGCCTTGGTGCTGCAAGGCTCGGCCAGCGCCACCGGCTACCGCTCGACCTCCCGCCCCGCCACCGTGGACGCCCTGAACAAGCTGGACGCCGACGACCTGCGGCAAGGCGGGTCCGCCGTACGAATCGCGGGCGACGTGACGGGCGGCGTCCTGCTGCAGGGATCCAACTATTCGAGCAAGGTGGGCGCTGACGGCAACACCGTGCTCACCACGATCACGTCCAGCAACACCGGGACGTCCAGCATCAGCGCCTTCGGCGCGGCGCCGGCGTTGCAGATTGGCTCGGCCAACCAGAACGTGACTCTGGGCGCCGTCGGAACCGGCGACAACGCCTTCGGCCTGATCGCCAAGGGCTCGATCACCGCCGGCGGCGTCTATAACGGCGTCACCGCGACCGGTCTGTCGGTCGGCGCGGGCGGCGGGCGTACGACCACGCTGGTCGGAGGCCTGCGCAACGACGGCCAGATCTCGGCCAGCACGTACGAAGCCAACGCTACGGGCGCCATCCTCAACAGCGGCGCGGTCGCCGACCAGCTGCTGAACCGCGGCTCGATCCTGTCGACGGCCTCCTCGTACGCCGCTTCGGGCGTCACCGCCTCGGCCCGCGGCCTGGTGCTGGGCGCTGGCTCCACCGCCTCGACCGTGAACAATTACGGCACGATCGGCGCGACGCGCGTCGGCGAGACCGGCGACGCCGTGGCCGTGCTCGACCAGGGCGGCACGCTCAAGACGATCACCAACACGGGCGCGATCCGCGCCACGGTCACCGCCCCGCAGTTCAAGGCCGACGGCAAGACCGCCACGGTGACGGCCGGCGGCCAGGCGATCGCCCTGGACCTCCGCGCCAATAACGCCGGCGTGACCTACACCCAGACGGGGCCGTCCAGCTTCGCCTCGACGACCACCTTCCCGAGCACGGACACCGTCACCAGCACCGACACCACCACCGTCACGTCGACGCCGACCACCGTGGGCGACGTGCTGTTCGGCGGCGGCAATGACACCCTGAACCTGAACAGCGGCACCCTGGTGGGCGCCATGTCGTTCGGCGCGGGCCAAGACCGCCTGTCGATCACCAACGGCGCGGTGGCCCTGGGCGCGCTGACCGACAGCGACGGCAAGCTCGACATCTCGGTCGCCAACGGCAGCCTGGGCATCCTGAACAGCGAGACGATCAACGTCAGCAGCCTGAACATCGGCTCGACCGGCAAGATTCTGTTCTCGGCCGATCCGGCCGCCGGGACCGGCACGAAGCTGGTCGTCTCCGGCGCGACCACGATCGCCTCGGGCGCCGAGCTGGGCATCCGCCTGGCCAATCTGGTCAAGCAGCCGACCACCTTCACGGTGATCCAGGGCTCGAACATCAGCACGGGCACGTTCGGCAACGGCCTGCTGGCGCAGTCGCCCTATCTGTACGTCGCCACCAGCCGCGCCGACGCCAACAACGTCTATATCGACGTGCGCCGCCGGACCGCCGCCGAGATCGGCTTCAACAAGGCCGAGACTTCGGCCTATGACGCCGTGTTCGCGGCCCTGGGCCAGGACACGGCCCTGGCCAGCGCCTTCCTGAACCAGAGCACGCGCGACAGCTTCCGCGACGTCTACGACCAGATGCTGCCCGACCAGGGCGAAGGCATGTTCTCGGCCCTGCAGTCGGTCAACCAGCAGATTTCGGCGGCGACCATGTTCCGCCCCGATCCGGGCGACCGCTACGGGCCTGACAGCCTGTGGGTCCAGGAGATCAACTCGCTGACCCGGCGCGACACCGACCAGACCCTGGGCTCCGACACCCAGGCGTTCGGTTTCGTCGCCGGCTACGAGGCCATGGGCGACGCGGGCGGCGCCCTGGGCGTGACCCTGGCCTACGCCAGCCTGGAAGAGCACGACACCGTCGCCAAGGTCGGCGAGCACACCACCGCCTCGTTCATCCAGACCGGCGCCTACTGGCGGCGTTCGGTCGGCGGCTGGCGCTTCAACGCCGGCGGCGGCGTGGGCTATGGCTTCTTCAACGGCAAGCGCAGCTTCATCGCGCCGGACAGAAACGCCGACGGCGTGGCCGACCTGGTCCTGAAGAACCGCGCCGACTGGAACGGCCTGACCTCGAACGCCTATGCCGGCGTCGCCTACGAGGCCAAGATGGGCCGCTTCTTCGCCCGCCCCGAAGGCCGCGTGGACTACGTCTGGCTGCGCGAGGGCAAGCGCGCCGAAAGCGGCGGCGGTTCGGGCTTCGACCTGACCGTCGACAAGCGCACCTCCAGCAATCTCAGCGGCGAACTGGGCCTCGTCCTCGGCGCCGACTACGGCAAGACCGTCTGGTGGCGTCCGGAAATCCGCGTCGGCTACCGCAAGACCTTGGCCGGTTCGGTCGGCGACACGATCGCCAGCTTCAAGGGCGGCAACCCGTTCACCCTGGCGGCGCTCAACGACAAGGACGGCGCGGTCACCGCCGGCTTCGCCCTGCGCGCCGGCACGCCGATGTCGTACCTGGCGCTGGAAGGCGGCGTGGAAGCCACCAAGAAGCAGAAGCGCTACAACCTGCGCCTGGCCGGGCGCGCGATGTTCTAAGGCGGATCGCCTTTCTACCGACGACCCGAAGGGGCCCACGGCATGCCGTGGGCCCCTTTTTCATGCCTCGCGCGCGCCAAACGACCGACCAGATCATTTCATCCGTAAACAGATTGTTCTTGCTTGCGGCGTTGAATCCGAGGGGAGGATTCGAAGGATCTTCCGCACCGGTCGCCGCGCCTTACAGAAAAACTCATGGCCGGCGCTCTCAAATCTCTATTTCCGAGATAGGGATAATGGTCTTCCCTAGCTCGGCAGGTCGGCCCGCCCCGCGGCGCCGAGAGGGGACCAACATGATCAAGCCAACCCAGATCGTCTTCCGCGCCGCGCTGATCGCCGGCGTCTCCCTGCTGGCCGCCGCCGGCGCGGCGTCCGCTCAGACGACCCCGCCCAGCCCGGATGAGGCCGCCGCGCGCATCGCCGCGCTCGAGGCCCAGCTGGCCGCCCTGCAGCAGCAGGTCGCCGACCTGAAGGCCGCCACCGCGGCCAGCTTCAAGGACGTGCGCACGACGCAGGCGGGCGCCACCGTCAGCATCGCCGGCGGCAAGCCGACCATTGTGTCCGGCGACGGCGCCTACAGCGCCACCCTGCACGGCGTCATGCAGCTCGACACCGCCCACTACTTCCAGGACAAGGACCTGCCGGCGGTGATCGGCAACGGCCGCGACCTGAACAACGGCACGAACTTCCGCCGCGCCCGCCTCGGCGTCGACGGCAAGTTCGCCAAGAACTTCGACTACTCGATCCTGCTGGATTTCGGCGGCGCCGGCACGGACGGCTCGGGCGTGCTGCAGGAGATTTACCTCCAGTACAACTACGCCCCGTTCAAGGTCCGCGTCGGCGCGTTCGCCCCGAACCTCGGTCTCGAGGACGCCGCCTCGACCAACGGCTCGCTGTTCCCCGAACGCCCCTCGGCCGCCGAGGCCGCCCGCGGCCTGGCCGGCGCCGACCGCCGGATCGCCCTGCAGGCCCAGACCGTCGGCGAACGCTGGATCCTGTCCGGCGCCGTGACCGGGGCCAAGGCGGGTGACGGCCAGACCTTCGACGAGCAACTGGGCTATCTGGCCCGCCTGGCCGGTACGCCGCTGAAGGGCCAGGACTGGCTGATCCATGTCGGGGCCAACGCCAGCGTCATCGCCACGCCCGCCCAGACCGCCGCCCTCAGCGGCGCCTATCCGATCAATATCCAGGACCGTCCCGAGCTGCGCGTCGACGGCCAGCAGCTGATCGGCACAGGCGCCATCAACGCCAAGGGCGCGCGCCACTACGGCCTGGAGTTGGCGGCCCAGAAGGCGAACTTCCTGATCCAGGGCGAGGTCTTCGACTACAAGATCGACCGCCGCAATCCGGCCGCGGGCGTCAGCGATCCCAGGTTCAAGGGCTGGTACGTGGAAGGCGGCTGGGTGCTGACGGGCGAGGCCCGCAAGTACAATACGGCCAACTTCGCCTTCGACGCCCCGACCATCGCCAATCCGTTCGACCCCAAGAAGGGCAAGTGGGGCGCCTGGGAGCTGGCCGCGCGCTACTCCGTGCTCGATCTCAACCACCACGAGGACGCGATCCTGGCCGCCGACCGCGTGCGCGGCGGCGAGCAGACCATCTGGACAGCCGGCCTGAACTGGTTCCCCAATTCGGTGACCAAGTTCTCGCTCGACTATCTGGATGTCGACATCGATCGCAAGGATCCGGCCGGAGGCCTGCTGCCGCTGAGCCAGAGCTACCAGGCGATCAACCTCCGCAGTCAGTTCGCGTTCTAGCTTAACAGGCCGCCCGCGCCGCAAGGCGAAGAGCCCGGAATGGGCGGCCCCTCACCTCCCGTCGTCCAAGTCCAAGGAAAGGATCGCGCCCATGAGCGACACCCGCAAGGCTCCCACCCGACGCGGCTTGCTGGCGGGCGCCGGCGCCGGGGCCGCGACCCTGATGGCGGGGCCCCTGGCCCACGCCCAGGCCAAGCCGGTCACGCTGCTGAACGTCAGCTACGACCCGACGCGCGAACTCTACAAGGACATCAACGCCGCCTACGCCAAGTACTGGAAGGACAAGGTCGGCCAGACCCTGACGATCAACCAGAGCCACGGCGGCTCGGGCAAGCAGGCCCGCTCGGTGATCGACGGCCTGCAGGCCGACGTCGTCACCCTGGCGCTGGCCTATGACATCGACGAGATCGCCGCCAGGGCCAAGCTCTTGCCGGCCAACTGGCAGTCGCGCCTGCCGCAGAACTCGACGCCCTACGCCTCGACGATCGTGTTCCTGGTCCGCAAGGGCAATCCCTGGAAGATCAAGGACTGGCCGGACCTGATCAAGCCGGGCGTCGACGTGATCACCCCGAACCCGAAGACCTCGGGCGGCGCGCGCTGGAACTATCTGGCGGCCTGGGCCTGGGCGCTGAAGCAGCCCGGCGGCAACCCCGCCAAGGCCGAGGCCTATGTGCGCAGCCTGTTCGACCACGTGCCGGTGCTGGACACCGGCGCGCGCGGCGCGACCACCACCTTCACCCAGCGCGGCATCGGCGACGTGCTGCTGGCCTGGGAGAACGAGGCGTTCCTGGCCCAGGAGGAGCTGCCGGGCAAGTTCGACATCGTCTATCCGTCGATCTCGATCCTGGCCGAACCGCCGGTCGCCCTGGTCGACAAGAACGTCGACCGCCACAAGACCCGCACCGTGGCCGAGGGCTATCTGAACTTTCTCTACAGCCCGCTGGCGCAGGATCTGATCGGCAAGAACCACTACCGCCCACGCAACGCGGCCGTGGCGGCCAAATACGCCAGCAAGTTCAAGTCGATTCCGCTGGTCACGATCGACGACACCTTTGGCGGCTGGAAGAAAGCCCAGGCCACGCACTTCGGCGAAGGCGGCGTCTTCGACAGGATCTATCAGCCCAGGTAGGGGGCCTCCAGACAGCGCGGCGGCGGCCGCAGCCTACCCGCCGTCCCTATTTTTGGATTGAACCTATGTAGGGAACTCGACACCATCGAGTACGTTGAGCGTCCACGGGGCGGTGGAGCTGATTGCAGGCATGGACGACTATTCGGAATCGCGACGCGCCGGCGACCGCCTGGCCGCCGGACACGGCATCGACGATCCTTTCGCCGCGGCGATCCGCGCGACCCGGATGGCGATGATCGTCACCGACGCCGCCCAGGCCGACAACCCGATCATCTTCGCCAACGACGCCTTCCTGAAACTGACCGGTTACGAGCGCGACGAGGTCATCGGTCGCAACTGCCGCATGCTGCAGGGGCCGGACACCGACCGGAACGCCGTCGCGGCCCTGAGCAAGGCCATCGCCGCCGGCGAGGACATGAATGTCGACCTGCTGAACTATCGCAAGGACGGCGCCACCTTCTGGAACGCGCTCTACGTCTCGCCCGTGCGCAACACGGCGGGCGAGATCGTCTATTTCTTCGGGTCCCAACTGGACGTCACCGATAAGAAGACCGCCGAGGCCAAGGTGCGCGAGCATCGGGACGACCTGGAGCAGGTCGTCGAGACCCGCACGCGGGAGCTGACCGAAGCCCTGGAGCAGAAGACCGCCCTGCTCCACGAGGTCGACCACCGCGTGAAGAACAACCTGCAGCTCATCTCCAGCCTGCTGCTGTTGCAGACGCGCCGGGTTCCTGATCCGGCCCTGAAGGCGTCGCTGAAGGGCATGCTGGGCCGGGTCAACGCCATCGCCACCGTCCACCGGCGCCTGTTCCAGAGCGAGGACGTCGAACGGTTCGACGTCTCGGCCTTCATCCGCGACATGGTCGCCGACCTGATGGGCTCGGCGGGCCGCGACGACATCGAGATGCAGCTGGATCTCGAGCGCGTCGACATCCCCGCCGCCAAGGCCGCGCCGTTCGCCCTGGTGGTCAATGAGCTGCTGACCAATTCGTTGAAGCACGGCTTCCCCGAAGGCCGCGGCGGCCGGATCTTCGTGGGCGTCAGCCGCTTGAACGGCGATTTCAGGATCGAAATCACCGACAACGGCGTTGGAATCCAGCAACAGGCCATCGGCTTTGGCCTGACCATCGTTCAGCTGCTTTGCCAGCAGCTGAAAGCTAAGTGGGAAACCACCGACGCGGAACCTGGAACCCGCGTGGTCGTTCTCCTGCCCGTGAATGGCGCGCATTAGAGCGCGTTAGGTTTAAGTGTGAGCGGTTGAACCGCTCGAACGCGCTCTAAGTGTTTGAATTAGAGCCTGTTTATCTGGTTTAGATGGAACCATCTAAACCAGACAGGCTCTAGAGTGAAGGACAAGGCTTTGGGTATGAGCGGTCGAGCGCTCGAGGTACTGATCGTCGAGGATGAGATGCTGCTGGCCATCGAGCTGGAGCACCTGATCGAAGAGGTCGGCTGCCATCCGCTCGGCTTGGCCATGAGCTCGGACGAGGCCGTGGCCCTCGCCCAGCAACTGCATCCGGACCTCGCCCTGGTCGACGTCCACCTCAGCGACGGCCCGACCGGCGTCGATGTCGCCCGCAAGATCTCGCAAGACTGCGGCGGCGTGGCGCTGTTCATGACCGCCAACGTCAAGCGGCTGCCCGAGGATTTCGCCGGCGCCTGCGGCGTGATCGGCAAGCCCTATTCCGAGCATGGCGTGAAAACCGCCCTGTCCTACCTGGCCCACTGCCTGCGCGAGGGCCACGCGCCGGGCCCGACGCCGGTGGGCTTGACCCTGGCGCCGGCCTACGCCGACCTGTGGGGCCTGGACCAGACCTTGGCCCAGACCGCCTAGATGGCCGTCACGCCCGTCGCCGCGACCATCGGGACGATCGCGGCGCTGCTGTCGATCACCAGTTTCGCGCCCCAGATCCTGAAGATCTGGAAGGAAAAGGACGCCTCGGCCGTGTCCTTGCGGACCTATGTCGTCACCGTCACCGGCTTCGCCTGCTGGATCGCCTACGGGATCATGATCCGGGCCTGGCCGGTGATCGCGTCCAACATCGCCTGCCTGCTGATGTCGGGCGCGGTGTTGCTGATGAAGTGGCGGTTCGAGCGGCGCGGCTAACTCAGCGTTTTTGATGACAGGGGGGGCGGGGTCCGCTATCGAGGCGCGCCTAATTTCCCTTCGAGGACAAGCCGCCTTGACCGACGCCGCCGAGGAAGCCGGCTGGGCCACCGCCAAGACCCTGGCCGAAGCCCTGCCCTACATCCAGATCTACGACCGCGAGACGGTGGTGATCAAATACGGCGGCCACGCCATGGGCCAGGAAGAGGTGGCCAAGGTCTTCGCCGCCGACGCCGTGCTGCTGAAGCTCTTGGGCGTGCACCCGGTGGTCGTCCACGGCGGCGGCCCGCAGATCAGCCGCATGCTCGACAAGGCCGGCGTCAAGTCGACCTTCGTCGACGGCCTGCGCGTCACCGACGAAGCCACCATGGAAGTGGCCGAGATGGTCCTGTCGGGGGCGATCAACAAGGAAATCGCCAACTGGATCACCCAGGCCGGCGCCGAGGCCGACGTGCGCGGCGTGGGCCTGTCGGGCAAGGACGCCCGCCTGATCACCGCCGAGAAGGTGACCCGCACCAAGAAGGACCCGGACAGCAATATCGAGCAGGTCGTGGACCTGGGCTTCGTGGGCGAACCGACCAAGATCGACCCGCACATCATCCAGGCCCTGCTGACCTCCGAGACCGACTACATCCCGGTGATCGCCCCGATCGGCGTCTCCGAGGCGGGCGAGACCTTCAACATCAACGCCGACACCGTGGCCGGCGCCCTGGCGGGCGCGCTGAAGGCCAAGCGGATGCTGATGCTGACCGACATCAAGGGCGTGCTCGACGCCAACGGCGAACTGATCCGCCAGATGACGATCGAGGAGGCCCGCGCGCTGATCGCCACGGGCGTCGCCACCGGCGGCATGATCCCGAAGCTGGAGAACGCCATCCACGCCGTGGAGTCGGGCGTCGAGGCCGTGGTCATCCTGGATGGCCGGCGTCCCCACGCCATGCTGGTCGAGCTGTTCAGCGAACACGGCGCGGGCACGCTCATCTCGAAATGAGCGCCGACCTCACCCACGTCGACACCTGGCTCTTCGACCTCGACAACACCCTGTACCCGCTGGAAAGCGAGTTCATGGGGCTGATCGAGGCCAAGATGACCGACTTCGTCCAGCGCGAGACCGGTCTGCCCCGCGACGAGGCCCGGGCGTTGCAGCACAGCTACTTCACCGAGCACGGCACCACCCTGGCCGGGCTGATGATCAACCATGGCCTGGAGCCCAAGCGCTTCCTGGACGAGGTCCACGACGTCGAGCTGGACCGGCTGACGCCGAACCCGGCCCTGCGCGCGGCGATCGCCCGCCTGCCGGGCCGCCGGCTGATCTTCACCAACGGCTCGCTGGGCCACGCCGAGCGGGTGCTGACGCACCTGGAGCTGCGCGATCTGTTCTCCGAGGTCTTCGCGATCGAGACGGCGGACTACGTGCCGAAACCCGCCCTGGCGACCTTCGACAAGATCACCAAGCTGCACGCCATCGACCCGCCGATGACCGCCTTCTTCGAGGACAGCGAGAAGAACCTCGTGCCGGCCTCCCGCCTGGGCATGACCACGGTGCTGGTCGGCCCGCACGCGGCCGCCTCGACCTCGGAACACGTCCATTTCCGCACTCCCGACCTCGCCGAGTTCCTGAGCTCGGCCCGCCTGCAAGGAAATCCCGCATGACCGCCGTCAGCCTCGCCGATCTGCAAACCGAGATCGAAGCCGCCTGGGAAGCCCGCGCCGACGTCTCGGCCGCCACCACCGGTCCGGTCCGCACCGCCGTCGACGAAGCCCTGCTGCTGCTCGACAGCGGCAAGGCGCGCGTCTCGGAAAAGATCGACGGCGAGTGGGTCACGCACCAGTGGCTGAAGAAGGCCGTGCTGCTGTCGTTCCGCCTGAACCCCAACACCGTGATGCGCGCCGGGACGCTGGGCGGCGGCGTCGGTCCCTGGTGGGACAAGGTGCCGAACAAGTTCGACGGCTGGGACGCGCCGCAGTTCGAGGCCGGCGGCTTCCGCGCCGTGCCCGGCGCCATCGTCCGCCGCGGCGCCCATATCGGCAAGAACGTGATCCTGATGCCCTCGTTCGTGAACATCGGCGGCTATGTCGACGAAGGCACGATGGTCGACACCTGGGTCACGGTCGGCTCGTGCGCCCAGATCGGCAAGAACGTGCACCTGTCGGGCGGCGTCGGCATCGGCGGCGTGCTGGAGCCCCTGCAGGCCAACCCGACCATCATCGAGGACAACTGCTTCATCGGCGCCCGCTCGGAAGTCGTCGAGGGCGTGGTCGTCGGCGAGGGGAGCGTGCTGTCGATGGGCGTGTTCATCAGCGCCTCGACCAAGATCGTCGACCGCAAGACCGGCCAGGTCCACATCGGCAAGGTCCCACCCTACAGCGTCGTGGTCCCGGGCGGGCTGCCCGACCCGAACGGCGGCCCCAGCCTCTACTGCGCGGTGATCGTCAAGACGGTGGACGCGCAGACGCGGTCGAAGACCAGCATCAACGACCTGCTGCGGGATTGATAGCGGCTTAGTTCCTCCCCCGCGTCGCGGGGGAGGTGGCCCAGAGGGCCGGAGGGGGCCAGCTCGGCCGACCTCCAGTTCGCCCCCTCCGGCCCTCTGGGCCACCTCCCCCGCAACGCGGGGGAGGATCAAGCGTTGGAAGCCTCATGACCGACATCTTCCGCCACAACCCCGAACTCAGCCGCTACGAGCTGGAGGTCGACGGCCTGCTGGCCTTCGCCGACTACCAGCGTTCGGGGCATAGGCTGGTCATCCCGCACGTCGAGGCCGACCCCGCCCTGCGCGGCGCGGGCGCCGCCGGCCGGCTGATGACCAAGGTCGCCGAGACCGCGCGCGCCGAGGGCATGCGGATCACCCCGCTGTGCTCCTACGCGGCGGCCTGGCTGAAGCGGAACGATCCGGACCTGATCGCTTAGCCCATCACCCCGACCTCCCCGGCGAACGCCGGGGCCCAGATTCATCCGGAAAGGTTTGGGCGATCGCGCCCTCGGGCCTCGCAAGGTGCGCAAGCTCAATGGGTTTCGATCTGGACCCCGGCATTCGCCGGGGAAGTCGGATTATTTGGGGGCCGCCGTCGGGACCACGCTCTCGAAGCTGCCCGCTGGTCCGGGGAAGACGATCGGGCTTTCCCAGCCGTCGGCGGTGACCGACGAGACGCCGAAGAAGTAGTCGTCGATCACCACGTCCTTCAGGGTCGCGGTCGCGGCCGGGCCCGGGACCCAGCGGTTCAGGCTCCAGGTCGGGTCGGTGGTCACGCGCCACCAGACGCGGTGGCCGGCCGCGCCGGGCGTCGGGGCCCACGCGACCTTGGTGTCGGGGCTGACCGCGCCCTCAATCTTGACGCCCGACGGCGGCGGCGGGGCCGAGGCGAGGCTGGCCATCGCCACCACGTTCAGCCGCGCGACCTGGGCCAGATAGGAAAAGTCCACGCCCTCGATCGTGTCGCCATAGACCCTGCCCTTCTCGGTTCGCAGGTCCTGGTGCTGGCGGTCGTAGTTCTCCACGGCCTCGGTGACGCGCACGGCCGGATAGCCGGCCTCCAGCAGCGGGACCTGGTCGCCGCCCCGGCCATAGCGGTCGGTGCGATAGACCATCACCACGTCAAAGTTGGTCAGGTACTTGTCGGCCAGGCCGTCCAGATAGCGGGCCAGGTTGCGCGAAGGGCTGTCGACCTCGCCGCCATTGTAGCGGCGGCCGTTGGCCTGCTCGGGCGTCTCGACCGCCTTGGTGCCTTCGGAAAAGACCCGGACCTCCGTGTTGTTCATCACCCCGCTCTGGCCGCGGCTGTTGCCGACGATGTCGTTGTTGAGATCGGCCTCGACCTTCCAGCCGTTGGCGCGGGCGTAGTCGGCCAGGATCTTGCCGCCGTAAAGCCCCTGTTCCTCGCCCGACAGGACGGCGTAGACCAGGGTGGCCGGGAACCTGTGCTTGGACAGCACCCGCGCGGCCTCGATCACCGCCGCCACGCCCGAGGCGTCGTCATTGGCGCCCGGCGCGTCGCTGGTGAAGTCCATGACGTCGGAGACGCGGCTGTCGATGTGGCCGGCGATGATGATCACCCGGCTGGGATCGCTGGTCCCCTTCTGGATCGCCAGGACGTTCATCACCTCGGTCGCCTTGGGGATGCGCCGGCCGGTGACGACCTGGGACGGCGTCTCGACGGTCAGGCAGCCGCCGCAGTCCTTGGAGATCGCCTCGAACCGGGCCTTGGTCCAGCGCCGGGCCGCGCCGATGCCGCGCTTGTCCGACTGGGTATCGGACAGGGTGTGGCGGGTGCCAAAGCCCACCAGCGAACGGATCGTGCTCTCCAGCGCCTTGGCGTCCACATCGGCGGCCACCGTCCGCAGCAACGGTTGATCCGTCGACGGGGCTGGCGTCTCGGCGTGAGCGACGCCGGCCGCCATCAGGCCGGCGGCGAGGACGAGGGAAAGGCGCATGGCGACTCCGGAGCAAGAGCGCGAACGTTGCCGATCCTACTCTCCAGAAACAACCCAAAACCCCGACCTCCCCGGCGAATGCCCGGGGCCCAGATGCATCCGGATGCGGTTTGGGAGTCACTGAGCAAATCGGCGGCGGCGAACGATGGGTCCTGGGCGCAAGGCCCAGGAAGGCGGGAATTGATCTCCGCTTCCAAGGCCATTCCGTCCCAGGACGGAATCCTCGCCGGCGCGGCGCTCACTCCCGCGCCGGCGAGTCCGCCCAGGACGGGCGCTTCGGCTTGATGCCGACCGAAGCGCCCGTCCGGAACGCGGGAGGAACTAGCTGAGGACCATCACGACGACGCGGCGGTTCTGGGCGCGGCCCTCGCGCGTCTCGTTCGGGGCGACCGGAGCATCCTGGCCGTAGGAGATCGTCGCCATCCGGTTCAGGGCGACGCCGTGCTGGCTGAGGAACTTGCGCACCGTCTCCGCGCGCTTTTCGCCGAGCTCGTCGTTGTATTCCTTCGAGCCGGAGTTGTCGGTGTGACCCTGGATCTCGAGGTAGACGTTCTTGTTGTCGGCCTTCAGCTTCTCGGCGAATTCGCCCAGGCGCTGCTCGGCTTCCGGCGAGAGGTTGGCGGCGTTGACCGGGAACTTCACCGAGTCGTCGCTGAGCACCAGGGCGTACTGGAACTTGCCCTCGGCCAGCTTGCCGGCCTTGGTCGCGCGATCCAGCGCTTCCTTCGCCGTCTGGTCCAGTTCGCCGATCTGGGTGTCGTGAGCGCTGACCCGCTCGTTGACGGCCCCAACCTGGGTGTTGACGTACTTCTTGGTCGCGCAGCCGCTGACCGTAAGGCCGCCCATCACCAGGGCGGCGGCGACCATCATGGTCTTCGTGCTTGCTATCATCTTGCGTCTCATCCGTAGTGACGCGGCGTCCTGCAACGCTCGCTGTTTCAAAACGGACAGCCGAACTTGGCTAAAGATGGGCGCGATTCCGGCGCTTCCGAGCCAAGCTTGAGCATTGATTCTCAAGCACATTATTACCGCGCGCGAACCCAGGTGGCGGCCTTTGGTTCCGTCGAAATTTATTCCGTTTCCGACGTCGAAAGCCACGCCAGGAAGGCCTTCAGGGCCGGTCCCGGCGCCTTCGACTTCAGCCAGGTGAGCCAGTAGCGACCCGCCCCGACCTCGATGTCGAAGGGCCGGACCACGCGTCCTTGGGCGAGGTCCCGGCTAAACATATTGGGCGGCGCCAGCGCCACGCCAAGACCCTGGATCGCCGCTTCGACCATTACCCACGAGCTGTCGAACACGGGCCCCCGGATCGGCGGCGGCGACAGGCCGGCGGCCGCGAACCAGTCGGGCCAGTCGGCGGCGCGGTAGCTGCGCAGCAGGGTCTCGCCAAACAGGTCGCGGGGCTCGGCGAGGCGTTCGGCCACCGCCGGGGCGCAGAGCGGACTCATCGGCGCGGCGAACAACGGCGCGGCCTCGGTGCCGTGCCAGGCCCCGTCGCCGAAACGGATGGCGCAGTCCAACCCCTCCCCCGCCAGGTCGGCGCGGTTGTTGTTGGTGAAGAGCCTAAGGTCCACGAACGGATGCGCCTCGCGGAAAGCGGGCAGGCGCGGCAGCAGCCAGCCGACCGCGAAGGTGCCGACCACGCCGACGCTCAGCACCTCGGTGACCCGGCCGCCTTCGAAACGCGCCAGGGCGCCATCCAGCCGGTCGAACGAGTCACGCACCGACGGCAGCAGCGCCAGCCCCTCGTCGGTCAGGGCCAGGCCGCGCGGCAGGCGGCGGAACAGGGCCGCGCCGAGCCGCGCCTCCAGCCCCTTCACCTGGTGGCTGATCGCCGCCTGGGTCACGCACAGCTCGATCGCCGCCTTGGTGAAGGACAGGTGGCGGGCCGAGGCCTCGAAGGCGCGCAGGGCGTTGAGGGGCAGTTGAGCGCGGCTCACGGGTCAGACCCTAATTCAGCTAATGGCTGCGCCAAGCTATCGTCGTTTGCGCGGAAAGCCAGGCCTGGGCAGGGTCCCGCCCGAGGAGAACCCCGCATGCTGCATCGTAGAAACCTGATCACGGCCCTGGCGGCCGCGCCCGTCCTGCTGCCCGCCGTCGCCGGCGCGGCGCCCATCGACCAGAAAGCCCTTAGCTCACGTATTAACGAATTGGAGCGCGCTAGCGGCGGACGGATCGGCGTGGCGGTGCTGGACACCCAAGACGGCCGCCGTTTCGCCTGGCGCGGGGACGAGCGCTTCCGGATGTGCAGCACGGTGAAGGCGCCTCTGTCGGCGGCCATTCTCCGCCGCGTCGACCAGGGTCGCGAACGGCTGGATCGACGGGTGACTTTCGGCCCCGAGGTGCTGATGGGCAATTCGCCGATCGTCGAGAAGCACGTCCAGGACGGCCTGACCATCGGCCAGTTGTGCGAGGCGACCATCACGCTCAGCGACAACGCCGCGGCCAACCTCTTGTTCGAGGCCCTGGGCGGTCCCAGCGGCGGACCGGCGGCCCTGACCCGCTTCCTGCGCGCCATCGGCGACCAGACCACCCGCAGCGACCGGCTGGAGCCGGCGCTGAACGGCGGAGCCCCCGACGATCCGCGCGACACGACGACACCGTCCGCGATCGTGGCGACCTGGAAGGCGCTGCTGCTGGACGACGCCCTCTCCCCCGCCTCGCGCCAGCGGCTGCGCGACTGGCTGATCGCCAACAAGACCGGCGACAGACGGCTGCGCGCGGGCCTGCCGCCCGGCTGGCGCGTCGGCGACAAGACCGGCAACAACGGCAAGGACATCACCAACGACGTCGCCATCGCCTGGCCGCCGGGCCGGGGGCCGGTGTTGATCGGCGTCTTCCATGATCGCGGCGGCGACGAGGACGCCCGCAACACCGTCCACGCGAACGTGGCGCGGGCCGTCGTGGCGGCGGGGTTTGGAGGATAGCGGGAAAAGTTATCCACAGGGCCGCCCCTCTCCCCTTGCGGGAGAGGGTGGCCGGCGAAGCCGGTCGGGTGAGGGGTCACTCCGATGCACCCGTTCAACCCCTCATCCGGCCCTTCGGGCCACCTTCTCCCGCAAGGGGAGAAGGATCAATTCCCGTTCCTTTCCCCGCCCAGTAACAGACGTTTCCCTTACGCCACGGCCACTTACACAAAAACGCAGGTTTCTTACGCACGGCGCCTCCCCCGCCCTCATGCTTGAAGTCATGAGCACCGCCCCCTCCCCCACC
>NZ_LSJA01000122.1 GCF_001556515.1 Caulobacter sp. CCH9-E1 | reverse complement strand
AACCCTCCTCTAAACGGAACCCTCAATCTGTCTCAAAGGCGCTGACGGCGGACAGATGAAGACGCCGACCGAGCTTTCGATGCCGTCGTTGCCGTTGCCGTTGCCAAAGCCGCGAATGACGAAGTTCGTCTGACCGGTGGCGTTGAATTGCGACACTTTCAGCGACGGAACGACCGATTGCAGGTCGATCAGGTCGCGGACCTGGGCCCGTTCGATCGTCTGCTGGCCGGTGACGGCGACCGAGATCGGCACGTCTTGAAGGGTCTGCTCCCGCTTGGTGGCGGTGACGACGATCTCGTCGACGGCGGTGGCTTCAGCGGGTTTGGTTTGTTGGGCGAAGGCGGGGGCGGCGATGGCGAGCGCCAGGGCCGAGACCCCCAGCATCTGGACGTTTCTCATATGTAACTCCCTGATGTGTTTTATTTTTATGCGCGCCTCTTCCCGCTCCGGTTCGAGCTTGACCGGAGTTCCTGGAGGAAAGGGCGGCTTTCTTGACGTTGGGTAAGGGCGGCCTCGGCCGGCCGTTCGGGCCGCGCATGGCGGTCGGAAGAGCCGGAACGTGGATGCGGACGTTGTCCGTCATTTTTTGCCCCAAGCCTGCACGGTCTTGCATCCCGTGCTGAGCCAAGGAGAAATCTAACATGCTCTCGATATTCTAGTGCAAGTTAGAAATTATCCGATTGATTGCGTTGCCGTTAGGGGAGAGCTTGGCAGACCGGTGATCGCTGGACGCAGAATCAAGCGCGCCGGGCGGAGGAGCGACCATTGTCGAGGGCGGGGGAACCCCTGACGCCGGCGGAAGACATCAGGCCTCTGGCGCAGAGCCAGAAGTCCCTGAGGAAGCGCGAGGCGATCCTGCGCGCCGCCATCGAGATCATCAACGCCAAGGGCTTCGCGGCCGCGACGATGACCGACATCGCCGCCGCGCTCGATCTGCGCGACGCGGCGCTCTACTACTACTTCCCGAACAAGCAGGCCCTGGCCTTCGCGGGCCATCATCAGTCCCTGGACCGGTTCGAGGCCATCCTGCTGGCGGTCGACGCCGCGGGCGGGAGCGGCCTCTGCAAGCTTCGGCGAATCTTCCGCGCGGTTCTAGACGATGCGGTCGACAATGGTCCGCAGCTCTATTTCGGCGACAACTCGTATCTGGACGATGTCCAGCGCGAGGCGATCGAGACGCGCACCGCCGAGCTCCGCAAGACGCTGGAGCGCTTTCTGGAGGAGGGCGTGGCCGACGGCACCATCGCGCCCTGCGAGCCGCCGCTGGTGGTGCAGCTGCTGGTCGGCATGCTGATCTGGTTGGTCAAGTGGACGCCGCAGACCCCCGGTCTCACCAACGAGCGACTGTTGCAGGCGATCGAGGCGATGGCGTTGCGGGGGCTGGCGCGGGCCTAGCTCAGGCCCAGCTCCGCCCGCGCCTTGCGCGTCAGCTTCGCCGCGATCAGGCCGTGGGCGGTCGTCACCCAGTCGGCGACCTCTTCCGCGTCGAGCGCGTCGAGGTCGGCGAAATGCACCCATTTGGCGCGCGCCAGATAGGGCGCGGGCGCGGCTTGGCCGGACTCGGTCAGGACTTCGAACGCCACGTCCGACGCCTTGAACGAGACGCCGCCGCCCAAGGTCACGCCCGAGCCGCGCACGGCGAACATCTTGCCGCCGACCTTGAAGACGTGGTCGTCGCCCCACTGGATCGACAGGGTCGCGCCTGGCAGGGCCAGGCACGCCCGGTCGAAGGCGTCAGGGCTCATCAGGCCTCGACGCCTGCATCGACACCCAGGCCGATCGGGCAGACGACGCCCGTGCCGCCGATGCCGCAGTAGCCGTTCGGGTTCTTGGCTAGGTACTGCTGGTGGTAGTCCTCGGCGAAGTAGAACGGCCCGGCGGCGGCGATCTCGGTGGTGATCGGACCCAGGCCCTTGGCCGACAGCGCCTGCTGGTAGGCTTCCTTCGACTCCACGGCCGCGGCGGCCTGAGCGTCGTTGGTCACATAGATGGCCGAACGGTATTGGGTGCCGATGTCGCCGCCCTGGCGCATGCCCTGGGTCGGGTCGTGGTTCTCCCAGAAGGTCTTCAGCAGCGCCTCGTAGGTGACGACCTTGGGGTCGAACACCACCAGCACGACCTCGGTGTGGCCGGTGCGGCCGGTGCAGGTCTCTTCATAGGTGGGGTTCGGGGTGATCCCACCCGCATAGCCGGCCGCGGTCACGTAGACGCCCGGGATCTTCCAGAACACGCGCTCGACGCCCCAGAAGCAGCCCATGGCGAAGATCGCGGTCTCCAGGCCGTCCGGATAGGGGCCCTTCAGCGGGTGGCCGTTGACGAAGTGCGTCTGCGCCGTCGGGATCGGCTCGGGACGACCCGGCAGGGCCGTGTCGGCGGTGGGCATCTCGAGGGTTTTCTTCAGCGACAGCATGACGGGCCTCTCGCAGGCTGGAATGTCTTGGGCTCCGATATAGGCGTTCGCGCCGCCGGTTTCACCCCGCGATGAAGAGGCGCGCTTTGTTGGCTTGCCCTGGGACGGTCCCTGAGTATATTGCGCGCCTTCCCGCGCCGGGGGTCTCAACCACCCTCGACTCGAATGCGCTGGTGAGGTGGCCGAGTGGTTGAAGGCGCACGCCTGGAACGCGTGTATAGGGGAAACTCTATCGAGGGTTCGAATCCCTCTCTCACCGCCATTTCCGAATTTATCTTATTGTTTTTTATAGATAATTTGTCTGGGTTCGCTTCCCGGTCCCAATTTCGGTCCCACTTTGAAATCCGCATATTGAGCGCGGGTGCGAAGCGTGCCGCCCACGCTGCTCCCTGATTTTCTCGGCAGTCCTTCCACTAGGGGCGCCGTTCTCCCTGGAGATTCGCGGCGGCAGCCGCGAGCTCGATAGCGCAGCTGTAAGGATTTCCGCACGACTTCCGCGCTACCCGCCGCTACCCATGCCGGACCGCTTTTAGGGGGCGCGTATCGAATGGATGTACGGTGGTAGTGATATCTAAGTCTGCTGGTGGCTCTGCGGCTCGGAGAAGTTTATGCAGACTATCTTAGTGACTGGCGGGGCCGGCTATGTCGGGTCGCATTGTTGCCTGGCTCTAGCCGCGACCGGATTTCTGCCGATCGTGTTCGATAACCTGTCAAACGGCCATCGCGAGCACGTCCAGTGGGGGCCGCTGGTGGTCGGCGATATCCGCGACGCCGCGCATCTGGACGCGGTGTTCTCCGCTCATGCGCCCGTGGCGGTTTTACATTTCGCCGGCCGCATCGAGGTTGGGGAGTCGGTCAAAGATCCTGGCGCTTTCTACGACCATAACGTTGGCGGGGCCATCACCGTGATCGAGGCCGCCCGTCGCGCCAACGTCAACGTCATGGTTTTCTCCTCGACTTGCGCGATCTTCGGCGAGCCGGCGATCCTACCCATGGACGAGCGCCACCCTCAGGCCCCGCTAAATCCCTATGGTCGCAGCAAGCTCATGGTTGAGCAGGTCCTAGTCGACTACGATCGTCACGTCGGGTTCAGGAGCGCGGTAATGCGCTATTTCAACGCTGCCGGCGCCGAGCCCGAGGGGCGCATTGGCGAGTGGCACGAGCCAGAGACCCACGCCATCCCGGTTGCGATCCAGGCTGCCCTGGGTCAGCGGCCGAACTTCACGATCTTCGGCGATGACTACGACACTCGCGATGGGACGGCAGTGCGCGACTATGTCCACGTGCTTGATTTGGCCGACGCCCATGTCGCGGCTCTGAAGCGGTTGTTGGCGGGCGGATCTTCCGAAGCGTTCAATCTGGGAGCAGGGACGGGCACAACCGTGCGCGAGTTGGTCGACGGGGTTGTTCGCGCTACTGGGAAGCCGCTACCGCTGCGTGTCGCGCCACGTCGCCTTGGTGATGCGCCCATGCTGGTGGCTGACAACACCAAGGCGCGACGAGTGCTGGGCTGGACCCCCGCGCGCGATCTCGATGCGATTCTGTCCAGCGCATGGCGCTGGCACCAAGCTCAAGCTGCCGCTGACAGATAACTCGCGCATGGATCGGAGGGTGAGTGAGGCGCGACCGTCTCCTAGAGAGGAGCCTGTCTGCCCCCCTCGTCATGAACGATCTAGCGTGTGAAGCACAGTAGAGACTGAGCCGCCAATAACTCCATTAAGTTCGTGTTGAGGCGGAGTGCTTCTGTGTGCATTCCGTCACAATTGGCCGACGACAAGGAAGATTTTTAGACTTAACAGTTCCGCCCGCCATGCGTGTGGCGCCCGCCAATAGGGCTCTGAATGTCGCCAGATCGCGCAAAAAACATCCGGTGGCGAAAAAAGGTTAGTTAACAACCCTCGCGAGCGGTTGTCCCTGGCGCCTCGATTTAGTAAAGGCTTTCTAAATCATCGGGCAAAGACCCGAACGCTTATGACTGGTGGGGACCACGTGCTGATCGTATCAAATCCGACAGCGGAACAGCTATCGCGCGCCGTTCAGGCGTCGCCGGTCGCGAGAGATCCGCTTAAGCGAGCGATGGACATCCTGGTGGCGGGGGGCGCTTTGCTCTTCTTCGCGCCACTGCTCGCGCTCATCGCCGTCCTGATCAAGATGGAGTCGCCGGGTCCGGTGCTCTTCCGTCAGTCGCGGGGTGGCCTGAACGGGCAGGCCTTCACGATCTTCAAGTTCCGCTCGATGCGGTGCCAGGAGAACGGCTCCAAAGTCGTCCAGGCCAAGCGCGACGACGATCGCATTACCACTGTCGGCCGGATCATCCGCAAGACCAGCATCGATGAGCTGCCGCAGTTGCTAAACGTGCTACGCGGCGACATGTCGATCGTTGGCCCGCGTCCCCACGCGCTGGCTCACGACGAGCACTACGGCGCCCAGATCGCCAACTACCACCTGCGCTTCCGCGCCCGTCCCGGTCTCACCGGCCTCGCCCAAATCAAGGGTCTGCGCGGCGGCACCACCGAGGTGGAAGCCATGGCCGCCCGCATCGACGCCGACAACGAATATATCGAACGCTGGACGCTGAGCGGCGACATCAAGATCCTTCTGATGACCGTGCCGCATCTCCTGATGGCCGACAACGCCTACTGAAGCCCAAAAAGGAGCGCGCCATCACTTAGTGGGGGCGCGCCTTCCGCGGATTCGCGAACGTCGAATTGTCACCAGAAACCGCTAGGTCGCTCGAAAAATTTCGCGCGAGCGGGCTGGTGTCCAATGTCTATGAACTTTTTGTCCCGCATTCATTGGGCGGGTGACTGTGTGGGGGATCTATGCGCGTAGCGATGATTGGCACGGGTTATGTGGGCCTGGTGTCTGGGGCGTGTT
>NZ_LSJA01000121.1 GCF_001556515.1 Caulobacter sp. CCH9-E1 | reverse complement strand
AGCCTCCCCTTCCCCCAGAGGCCCTCCCCTTGCTCCGCACCGGCGCTTTCCTGAAGATCGGCGTGATCGCGCCGGCCGTGATGGTGGCCGACGTGTGGATCGCCCAGCGGCTTTTCCCGGGCTTCGACGCCGGCGCGCAGTTCATCAGCGAGCTGGGCGGACCGGCCGCGCCGATGCCCGAGGTCTTCAACATCGGCATGGTCATCGCCGGCGTCGCGGGCCTGTTCGCCGGCGCCGGCTTCACCCACGCGCTTGAGCACGCCGGCGGACGCCGGGCGGTCTCGGCCTTCGCGGGCCTGTTCGTGGCGCTGACGGGCCTGGGCGCGGTCTTCGCCGGAATCTTCCACTGGCCCGATCCGATGCACCGCGCCTGCGGCGTGGGCCTGGCCATCCAGTTCGCGCCGCTGTTCACCGCCTGGGCCCTGTGGGGTCGGCCAGAGCACCGGCGCCTGGCCAACTTCTCGCTGGGCTGGTTCTTCGGGCTTCTGCTGGTGTTCGCCCTGCTGACCGGCGTCTGGAACGTCCGCACCGGCCACGACGTTGGCTACTGGCAGCGCGGCCACGCCTTCCTGGGCCTGCTGTGGCTGGCGGTGGCGGCCTGGACCCTGGAGCGGCACTGGAAGGCCGTCAGGGTCAGCGCCGAGCCCGCGGCCGCCTGACCACCCCCAGCGGGAGACCGCCATGACCGGACACCCTCGCGCGGCCGCCGCCGCGCTGGCCGCCCTGACTCTCGCCGCCTGCTCGCCCAGGCCCGCCGCGGACAAGACCGAGCCCGCGCCGGACGCGCCCACCCCGACACCCGCCGCGCCGCCGGCCGCTCAAAGCGCCACGGTCGGGGGCGACGGTTCGCCGATCCAGCTGTCGCCCCTGACCGCCGCCGACCGCGAGGCCAATCCGCTCGAGGGAGAATTGGGCTGCGGCTTCAGCGCGGGCGGCCCGGGGCCGCTGCTGATCGCCATGGGCGTCGTCGGCTCGCGCGATCCCGCCTTCGGCCTGGTCAAGGTGGGCGACTATGTCGAGCGCGTCGCCGCGCCCGGCGGCTTCGACGGCATGCTGAAGGGGGCGACCTTCAGCGGACGGGGCAAGACCGTGACCATCGCGGTGACCGGTCCGGCGCGCGGCGGCGGTGAATCGCCGCCCAGCCCCGCCACCCTCACCTACGACCGGGCCGACGGCGCCCGCCGCGTGATCGAGGGCGAGTGGACCTGCGGACCCTAGGGGGAGAACGACGCGCCCTAAGCCCGCTCGCCCAGCAGCACGCGGCGGATGTCACCGCCCGAGCGCGACAGCAGCACCAGCAGGTAGATCGACAGGAACAGCATCCCGCCGAACACGGCGACGCCGCCCAGCGCCAGGGCCGCCGGCTTGAAGCCGCCGCGCCACGCGACCCACAGGCCCGACAGCAGCAGGAAGCAGAAGAAATCCAGGTTGAACTGGCCCGGCCAACCCATCGCCGCCATGTCGCCGAAGAAGATCGGCAAGAGGTTCCAGCCATGGTTGGCGATGGTCACGCTGGTGTAGCCGACGATCGCCACCAGGCACGCCAGCAGGAACAGTCTGAACAGCGTCATGTCGCGCCCTCCCCGCTCGGGAGCATGGCGCCACGCCGCGAGGGCGTCGAGGCCGAGCTTAGGCCGGCGACGCGTCCGCCCTCTCGTACGTCGCCACCATCAGGCCGTCGGCCAGGGTCTCGCCCTTCAGGGCGTTGAGCAGCACGTCCAGCGGGGTCTCCGGGCCAAAGGTCAGGCGCTCGGCCAGGGCGAAGATCTGGAACTGGTAATGGTGCGCGCCGTGGCCCGGCGGCGGCTTGGGGCCAAACCAGCCGATCGAGCCGCTGTCGTTGCGCCCCTGGGTCGCGCCGCCGATCAAGCCGAGGCTGGGCTCGGCCGGGAGGCCCTCGGGAAGGCTGGTGGCCTCGCCAGGGATGTTCCAGATCAGCCAGTGGATGAACGGCCGCTCGCGCGGGGCGTCGGGATCCTCGACCACGATGGCGTAGGCGACAGCGCCCTCCGCCGGCGTCCAGACCAGCGGCGGCGAGATGTTGTCGTGATAGGCCGAGCAGCGGTCCTCCAGGCGGCCCTCGAGGTCCTGCGCGGTCGTGGTCAGGACGATGGCGCGATCGCCGTCCGGCCCGAACGGCGCGACCTTCTGGATGCTGATCGCTTCGCCGGAATGCTCGGGCGTGGACGCGGGGGTGTGGGCCATGACGGTCTCCTTTTCGAGAACCAAACCCCCGGTCCTTCGGCCAAGTTTCGCCTCAGCGCATCGCCTTGGCCACCGTGCGCAGCAGCACCTCGGGCGCGTGGTCGTGGCGGGTGATCGGCGGGATCGAGCGGTCGACGCCCTTCAGCTGGTAGACCGCCATCTGCGCCGCCCGGACCGAATATTCGACCGTGAAGACCACGTCGTCGGGGATCTCCACGAACTGGCTGACGAAGGCCAGGTTCACCGAGGTCTCCGGGACCGGCAGAGGGCGGTCCTCCTTGCGGCGCGGCATGAACATCGAGGTGATGTAGGGCAGCCGGCACGGCACGCAGGTCGTGTCCTCGAAGACCTCCGGCTCCAGGCCCAGATGGCCGCACAGCTCCCGCAGGATCTCGCGGCCGCCGCACTGGCTCATCGGCTTGGCGACGAAGTCGCCGACCCGGTCGGGATGCAGGGCGTAGCCCCAGAACACCGACCAGCCCTTCGGCTGATCCAGGAAGTGCGGCTGGTGGTACAGCACCACCGACATCAGCCAGCGCGAGTCCTTGAAGGTCACCAGGCCGCCGGTCCCGGCCTCATTGCCGCTGAAGGCCTTCATGGCGTCGAAGAACTTCGGGTTGCGGCAGGTGACCGTGAACGACTCCCACAGGCTGCGGCCGATCTGGGTGTTGAAGGCGGCGGGATTGCCGAACTCGGGACGGCCGGCGGCGATCTTCTCCCACAGCGTCCAGCCCTGGCTGTCGGCCTTGGTCATGGCCGGCGGCGGAGCCTCCATGGTCCCGAGGCTCGTGGCGTCGGTCATCGAGCCGTTCTGGCAGAAGACGAGGTCGTCGGCGGCCACGTCCACCGTCTCGACCTTGCCCGCGCGGTCCAGGGTCAGGCGGGTGACGCGGTGGCGGCCGGCCTCGGTAGCGATTTCCATGTCGGTGACGACCGTGTCGCCGACGAAGTTCACCCCGCGCTCGCGCAGCCAGCGCTCCAGCGGCACGACGATGGCGTCATACTGGTTGTAGACCGTGCGCTTGACCCCGCCGAGCGTCTCGATGCGCGGGAACTCGTTCATGAAGCGATGGAAATAGCGCTTCAGCTCGACGGCGCTGTGCCAGGGTTGGAAGGCGAAGGTCGTCTGCCACATGAACCAGAAATTGGTCTCGAAGAAGGGCGGCGACAGCCAGTCGGTGATCGGATCATCGCCCAAGGTCTCCTCGGGCGTCTGCATCAGCCGCACCAGCTCCAGCCGGTCCTGCATGGAAAAGCCCAGGTGGGTCACGTCGACCTTGTGCAGGTTGCGGTCGACCAGCCTTGCTTGGGAGTGAGCGACGACCTCCTTGTTGAAGGCGACGGTCTGCTCGCGCACCGTCTGGCCGGGCGCGTCGACGCTGGGAATGGTCGAGAGCAGGTCCCAGGTGCACTCGTAGTGGTCGGTCGTCAGCATCCGCCCGCCGCGCAGCGAGTACGAGCCGTCGGGCAGGCGCGAGCCGTCCAGCGAGCCGCCGAACACCTTGGGATGCTTCTCGTAGATCGTGATGTCCGCGCCGGCGACGGCCGCGTCACGGATCAGGAAGGCGGCTCCGGCCAGGGCGCCGATACCGCCGCCGACGAAATAGTGCTTCATGACCCTGATCCTTCCGTACGCTTGATCGTGGGCGGCCTTCTCCGCCTTCGCCCCGCCGCGCGCCTTGAGGCGGGTCAACGATTGACGCGCGGGCGCGGCGGGCCCACCTCTAGAGACAGTCTGGAGGGCGTACCGATGGCTCAGGTGACGGTTTGGTTCGACGGCGCGTGTCCGCTGTGCGTCCGCGAGATCGCCCTGATGCGCCGGCTGGATCGGCGCGGCGCGATCAGCTTCATCGATGTTTCCAGCGAGGACGCCAGTTGCCCGATCGACCGCGCCGACCTGCTCGCCAAGTTCCACGCCAATGAGAACGGCCAGCTGCTGTCGGGCGCGGCGGCGTTCGCGGCCATGTGGCGGGCGATCCCGGTGCTGCGGCCCTTCGGCCTGCTGGCGCGGCGGCCCTGGGCGCTGAAGGCGCTGGACGCGCTCTATCGGCGGTTCCTGCGCGTTCGGCCGAAGCTGCAGCGGCTCTTCAAGCAGAAGGCCTAGGCCCTACTCCGCCGCCTCCATCGGGGTCGGGTCGCCGTCGTGCGAGATCAGCACCGCCAGCCAGCGCAGGTCCTCGTACTGGGCCAGGGCGTACATCAGCGCCAGGGTCAGCGGGATGGCCAGGAACGCGCCCGGCACGCCCCACAGCACCGTCCACATGCCGACGGCGATCAGGCTGGCGGCCGGGTCGATGTTCTGGCTGTCGGCCTGCATCTTGGGCAGGACCAGGTTGCCGACGATCGACGAGACGATCTGGATGCCGACGAACACGATGATCGCAGGCGTCAGGCTGGGAAACTGCAGAAGGGCGAACAGGGTCGGCCCGACGCTGCCGGCCAGCACCCCCAGCACCGGCAGATAGGCGAACAGGAAGATCACCAGGCCCCAGAACAGGGCGTTGTCCAGGCCCACCGCCATCATGACCACCCAGGAGCCGATGGCGATCATCAGGCCGGTGATCGACTGGACGTACATGTAGCTCTCGACGCCCGAGAAGCTGCGCTCCAGCACCGTGGCCAACCCCCGCCCGCCGCGCGCGGCGACGATCTGGTCGACGCGCTTCTCGATCATCGGCTTGGACAGCAGCAGAAAGAACAGGAAGATCAGGGTCAGGCCCAGGCCCGCCGAGGCGTCCTGGACGCTGCCCAGCAGGCGATCGGCCAGCGGACCCAGCTCGACCTTCTGGGCCAGGGCCTCCAGGCTCAGCCGCCCGCCCGGCGCGGGGATCGTCGCCAGCAGCTGGTCGATCCGCTCCAGCATGGCCGGCATCTTGAGCACGATCCGCGAGGCCCCCTCGATCACCACCGCCATGCTGGCGACGATGATCCCGCCGACGATCACGGCGGTGATGGCGAACACCATCCAGCGGCGCGCCTTGGGCAGCAGGCGCACGACCCGCTCGCTCAGCGCCATGATCAGGATCGCCAGCACCAGCGCCAGGGTGAACGGCCACAGCACGGCGCGGAACACGTACAGCAGGGCCGAAGCCATGGCGAAGTTCACCAGGAACGATGTGCCGGGTTTGGTCACGAGGCCTCCGCGGGATTATCCTCCGCGCGGATAACACTTCCCCAGCGGCAAGCGCTACCGTCTAGGGTAGCGCCCCCGGGCGAAAGCCGTCAGCTTAAGCGGTGGCGTCCTGGAGCTCGCCCTCTTCATGGGCCTTGGCCCTTTCCGCCTTCTCCCGCTCTTCCTTCTTGGCCTGATCGTGGTGCCACTTGATGGAGAAGAACATCCCAACGCCAAGCACGATGATCTTGAACGGGAAGAAGACGAACGGAAACCAGTCTGCCCAGGTCAAGGCGTTACTCCAGAACGGCGTCGAAGAACGACGCCCGTCGTCTTCCTAAGTCGCCAGGACCTCTACCGATTTCATCCTCTTGGGTGTCCTGGACAAAGTGTCCAAGCGCGGCGCCCGCCTACCGCCAGGCGTAGTTGAAGCTGACGCTGATGCGCTGCTCGTCGGCCTGGTTGGGCGTCACCTCGTGGCGCAGCCAGCTCTCCCACATCAGGATCGTCCCGGACGCGGGCTGGACGTAGACGAACGGCTGCAGCGCCTCGGGCGCGTCGGCCAGGCGATTGGGCGCGGCCATCATCATCGGCAGGCGCGGATCCTCGAACTTCAGGGCCGAGGCGCCCGGCGGGATGGTCACGTAGATCGTGCCGGAGATGACGCTGTGCGGGTGGATGTGGCCGGTGTGCTGGCCGCCCGGCTCCAGGATGTTGATCCAGAAGCTGTCCATGACCAGCTTGCCGGCCCCCAGGTCGAAACAGAGGTCCTTGGCGAAGGCCGCGGCGTGCTTGTCGAGCTTCTTCTTCAGCTCGGCGAACAGGCTGTCGCGCAGCGGCAGGTCGTTCAGCGAGGCGTAGGAGGTGTAGCCCAGATAGCCCTTGTTATAGGCCCAGGCTTGGCCGGCCTCGTCCTCCTCGGCGATGGCGACGCAGGCGTCGTGCAGGTCGTCGATGAAGGTCTCGAAGCCCTTCTCGCCGGCGAGGCTGGCTTGGTAGATCGGGGTGGCGAAGAGCGTGCGCGTGGTCATGGCGCGCGTCATAAGGCCTTACCGGCCGCAGGGGAATTCGCTTTCGGGCCAGATGCGACGACGCGCCCGCGGCGATAGCCGCGAGCGCGCCACCAGACGTCGCTAGGCTATCGCCCTAGCGCCGGTCTTCCCAACCCCGTCGGGCCGCCTCGGCGTGACCTTCGCTGTCGCCGAACCAGCCGCCCTGGCTTCGGCCGCGACCGCCGCCGCTGGCGCCGCCGCTGCTCCGGCCGCGACCGCCGCGGTCATCGTCGTCACGCCCGCCGCGCGAGCGGTAGCCGCTGTCGCGGTCTTCCCAGCCCTTGCGGGCCGCATCGGAATGGCCTTCGCTGTCGCCGAACCAGCCGCCCTGGCCTCGGCCGCCATCACCGCCGCCGCCACGGCCGCCGCGGTCGTCATCGTCGTCGCGTCCGCCGCGCGAGCGGTAGCCGCTGTCGCGATCATCCCAGCCCCTGCGAGCGGCCTCCGAATGGCCCCGGCTGTCGCCGAACCAGCCGCCCTGGCCGCGACCGCCGCGATCATCGTCACCGCCGCCGCGCGAGCGGTAGCCGCCGCGGTCGTCGTCGCTGGTGAAGCGGCCGTATTCGTCGCGGTCGCGGTCATTGCCGCGCGAGCGGTAGTCGCCGCCGCGATCATCCTCGTCCCGGCCGCGACGGGCGGCGCGGGCGTGGCCCTCGCTGTCGCCGAACCAGCCGCCCTGGCCGCGACCGCCGCCGCTGCTGCGACCA
Source organism: Caulobacter sp. CCH9-E1 (assembly GCF_001556515.1). Taxonomy (GTDB): domain Bacteria; phylum Pseudomonadota; class Alphaproteobacteria; order Caulobacterales; family Caulobacteraceae; genus Caulobacter. The sequence goes on along the minus strand of NZ_LSJA01000121.1, from coordinate 11,383 downwards.
CCGCGTCCGCCGCGATCGTCGTCCTCGCTCATGAAGCGGCCGTATTCGTCGCGCTCGCGGTCATTGCCGCGCGAGCGATAGCCGCGATCGTCATCGTCGTCGCGGAAGCTGCGGGACTCGCCGCCGCCGCGCGTCTCCCAGCCCCGGCGCGAGGCTTCCGAGTGACCCTGCGAGTCGCCGTACCAGCCGCGACCATCGTTGTCGTCGCGTCCGCCGCGCGAGCGGTAGCCGCCCCGATCGTCGTCCCGGCCGCCGCGCGACCGCCCGCGGTCGTCGTCGCTGGTGAAGCGGCCTTGTTCGTCGCGGTCTCGACCGCCTTGCTGTCTGGCCATGTATTCCTCCTGTGGTTGGCCTTCGGAGAGTTCGGAAAGGTCGAGCGACACCAGGGCGGTGGGCCACGGGGCCCCTTGCCGCTGGGTCAGCTCGTCCTTGCGCTGGCGCAGCTCGCGCCCCAACGCCTGGGTGTCGACGCCCGCCGCCTTGGCCTTGGCGAAGACGCCCGAACCGGCCTTCTCCTCCTCGGCCACGTGATGCCGGACCTGTTCGGCCAGCACCTTCAGCTTGGCGTCGCGATAGGGATCGCTGTCGTCGCTGTCCAAGAGATCGGCGATCAGCACCTTGGCGCCGTCGTGCTCGACCTGCGCCTCGTTCAGCGGCTCCTCGTCGGAGGCGGCCTCGCGGCAGGCGGGATAGAAGATCTCCTCCTCCAGCCGCGTGTGCAGGATCAGCTCTCCGCAGATCTCCTCGATCAGCTGGCTCTTGCGGTCCGACGAGGCGGACTCGTAGGCCTTGAACAGCGCGTCGACCTTGCGGTGATCGGCTTTCAGCAGCTCGATGCCGTCGGTGGTGTTCTGACCTGTCGCATTCTGGCCGGCGGAGGCTTGAGCGCTCTGCCCGCCGCCTTGCTGGCTCTCGCCAGCCTTGCTCGCGTTTGAAGCGCCCGATTGGGAGCCGCCCGACGATGACGCGCTCGCCTGGGTTCCGGCGGTGTCGGCGGTCTTCTTGTCCTCGGCCTTCTTGCCGTTGTCGGCGGTCGCGGCGGCGGTCGTCGCCGAGGCCGATTGGGTCTCTTCCTGCTTGGCCATGGGGCCTCCCCGGTCTTGATGAAACCCGGGATCGCTCTCTGGTCGGCCAGCGCGCCGGGTCACCGCAAGAACGGGAGGCCGCGGAGGCTCGCTCCTCGTCATATCAAATGTAATTAATTGAAAACGCTACTATAAATCGCGCCTGAGCTTGCCGCGCGAGCGTCGCCAGGAGCGCTGCTGACAGCGGATGTCAGGCCTGGAGATCGCCCGAACGCGCGGACTCGCCTATATGTCGGACGTGACCGATACGACGACCGAAACGCCCCCGTCTCCCCGCCTGACCGGCGCCGCCCTGATCAAGGACGAGGTCACGCGCCTGCCCGACGCGCCCGGCGTCTACCGCATGATCGGCGAGGGCGACGAGGTGCTCTATGTCGGCAAGGCCAAGAGCCTCAAGAAGCGGGTGATCCAGTACGCCCAGGGCCGCTTCCACACCAACCGCATCGCCCACATGGTCGACGCGACGCGGTCCATGGAGTTCGTCACCACCCGCACCGAAGCCGACGCCCTGCTGCTCGAGATCAACCTGATCAAGTCGCTGAAGCCGCGCTTCAACGTGCTGCTGCGCGACGACAAGAGCTTCCCCGAGATCGTCATTCGCCGCGACCACGACGCCCCGCAGCTCCGGAAGCACCGCGGCGCCCACACGATCAAGGGCGACTATTTCGGTCCGTTCGCCAGCGCCTGGGCGGTGAACCGCACCTTGAACACCCTGCAGAAGGCCTTCCTGCTCCGCTCGTGCAGCGACAGCGTCTACGAGACGCGCGACCGGCCCTGCATGCTGCACCAGATCAAGCGCTGCGCCGCCCCCTGCACCGGCCTGATCGGCAAGGACGACTACCAGGCCCTGGTCGACCAGGCCGAGGCCTTCCTGCGGGGCAAGTCCCGCGCGGTCATCGCCTCGATGGCCAAGCAGATGGAGGAGGCCGCCGAGGACCTGGAGTTCGAGCGCGCCGCCCGCCTGCGCGACCGCATTCGCGCCCTCTCGGCCGTCGCCCAGGAGACCCAGATCAATCCCGAGACCGTGGACGAGGCCGACGTCGTGGCCCTGCACGTCGAGGGCGGCCAGGCCTGCGTGCAGGTGTTCTTCTTCCGCGCCGGCCAGAACTGGGGCAACCGCGCCTACTTCCCGCGGATCACCGGCGCGGCGGACGAGAGCGAGGAAGAAGGCGTCACCGAGGAGCAGCGGATCATCACCGCGTTCCTGGGCCAGTTCTACGACGACAAGCCGATCCCGCGCCTGATCCTGACCAATGTCCAGCCGGCCGAGAGCCAGCTTCTGTCCGAGGCCTTCGCGCTGAAGAGCGGCCGCAAGGTCGAGATCAGCGTCCCCAAGCGCGGCGAGAAGGCCGACCTCGTCTCCCACGCCCTGACCAACGCCAAGGAGGCCCTGGGCCGGAAAATGGCCGAGGGCTCGGCCCAGACCAAGCTGCTCGCGGGCGTCTGCGAGGCCTTCAAGCTGGAGGCCCCGCCCGAGCGGATCGAGGTCTACGACAACAGCCACATCCAAGGCACGAACGCCGTCGGCGGCATGATCGTGGCCGGGCCCGAAGGCTTCATGAAGGGCCAGTACCGCAAGTTCAACATCCGCTCGACCGACCTCACGCCTGGCGACGACTACGGCATGATGAAGGAGGTGCTGAAGCGCCGCTTCGCCCGCCTGGTCAAGGAGGAGGAGGAAGGCGACAGCGACAACCGCCCCGACCTCGTGCTGGTCGACGGCGGCAAGGGCCAGCTGGACGCGGCGCTGGAGATCATGGCCGACTTGGGCGTCGACGACATCGCCGTGGTCGGCGTCGCCAAGGGCCCGGACCGCGACGCGGGCCTGGAGCGCTTCTTCCTGCCTGGCCAGCCGCCCTTCATGCTCGAGCCCAAGTCGCCGGTGCTCTACTACCTCCAGCGCCTGCGCGACGAAGCCCACCGCTTCGCCATCGGCGCCCACCGCACCCGCCGCAGCATGGACCTGAAGAAGAACCCGCTGGACGAGATCGAAGGCGTCGGCCCGGGGCGCAAGAAGGCCCTGCTCCACGCATTCGGGTCAGCGAAGGGCGTGAGCCGGGCGAGCGTCGAGGATCTGGTCAAGGTCGAGGGCGTGAGCCAGGCGCTGGCGGAGCGGATCTTCGGGTTCTTCCGCAAGGGGTGAGCTTCCCTCTCCCCCTTGCGGGAGAGGGTGGCCCGAGGGCCGGGTGAGGGGGCGCCGGCCTGACCGAGAAACCCCTCATCCGACCTGCTTCGCAGGCCACCTTCTCCCGCAAGGGGAGAAGAACATCCACGCCTACAGATACTTCATCCACCACTGCCCGCTGCGGCGCTTCAGGCCGCCGAACCAGTGGCTGGCCAAGCCGCAAGGCACGGCGACCAGCGCCGCCAGCAGCCAGATCGACGCCACGTTGGGGACGCTGAACAACTCGCCGTGGTTGGGGCCGAGGACGGCTAGCGCGCCGAGGTTCAGCAGGTTCAGGCCGTAGATGTGGACGAGGTAGAAGAACAGCGGCGCGCCGCCGAAGGCGACGAGCACGGCGGTCAGCCGCTCGGGCGCGCGCTCCAGGGCCGCCAGCAGGATCGCGCCAACGCCCAGGGTCAGTAGCAGGAAGTCGGCCGAGGGCGGGTACTTGGTGAGGTTCAGCACGCTCATGACCGTCAGCAGCGGCGTGGCGCCCGGGCTCCAGGGCGTAGGGTCGCCGTAGAGGTTGATCGCGCGCAGGACCGCCAGCAGCGCCAGCGCCCCTGCCGCCAGGACCCGCAGCCGCCGCCGACGCGCGTCGGCCTCCAGCTTGAACCACGGCCCGATCGCATAGCCGAGCGCCGCGACGCCGATCCATGGGAGGATCGGGTATGAGGTCCGCGCCTGGCCGCCCCACGGCAGGTCGATCAAACCCCGGTCGTGCAGGATCGCCCAGAGCACGTGCCCCGGCGCGCCCTTGGGGATGGTGATCGGGTCCAGCAGGTTGTGGCCCAGCAAGATCACGAGGCCGACGGCGATCAGGGCGGGGCGCGGTAGGCGGACCAGGGCCGCCAGCGCGATCATCGACAGGCCGATGGCCCAGATCACCTGCAGATAGACGAGTTTAGGCGTCAGCGAGAACGTCCAGCCGAAGTTCACCAGGGTCACTTCCAGCGCCACCAGGAACAGGCCCCGCTTGAACAGGAAGCCGGCCGCCGCCCCGGCCCCGCCCGCCTTCTGGCCGTATAGCCAGGCCGACACGCCGGTCAGGGCCACGAACACCGGCGCGCACAGGTGCGCCGATAGCCGCGTGAAGAACAGCGCCGGCGACGTCGTCGACAGGTCCATCGGGTCGGAGACCTGGGCGTGGATGAAGAAGGCCTCGCGTGTGTGGTCCACCAGCATCAGCAGCATGACGAAGCCTCTGAGGGCGTCGATCGAGGCGATGCGGCGGGCGGCGGCGGCGGGCGAAGCGATGGGCGTTGACAGCATGGCGTAGCTCGCTTAGCCGATACTTTATAACATTACAACGGAGCCTTTAGTTGCCTCTGCTTTCCAGCTGCGCCGCCGCCTGCCTGCTCGCCGCCGCGGGCGCCGACGCCGCCCCGCCTCCCGAGAGCGCGGTCGACGAGATCGTGATCCTGGGCCGCCGCGCCTATCCGGCCGACGCGACCCTGGGCGCGGGCCCTGTGACGCAACGCATGTCGCCGTCCAGCCGCTCGGTCGAGCACGACCTGATCGAGGCGGTCGGCGCCACGCGCCTAGCCGATGTGCTGGAGTTGGTCAGCGGGATCAGCCAGCAGAACAACCGCGGCGGGGTGATGGACAACTTCGCCATCCGCGGCTTCCTGGGCACCCCCGACGGCGGGGCCGAGTACTATGTGGACGGTTTCCTGGCCAACCGGGGCCTGGCGCCGCCCCGCGACCCGGCCGTGGCCGAGCGGGTCGAGCTGCTGAAAGGTCCGGCCGGCGCCCTGTTCGGCGACATCGACCCGGCCGGTCGCGTCAACATCGTCTCCAAGACGCCGCGCTTCACCCGCAGTCTGGAAGCGACCGCCACGGTGGGGTCGTTTGGCCTGCGTCGAGGCGAGGCGGATGTCGGCGGACCGCTGGGCGAGGCTCTCGCCGCCCGCCTGGTCGTGGCGCGCGAGCATTCGGACGGCTGGCGCGATTATGTGAAGATGGACCGCGCGACGATCGCCCCGTCCCTGACCTGGCGTCCCAACGACCGGACCCGCCTGACCTATGTCGGCGAATGGACCCGCTTCGACACGCCGTTCGACCGGGGTCAGCCGGCGGTGAACGGCAACGCGACCGCCCTGCCCGCCTCGCGCTTCTTCGGCGAGCCCGGCGACGGAGTGACCCACTTCCGCAACCTGCGCCACCAGCTGACCGGCGAAACCCAGCTCAGCGGCGATTGGCGGCTGAGCGGGGGCCTGGCCTGGCGCGAAGGAACGCTGAAGGGCTTCTCCAGCGACCAGTCGCGGCTGGTCGGCGACACCCTGTGGCGCCAGCGCCGCCAGCGCGACTACTCCGTCACCGACATCTCGGCGCGGCTGGAGCTGTCGGGCCGCTTCGACAGCCCGCTGGGCGTCCACCGCCCCACGATCGGCCTGAAGGCCTACAGCCTCGACTACCACGAGGGCCTGATGCGGCGGAATCCCACCGCCACGGCGCCCTATGGGATCAACATCTACAACCCCGTCTATGGCGGCCAGGCCCTGGCCTTGCTGCCGTTCACCGACAACCGCGAGACCCGAAGCGTCGCGACGCTCTACGTCGAGGACCTGTGGGAGGTCACCGACCGCCTCAGCCTGACGGGCGCCCTGCGCTACGACGACTACGTCCAGAAGATCCGCAACCGTCGCACCGGGATCGCCGGCAAGACGACGGGCCATCCGCTGGACTACCGTCTGGCCGCCCGCTACCGCCTGACCGACGCCTGGGCGCTGCACGGCAGCTATGGCCAGTCGTTCGTGCTGAACTCGGGACTGGGCCGCACCGGCGCCGGCTTCGCGCCCGAGCGCGGCAAGGGCGGCGAACTGGGCGTGTCGGGCCACTGGAAGGGCGTGGACCTCGGGATCACCGCCTTCGACATCACCAAGCGCAACATCCTGGCCAACGACCCGGTGGACTCCAACTACCTGGCGCCCGTCGGCCGGCTGAAGAGCAAGGGCGTCGAGGGCGACCTGTCGGCCGAGCTGAGCGACGCCTGGCGGGTGGTGGTCAACTACGCCTACACCCACGCCCGCGCCGACGACACGGCCTTCCCGACGAGCGCCGTGCTGGACGTGCCCAAGCACTCGGGCGGCGCCTATCTGATCGGGCGCTTCCCGACGGGACGCGGGACGGACTGGTCGGTGACCGCCGGCGCGGCCTATGTCGGCGACCGCGCCGGAGCGATCGACGCCAGCGGCCTGCGGCTGCCGTCTTACTGGAAGGCCAAGGCGGCGGTCGACTATGATCTGACCCCGAACGTGACCCTGCGGGCCGAGGTCGACAACCTGTTCAACGAACGCTACGCGGCCAGCTCCTACAGCCCGGTCTGGGTCTATCCGGGCGCGCCGCGGGCCTTCAAGGCGTCGTTGCGGGTGGCGATGTAGAGCAAGGGCGCGCGAGGCTTCCGCCGTCGCGCGCTCCCTACGTCAGGTCCCAAGCCGGCGCCGCCGCTGACGCGCTGGCGCCGGCGGTGATGGCGCCGACGACGTAGTCCTCGAGCGCGCCGTAGTACTTGCCGACGTGGAAGCTGGTTCCGACGCTGAGGACGTAGCCGGCCATGGCGGCCTTGGCGCCCAGGTCGTCGCCGCCCAGGGCGCGGAAGTAGGCCTCCTGGCTCTGGATGTAGCGCAGGGCGGCGGCGACATCGACGCCGGCGCCTTGGGCCTCGCTGGCGCCGATGATCTCGCCATAGGCCTTGGCCACCGCGTCGGCGAAGGTCAGGCCGCCGTACTTGGTCTCGAAGCTGGCGCGGCCCTCGCCGACCTTGCCCAGGTTGACGGCGAAGTTGATGTAGCGGTTCTCGACCGTGAACCGGGCGTAGTAGCCGTCGGTCAGGTCGTTGGGATTGTCGGCGGAGTCGATCAGCCAGGTCATGCCGGCGCGCGACGGCGTCACCCCGGTGAAGAACTTGTAGGCGTCGTGGGCCACGCCCGTGGTCGGGGCCACGGCCAGGGTCAGGCGCTGCTCGAACACCGCCTGGGTGATCTGGCCCGCCTTGAAGGCGGCGAGCGCGGCGTCGATGCTCGCCTGGACCTGGGCCGCGGTGCTGGGGGCCGTGGACCCGTCCGGGAGGGTGATCGTGGCGCTGGCGGTCTTGGACGAGCCGGGCGTGATCGTCAGGCCGCCCAGCGCGAGCGCCACGAAGGCGCTGGCGGGCCGGGCGGTGAGATCGGCCAGGGTAGGCGCCGGCGTGGGCTCGGGCTCGGGCTCGGGCGTGAGAGCGTCAGCCGCGATCGTCACCGTGCGGCTGCCGGCCGTGCTGACATTGCCGAGCGCGTCGGCGGCGGTGACCGAGATGGTCTTGGCGCCCGCGCCCAGGGCGTCGATGTCGGCCTGGGTGACCGCGTAGGTCCAGGTGGTTCCGCTAACGGTGGCGGTCTTGGCGACGCCGCCGATCGTCAGGGCCACGGTCGCGCCGGCCTCGATCGCGCCGCCAAGGGTCAGGCCCGAAACCTCGCCCGCGCTGATCGTGTCGTCGCCGGCCACGACCGCGATGGTCGGAGCGGCCGGCGCGGTGTTGTCGATCGTGACGCTCTGGCCCGCGGCGAAGCCCGACGCGATCGGGTTGCCAGCGGCGTCGGCGACGCCCGTTCCCGAGCTCTTGAGGTCCAGGCGCAGCGTCCCGTCGCCGGTGACCGAACCCAGGGTGACCGTATAGGTCGCGCCCGAACCGCTGACGCCCGTGATCGTCCCGGCGGCGGTCCCCGTGGCGGTCACGATGAAGTCGCTGGCGTCGACGCCGGTCACCGCCTCGCCGAAGGTGACGGTGAACGATTGGCTGGTCGCCTTGCTGACGGCCGCGCCAACGCGGTCGATCGACTGCGCCGAGGGCGCGACGCTGTCGACCTTGACGTTGGCCAGGCCCGGGACGCTGACGCCGGTCAGGGCGGCGTCGTTGCCGCTGGCGTCCTTCAGCGTCCCGCCGTTCAGGACGATCGACGAGCCCAAAGTCACGCCGTCCGTGTCGGCGTTTCCGGCCTGGACGGTGTAGCGGAAGACCAGCGCGCTGGTCCCTGAGCCGCTGACATAGGTCGCGTCCACGGTCCCGCCGGCGTCGAGGGTCAGGGCCAGCTTGGGCGCGCCGGTGACGGTGATCGCCTCGCTGAAATTGACCGTGAAGTTCAGGGCGTCGCCGACCTTGTAGGTGGCCGCAGACGGGCCCGAGGCCGAGCTGACGGTCGGCCCCGCGGTGTCGACCAGCACGCTGGCGGTCGCGCCGACGCCGTTCAGCGTCAGGTTGGCGGCGTTGCCGGCCTGGTCCTTTAGCGTCCCGCCGTTCAGCCCCAGGGCGCCGACCGCGATCCCGTCGGCGTCGGCGTCGCCGCTCTGGACGGTGTAGCGGAACACCAGGGTCGAGCCGCCAGAGCCGCTGACATAGTCGGCCTGGCGGACGGTCGAGCCCACGGTCAGGGCCAGTTGCGGCGTTCCCGTGACGGTGACCGCTTCGTCCAGCGCGACGGTGAAGGTCAGGGCGTCACCGGCCTTGTAGGCGCCCGCCGCCGGGACCGAGACCGAGGTGACGACGGGCGGCGCCATATCGACTCGCGCGCTGGACGCGCCGTTGGCGGTCAGCGAGGCGGCGTTGCCGGCCTGGTCCGTCAGCGTCCCGCCGTTCAGCGTCAGGCCGTTGACGTCGATGCCGCTGGGCGCGTGGTCGCCGGCCTGGATCGTGTAGCGGAAGGTCAGCGTATCGGAGCCCGAGCCGCCGACATAGTCCGCCTGGCGCGTGGTCGAGCCGACGGTCAGCCCGAGCTGCGGCGTCCCGGTGACGACGACCCGCTCCGAGAAGACGAGGCTGAACGTCAGCGTCTCGCCGCTCCGGTAGTATCCCGTGTCCGGAACCACGACCGTATTGTTGTAGGGGCTCACCCCGTCGACCAGCACCGACGAGGTCGCGCCGATGCTGTTCAGGGTCAGGGCGGCGTTGTTGCCCGCCCCGTCCTTCAGCGTCCCGCTGTTCAGGTTCAGAGAGCCGACCGTGATCCCGTCAGCGTCCGTCTCGCCGCTCTGGATGGTGTAGCGGAAGACCAGGGCCGAGGTCCCCGAGCCGCTGACATAGTCGGCCTGACGCGCCGTCGAGCCCACGGTCAGGGCCAGCTGCGGCGCGCCCGTGACGGTGACGGCCTCATCGAAATTCACCGTGAAGGTCAGAGCATCGCCGGCCTTGTAGGTGGCGTTCGTCGGGACCGAGACCGAGCCGACGACGGGCGCGACGCCGTCGACAATCACGTTGCCGCCCGAGCCGACATAGTTCAGCGTCAGGTTGGCGGCGTTGCCGGCCGCGTCCTTCAGCGTGGCGTTGTCCTCCCACAGCATGCCGACGGTGACGCCATTGGCGCTGTCGCCGCTCTGGACGGTGTAGCGGAAGACGAGCGCGTTGCTTCTCGACCCGCTGACATAGTCGAGCTGCCGAACCATCGAGCCGATCGCCACGGACAGCTTCGGCGTCCCGGTGACGATGACCGCCTCGTCGAAACTGACCGTGAAGTCCAGGGTCTCGCCGGGCTTGTAGGTCTTGGGATACGGCGTCGAGACCGAGGTGACCTGGGGCGCGGTCGTGTCGGCCTGATAGCGGATCGTCTGACCGCTGACCGCCAGCTGGCCCAAACCGATCGCGTTGGCGAACTCGATAGTCAGGTCGGCGCCAGGCGTGGCGTCCAGCCCCACATACAGCACGTTGGAGACGCCATTCCAGCCGAAGCCGACCTGACCGGCGGTCAGACCGTTGAAGCCGCTCTCGACGATCACCCCGCCGTTCACGACGTCGCGCAGCTTGATCACGTCGCCCGCGCCGAAATCGGTGATCCGCTTGCCGCCGGTCGCGCCGTCGGAGAAGTCGAAGGTGTCGGCGCCGGCGCCGCCCGTCAGGGTGTCGTTACCCGCCCCTGGCTTCAGCACGTCGTCGCCGCCATTGCCGCGCAACAGGTTGTCGGCCGAATTGCCGATCAGGGTGTCATTGCCCGAGCCGCCATAGACGTTCTCGATCAAGGTGACGCCGCCGCTCAGCGGCGTGGCGATGTTGCCCGGCGGCTTCTTGGTCGCATCGCTGGTGTCGAGCTGGGCGTACTGCCCGCCCAGGTCCGTCCAGCCGCCCGCGCGCAGATCGACCGACAGGTTCGTGGAGTAGCTGGAGAAGTTGAAGGTGTCGTTTCCCCCGCCATCGACCCGCGTCTGGAAGATGACCGCAGCGGTCGGATCGAAGGTATAGGTCGTGTCGCCGATATTGGCGGTCAGCGCATTGCTGTTGGCGCCGTACAGCGCCTGGATCGCGGCGACGTCGTTCGGCATCGGCGAGGAGGGATAGGCGCCGGCGGCGATCTGGCTCGTACCGTGGCCCGCATAGGCGAACTCGCTCATCACCGAGTCGGAGATGTAGACGTCGTTCGAGGTCGGGAAGGCGCCCGCGCTGGCGCTGGGCGACTTGAGCCCCAGCGCTTCGCCCACCGCTCGCAGCGCCCAGAAATAGCTGAAGGCGCCCGGCTGCCCCAGATCCCCCGCCACGATGGCGTCGTTCAGCTGAATGTCGCCGCCTTGCGCCGTGCCGTTCGGAGGCTGAACAACTCCCGCCGCCGGGCCCGCCGATCGATACCGATAGACCGCGATGTCGGCCGCCGCAGGGTCGGAAACCTCGGTGAACGTCACCCCGGCGACCGCGGCCCACCGGCTCATGATGGCCTTGAACGCCGTCTGCTCAGACGAGGTCAGCGCCCCGAACGAGGCGCTGTCGTCCAACGCGTAGCCCAACGCGCTTTCACTGGCGGGGAAGGCGAAGGTGAGGTTTCCGCTTTGCCACTTCGCGCCGGACAGCAGCTGGTCGATATAGCTCGTGCCAGTGGGGCTTACGGTGGTCGTCGCCGTCATGTGGCGCTCCAACTGATGCGCCGCGGCGCCTCAAAGAGGGGCGCGGACGAAACTCTACTCAAAGTGGGGCTTTTCTGGATCGCGCTCGACCTCGTCAAGATTTCCGTCGCGGGAATTATCCACTTTGAGACGCGGGGTCATCGCCCTGAGACGCGGGGTAACAAGCGGTTACGAGATCACAAGGATGCTCTGACCTCGGCGATACTCGGTAAATAGAGTATCAACTTTAGATGGCGCCCCCTGTATGCGCGGAGGTTTGCTTCCATAACGCCCG
>NZ_LSJA01000120.1 GCF_001556515.1 Caulobacter sp. CCH9-E1 | reverse complement strand
GTGGACCTAAGTCCATAAAAACCCTCACAAATCGCACTTCAAAATAGAATCCGCCCACACTACATCATGTTATCGTCTAAGATATATTATCGGCAATAATTGCCTTCGCGCGAGAGCCAAGGCTTGACGCCAAGCCAGCGAGCTACAAAACAGCATTTGACGGGCCGATCGATGTTTCGCGCCAGCCGTCGCACGATTTTTGGGAGACGAGCGAGATTGGCGAAGAATTCTGGAGCCATTCGCGGTCCCACCATCATCGACGTCGCGGCCCAAGCCGGCGTGTCGCCCATGACGGTGTCGCGCGTGATCAACGATCGCCCAGGCGTTGGTCCCGAGACCCGCCAAGCGGTCAATGAGGCCATTCGCGCCCTCGGCTACACGCCGAACGTCGCCGCGCGCAGCCTGGTGACCTCGACCGAGCTCCGGATCGGCGTGGTCTATTCCAATCCCAGCGCCGCCTTCATGAGCGATTTCCTGACCGGCGTGTTCGAGGAAGCGTCCATTCGGGGCGCTCGTCTCATTCTTCTCAAAGGCGGCGAAGGTGGTCGCCCTCCTGGCGTCGCGGAGTTGAAGGCGCTGGTGGCGGCTGGCATCCGCGGCGTGATCCTGGCCCCGCCGCTGGGCGAGTCGCCCGTCGTCCTGCGCGCGCTTGGCAAGGCTGGCCTGCCGATGGCCGCCGTGGGCGCCTATGGCGTCGAGGACGCGATCTGCGTGCGGATCGACGATCGTCGCGCCGCCTATGAGATGACCCGCGAACTGATCGGCCTAGGGCATAGCCATCTGGGCTTCATCCTGGGCAACCCCGATCAGGCCGCCAGCGGCCAGCGCCTGGCGGGCTTCCAGGACGCCGTGAGCGAGGCTCCGGGCGTCACGACGGTGGTCGCCCAAGGCGATTTCAGCTTCGCTTCAGGGCTGACCGCCGCCGAACAACTGCTGGAAGCGACGCCGCCGCCGACGGCGATCTTCGCCAGCAATGATGACATGGCGGCCGCGGCCGTCTCCGTAGCGCACCGCCGCCATCTGGACGTGCCGCGCGAACTGACGGTGGTCGGTTTCGACGATACGCCCGCCGCCGTGACTCTGTGGCCGCCATTGACCACCGTCCATCAGCCGGTCCGCAAGCTGGCCGCCGAAGCGCTGGGCCTACTGACGGCCGAGATCGCCAGGACCGCGCAGGATAGCCAGGCGCGGCGCGAGCACGTTCTCGAACACGAGATCGTCGCGCGTCAGTCGACAGCGCCGCCGTCGCTCGCCTGATCCGACGGTCCACAGCCCCCGCCTCTCGTCCGCGATGACTATTATGTCGGAGTATTGACTCCCTCCCCGCATCGGCATACCACCGATATGGTAACGTTACCGTTCCCGCCAAAAGGGGCTCGGCGACGTGAAAAAACGCGCGAACGCAACGACGTCGCGCGCCTTGGGAGGGAAACCGAAAATGCGTGCCACAGGCATGAACCATTCACGCGCGCCGCTGCCGTCGCCGCGAACCGTCGCAGACGAATTCTCCGTCGGTGGGGCGCCAACTAGGCTGCGAGGACAGGCGCTGATGTCCGCGGGCGCGGCCGCGCTGATGTCGATGCTGGTCGCCGGACCGGCCCTGGCGCAATCGGCGCCTGCGCCCAAGCCCCCCTCCTCCGCCGACGACGCCGTCGTGAGCGAGATCGTGGTCACTGGCACGCGGATCCAGACTACCGGCTTTACCGCCCCGACCCCGACCTCGGTGATCGGCGAAGACCAGATCCAAAACAACGCCCAACCCAACGTCTTCGCGACGATCGTGCAGCTACCGTCGCTGCAGGGGTCCAGCGGCTCGGCCACCAACACCTTCAGCACGTCCAGCGGCCAGCAGGGTCTGAGCTCGTTTTCACTGCGCGGCCTGGGCACCATCCGCACCCTGACCCTGCTGGACGGCCAGCGCGTGGTCGGCGCCTACTACACCGGCGTCACGGACGTCAGCCTGTTCCCGCAACTGCTGATTCAGCGCGTGGACGTGGTGAACGGCGGCGCCTCGGCCTCGTACGGCTCCGACGCCGTGGGCGGCGTCGTCAACTTCATCACCGACACCCGCTTCGAAGGCTTGAAGGGCAATATCCAGGCCGGCGTCTCGAAGTACGACGACAACAAGCAGGGCATGGTGCAGCTGGCGGGCGGCCGCAGCTTCGCCGGCGACCGCGTGCACGTGGTCGGCAGCGTCGAGTGGGCCAAGGAAGACGGCGTCGGCCCGGGCGACTTCGGCCTGGACCTCGCGGGCGATCGCCACTGGTTCACCCAGACGACGATGATCAATCGCAACGTCGTCGACGATAAGTCGCCGCAGTACCTGATGCGCGACTATGCCCAGCCCTACGCCTACACCAAGTACGGCCTGATCACGGCCGGACCCCTGCAGGGCATCGCTTTCGACCAGAGCGGCCAACCCTTCCAGTTCCAGTACGGCTCGGGCGGCGTGCCGTCCAAGACCGCGGGCGGCGCCGTCCTGGGCTGTCTGCCGGGCTTCTGCGTCGGCGGCGACCTGTCGGGTAACGTCGATAGCGGCCGCACGCTGCAGTCGGCGATCGAGCGCAAGGTTGGCTACGGCCGCATCGGCTACGACTTCGCCGAGAACAACGAGGCCTACGTTTCGTTCAACCTGGGCCAGGTCAAGACCAGCAACCAGCCGGTCAACGGCATGAACCGGACGGGCCTGACGCTGCAGTGCGCCAACCCGTATCTGCCGACCTCGGTGCGAGACGCCTGTGCGACCGCCGGGATCACCAGCTTCCAGTTCGGCACCAGCAACGCCCTGCTGCCCAACACCAAGGTCCACACCGACCGCCGCATGTACCGCGTCGTCGCCGGCCTGAAGGGCAAGTTCGCCGCGATGGGCTCCGACTGGTCGTATGACGCCTATTACGAGCATGGCGTCAACAAGGCCGCCGTCGACGTCGACCACATCCTGCTGACGCCGCACTTCAACCAGGCGATCCAGGCCATCACCCTGAACGGCGCGATCGTCTGCGCCGATCCGGTGGCGCGCGCCAATGGCTGCCAGCCGCTGAACATCTTCGGCGGCAAGCCGCCCTCGGCCGCGGCGCTTGAGTATGTTCAGCCCGCCGCCGGCCCGTTCCAGCGCCTGCGCATGACCCAGGACGTCGCCAGCCTGAACTTCTCAGGCGCGCCGATCGATCTTTGGGCCGGCCCCCTATCGGTGGCCTTCGGCGCCGAGTATCGCCGGGAATTCTATACTGTCCGCGCGGATCCGTACGGCGCCGGCATCGCCGATCGCAGCCCCAATGGCGGCGCCTATCCGGCCGATCCGCTGATGTCGTCGCTGGGCAACAACTGGCACGCGGGCAACTACAAGAACGGCGACGGGGTCTACAACGTCAAGGAAGCCTTCCTGGAAGTCGACCTGCCGCTGTTCGACAACGACAAGGTCGGCCGCGCCAACTTCAACGCCGCGGCGCGGGTCACCGACTACAGCACCTCGGGCACGATCTGGACGTGGAAGGCCGGCGGCGCCTGGGACACGCCGATCGATGGCCTTCGCTTCCGCGGCGTGACCTCGCGAGACGTCCGCGCGCCCAACCTGTCGGAGTTGTTCGCCGCGCCGGTCACCACGACCCTGCCGAACTTCTTCGACCCGGTGAACAACCGGAACGTCGTGGCGATCCAGAACGCCGTCGGTAACCCGAACCTGACCCCGGAGATCGCCCGCAACTCCCAGATCGGGGTCGTGCTGGCCAATCCGTCTTGGCTGCCGGGCTTCAGCGCGTCGGTCGACTACTACAAGATCAAGGTCGACGACGTCGTCTCCAGCCTGGGCGCGGCCCAGATCGTCGACTACTGCTTCCGCAACATCCTGCCCCAGACCTGCGGCGCCTATAACCTCAACAACCCCAACGGTCCGAACTACATCAACGTCCAGTCCTTCAACCTGGCGTCGATCAAGACCAGCGGCTTCGACATCGAGGCCAGCTACCGCTGGCGCCAGCCGCTGGGCCTCTCCGGCAACTTCACCCTGCGGGCCTTGGCCACTCACATCCGGGAATTCTGGACCGACACCGGCCTGCCCGGCACCGTGCCGGTCGACTCCGCGGGCGTGAACCAAGGCAACACGCCCAAATGGAAGTGGCTGGCGATCCAGAGCTACGAGACCGATCGCTTCAGCGTGACGCTGCAGGAGCGTTGGTTCACGGACGGCAACTACGGCAACCAGTACGTCGTGTGCGCTCCGGGAACCTGTCCGGTCTCGACGGCCAACGCGCCGACGATCGACAAGAACTTCATGCCCGGCGCGTTCTACATGGATGTTGGCGGCACCTATAAGATCCGCGACGACGTGACCGCCTACTTCAAGGTCGACAACCTGTTCGATCGCGATCCGGCCAAGTCTCCGAACTACGCCAACCCGGCGCTCTACGACATCGTCGGCCGGATGTATCGCGCCGGCGTGCGCTTCAAGTTCTAGGCCGCGGTCGGCGTGGCGCCTTCACGGCGCCGCGCCGACACGCCAGACCTTGGTTGACCTGCCTATTTGTCCGACCATTATTCAGCGCACCACCAAACTCGCCAAGCACGCCGGAAACCGGCGTCATCAGGCAAGCGATCTGGGAGAAGACATGTTCCGATTTGCCCGGCCGCTGGCCGTCTCCGCCATGGCTCTGACGCTGGCGGCGCCGGCTTTCGCCCAGACCAAGGCCGACGCACCGATCCCGCTGCGCATCGACGCGGGTTCGCCCGGCGCCAAGATCGATCGGAACATCTTCGGCCAGTTCGCCGAGCACCTCGGAACCGGGATCTACGGCGGCGTCTGGGTCGGCAAGGACTCGTCGATCCCCAATGTCCGCGGCATCCGCAAAGACGTCGTCGAAGCCCTTCGCGCCATCAAGGTGCCCAACGTCCGCTGGCCCGGCGGTTGCTTCGCCGACGAGTATCACTGGCGCCACGGCATCGGCCCCGCCGAAGCGCGTCGCAAGACGATCAACTCCAACTGGGGCGGCGCGGTCGAGCCCAACACCTTCGGAACCGATGAGTTCATGGACTTCGTCGAGCAGATCGGCAGCGAGGCCTATGTCTCTGTCAATGTCGGCTCCGGAACGGTTCAGGAGGCGGCCGAGTGGGTCGAGTACATGACCGCCGATCCGGCCACGACCGCCGGCAAGGAGCGCGCGGCCAACGGCCACCCTGCTCCCTACAAGGTCAAGTACCTGGGGCTCGGCAACGAGAGCTGGAGCTGCGGCGGGGCGATGCGCGCCGAGTACTATGCCGACGAGATGAAGCGCTACGCCCGCTTCGTGCGGAACTACAATCCCAAGCAGACGGGCGCCGAGGCGATGCAGCGCATCGCGGTCGGTCCGAACCAGGCCGATCCCGCCTACACCGAGGCGGTGATGGCGGCGCAGAAGTCCCATGACTGGGCCTGGAACATCGAGGGCCTTTCCCTTCACTCCTACACGACGGGCGGTTGGCCGCCGTCCTACTCCAGCACCAAGTTCGACGAGACCGCCTACGCCAGGCTCCTGAAGGAGACGCTGGGCATGGACGATCTGATCACCAAGCACTCGGCGATCATGGACAAGTACGATCCCGAGAAGAAGGTCACCCTGGCCGTCGACGAATGGGGCGTCTGGCTGGCGCCGCTGGAGGGCGTCAATCCCGGCTTCCTGGCCCAGCAGAATTCCCTGCGCGACGCGATCGTCGCGGCCCTGAACCTGAACATCTTCGCGCGTCACGCCGATCGGGTGCGGATCACCAACATCGCCCAGATGGTCAATGTCCTGCAGGCGATGATCCTGACCGACAAGGACAAGATGGTTCTGACCCCGACGTATCATGTCTACAAGATGTACCTGCCCTTCCAGGACGCCACCTTCGTCCCAGTCAGCATCGACAAGGGCGTCTATACGCAGGGCGACGTCACCCTCCCCCGCGTCGACGCGATCGCCGCCCGCGACACCCAGGGCAAGCTGTGGCTGGCGGTCACCAATCTCGATCCCGCGCGGCCGGCCAAGATCTCCGCGAACGTGGCGGGAAGCAAAAGCGGCTCTGCGAAAGGCCAGGTCCTGACCGCGGCCCGTGTGGATGCGGTCAACACCTTCGACGCCCCGGCCGTGGTCGTTCCCAAGCCCTATTCGGCCAAGGCCGGCGCCAAGGGCCTCGATCTGGACATTCCCGCCAAGTCGGTGGTCGTCGTCCAGCTCGAGCCGTAAAGGGCTCGTAACTTGCCAAGGGTAACACGGTTGCGCTTATAGAACCCAGAACGCCGCCAGGAGTCTGACGCATGCCGACCGAAGAGCCTGAGATCAAGTCGATCCCCAAGTCGACGAGAGGCTCGGGTCGGCGTCTGCGCGGCGCGGTCGCGCACTATCTCGGCACGGCGATCGTCTCCGGACAGATCGCCCCGGGCGAGAAGCTCACCGGCGAGATCGCCAACGCCGAGGCGCTGGACGTCTCGCGCAGCGCCTACCGCGAGGCCGTGCAGGTGCTGACCGCCAAGGGGCTGGTCGAGAGCCGCCCGAAGGCCGGTACGCGGGTTCTGCCCCGCAGCCGCTGGAACATCCTGGACCCGACCGTCCTGGCCTGGGCCTTCTCGGCCAGTGAGCCTGACGTCAGTTTCGTGCGCGACCTCTTCGAGCTGCGGTCGGTGGTCGAGCCCGCCGCCGCGCGTTTCGCCGCCGAGCGCCGCGACAAGGACGACATCAAGGCCATGAAGGACGCGCTCGCCGGCATGCGCCGTCACACCCTGGCGACGGAAGCCGGCCGCGCCGCTGACCGCGCCTTCCACGACGCCCTGCTGCGCGCCACCCACAACGACGCGATGATCGCGCTTAGCGCCAGCATCAGCGCCGCGGTCAGCTGGACCACGGAGTTCAAGCAGCGCTCTCGCGCCCTGCCCCGCGATCCGGTTCCCGATCACGCTAAGGTCTGCGACGCGATCGCCGCCGGCGACCCCGAAGCCGCCAGCGCCGCGATGCGGACCCTGGTCGAGCTGGCGCTCGAGGACACCCGCTCGGCGATGTAGTTTCAGGGCTTCGACAGGGTGAAGCTATCGACGTCCAGTCGGCCTTCGCCGCCGTTCGGATTGTAACAGAACAGGCTATATTGCTCGCCCTGGAACGTGCCCGTACGCCAGTCATAGGCCAGCGGGAACTCGCCCGGCAGCGGCGTCCAGGCCTCGCCGTCCAGGCTGTAGGCCAGGGCGGACTTGTCTGTGGTGAAGTCCATCTCGACCGACAGCCACAGGTCCTTCAGCGGGACGGAAACCGAGCCGCCACGCGGCGTCGTGACGGGACCGGCCTGGGTGCTCTCGACCAGACGCGCGCTTAGCTCCCCCTGTCCCGCGGCGTTGCGCGTCAGAACGATCTGGCTGGAGAACTTGCCGAACGTGCCCAGGCCGCAGGCGTCCCCGACGGCGAGGCCACGCGCGTCGACCTTGGCCACGGCGCGGCTCTTGGGCCCCTGCCCCTTCTGCACCAGCGTGTTTCGCGCGCCCCAGAACTCGGCGGCCCGGGTCGCCCTGAGCCGTAGATAGCCCGGACGCTCGCCCAGCGACCAGCGGCGGTCGTCAGGATTGTGGTTCCATTGCCATTGGCGTCCGAGGGTCGGCTTGTCGAAGTCATCGGAACTGGGCGGCTCGACGAAAGGCTTGCCCAGGATCGGCTTGGCGGCCGTCGCGGGAACGCGGCCAGGCGCCTCGGGCGTGCCCCAGACCGGCCAATCGTCCTGCCAGAAAACCGGGCTGATGTTGGTCACCCGCCCGATCGCGCCCGCGTCGAGCATGACGAAGCCGTACCAGCCGCCGCCGGGCAGATCGACCAGAGCGCCTTGGTGGCCGCCGGTCTTGTCGTCGATCTGGTCGCGGGTCTCCCACGGTCCGGTCAGCGATCGCGCCCGCGACACCGTCATCCCCAGGCGCCGTGGGATGGAATTGAAGATGTAGTACCAGCCGTCGCGCTTGATCAGTTTCGAGCCTTCGGCGCCCTTGATGTAGTGGATTTTCTGGGCGCTGGTGACGGCCGTCAGGTCGGCGTTGAGCGTCAGCAAGGTGATCGTCCCGTCGGAACCGATCGAGGTGGCCATATAGGCTTGGCCGTCGTCGTCGAAGAACAGGGCCGGATCGAACGCTTCGCGGTCGAGCTCGTGCATCGCCCAGGGTCCGCGCACGTCGGCGGCCGAATAGATGCGCGTCGGGCGTCCCACAGGCGTGACCGCGACGTAGAAGCGCCCCTTGTGATAGCGGAGGCTCGGGGCGTAGACGCCGTGACGATAATCCCCGCCGTCGGCGAGGTCGTATTTCGGATTGCCTACGAGCCTGGGCATCACGTGGCTGGCGATGTCCCAGTTCACCAGGTCCTTCGAATGCAGGATGGTGAGCCCCGGCGCGTTCACGAAGGTGGTCGAGGCGAAATAGAAGTCCTCGCCGACCCGGATGATGTCGGGGTCGGGATAGTCGGCGTTGAGCGGCGGGTTGCGATAGGTCCCGTCGCCGGCGTCCGAACGCCACACCTGGGCGTGAGCCACGCCAGCGCTCAAGGCGAGCGCCGAAGCGACGGCCAGCATGGCGCGTCCGAGAACCTTGGCCATGCCGGCCTCCCTAAACTCTGTACTGGCGCCTAGTGGTTATCCCTGGGCAGGCCCTTGGTCTGGGCGATGCGCTGGTATTTGACGG
>NZ_LSJA01000119.1 GCF_001556515.1 Caulobacter sp. CCH9-E1 | reverse complement strand
CCTGACCGCCGTCGGCGCGGCCATGCAGCGCGTCTACGCCGCCCGCGCGCGGTCCTACGCCTCGGGTCTGGTGTCGGCGCCCCGCGATGAGTGGGTCGTGTCCGTCGGCCACGCCAAGCGCCGGGTGAAGGTGGCCGGGGAGAGCGACATCACCGTCGCGCTGCTCGACGAGGGCCGGGTTCTAAGCCTGACCGATATCGACTGGCGGCCGGGCAAGCCGGTGTTCAAGGCGGCGCTGGACGGCAAGGCCTTCACGGCGCAGGCGACGCCCGCCGCCGAGGGC
>NZ_LSJA01000118.1 GCF_001556515.1 Caulobacter sp. CCH9-E1 | reverse complement strand
AACCCTCCGCTAAATCCGCAGCCCGGCTGTCTCAAAACTTCTGACGACGTACACAGGTTGTGGCCGCCGGCCGCGGCGATCTCCAAGGCGCGCTTGGCGTGCTCCTGACCCTTCACGTCGCGGAGGTCCTTGGGCCGTTCGCCCTCGACGATAGGACCGGGCGTCGGCGCTGATAGGACCTGGCTGCCCCGGAAGTGATTGATCAGCGACACCAGGGAGTGGGGCGCCAGGATCCGGGTTCCGCCGGCCCAGGCGGCTTCAGGCCCGGACGCCTCCGGACAGATCAGGCCAAGGTCCATGGCTCCGGCCGCCATGGCGGCGGGAAGCGCGCCAGCGGCCGGGACGATGCGGCCATCCAGCGACAGTTCTCCCATCGCCGCCCATCCATCCAGGGCGTCCAGCGGAATGACGCCAAGCGCCGCCATCACCGCCAGGGCGATCGGGAGATCGAAATGAGTGCCCTCTTTAGGCATGTCCGCCGGCGCGAGATTGGCGACGATGCGCTTGCCGGGCAGCGAAAGGCCAAGGCCCGCGAAGGCGCCTCTTACCCGCTCACGGCTCTCGGCCACGGCCTTGTCGGCGAGGCCAACGACGACGAAAGCGTGCTGTCCAGTCGTCAGCTGGACCTCGACGTCGACCCTTCGCGCCTCCACCCCCTCGAACGCCACCGTGACGACTCTGGCCGCCATGCCCCTGCCTTGCGGATGATCAATTTATCCACAACTTGCAGCATAGCTTGCGGGAAGGAGCAAGAACGAAAAACGAACGTTTCGGGAAAATCCGAGAGTTGGGAAAAGTTACCCACGGACTCGGCGAATGTCCTCGATGCGATCCCAAAGTACAGCGGCGGCGTTGACGCCGCTGAAGCGCAACAGCTGTTGGGCGCCGGTGGGCGACGTTACGTTGATTTCCGTCAGGTACTCGCCAATGACGTCGATGCCGACAAAGATCAGTCCACGGCGCTTTAGCTCGGGGCCGATGATCTTGCAGAGTTCGATGTCGCGAGGCGTCAATTCGACTGCTTCCGCGCGACCGCCGACACGCAGGTTGGAGCGCACCTGACCGTCCGCCGGCACGCGGTTGATCGCGCCGACGGGTTCGCCGTCGACCAGTAGGACGCGTTTATCGCCCTTGCTGACGGCCGGCACGAACTTCTGGGCGATGACCTGCTCGCGGCCGATCATGGCGTGCAGTTCGAGCAGCGCATCGAGGTTCGGGTCGTCTTTCAGAAGACGCGCCACCCCGGAACCGCCGCCGCCGTACAGGGGCTTCAGCACGATGTCGCCGTGGCGAGCCCGGAAGTCGTAGATGGCGTCGTGATCGCTGGTGATCAGGGTGGGCGGTTGCACCCCCGGAAAATCGGTGACGAACAGCTTCTCGGGCGCGTTGCGCACCTCGGCGGGATTGTTCACGACCAGGGTGTCGGGATGGACCTTCTCCAGGAAGTGGGTCGCGGTGATGTAGGCCATGTCGAACGGCGGGTCCTGGCGCATCAGCACCACGTCGACGTCGTCCTTCATGTCGAGCAGGATGGGCTCGCCCAGCTTGGCGTGGGCGCCCTTTTCCGCGAAGACCTCCAGGGGCTGGGCGCGGGCGAAGACCCGGCCGTCCTCCAGCGACAGCTTGTCCGGGGTATAGAACCACAGCCGGTGCCCCCGGTTCTGAGCCTCCATCATCATCAGGAAGGTCGTGTCGGTGTCGATGTTGATCCCGAGGACGGGGTCCATCTGGACGGCGACTCGCAGCGACATGGGGGCTCCTGGGGTTCTTCCGGCGACTGGGCGCGACGGCTTAGTTAGGCGTTCTTGGGCCAGGCTCCAACTTCGGAAACCTACAAGGCGTCAGTTGAGGCGCAACCGCATCCGCTCGCGCGCCGCCCGGGCCGCCATCGCCGCGCCGCCATCGAGAACCTGCGCGCGGGATAAGGCCTGAAGCGCGCCGGCCAGAGCGCCTTGGCCCTCGCGAGCGGCCGCGACGTCCAGCCAAGGGCGGTGGTCGTTGGGATTGAGCAAGGCGCGACGCAGGGCCGAGCGTTCAGCGCGAACCCAGTCCTTGGCCTGCTGGGCGCGAGCGAAGATGTTGTTCTGCAGGCGGATCAGCACGGCGCGATCCGAGATCGGGGCCATCAGCAACTCGAGCCGCGCGGCGACGTCCGGCATCAGGCCGGTGCGAAGCGCGCGCCGGGAGAGTTCCGACGGCAGGACCACGCGGCCTTCGCTGAACGGGTCCAGCGCCAAAGGCCCTTCGTCGGTCTCAATCCGCAGCAGGAAGTGACCGGGGAAGTCGACGCCGTGAACCTCCAGTCCGACGGCGTGAGCCGCGTGCAGGTAGAATACCCCTAGCGCCACGGGCAGTCCCTTGCGCCGGTGGGCGATGGCGATCACGTCCGCGTTGTCCGGGTGATCGTAGGTCAGCACATCGCCGGTCAGGCGCAGGTCGCCCGCCAGCGCCTCGGCGATCGCCTCCTCTGGCGACTCCGTTTCCAGGCGGCGGCGCAGGCGTTCGATCGCCTCGGCGGCCAGGGCTTCGGCCGGAGCGGTGTCGCGGCTGGGATCGTCGTGCGCGGCGCAGGCCAGAGCCGCCTCAAACAGCGGAAAGCCCTCGTCGGGGCCTTGGCCGGCGCGGGTGAGGATGTCCTCGGCCTCTTCGCGCGTCATAGGAAGCCGCCTTGGGATAGCTCCGCGCCCCACGCGTCTGCCAGATGACGCGGCGCTCGGCCGGGCGACAAGGCGATCAAGTCAAGACGTGTTTCAAGCGCGCGCAGGCCGGCCCGGTGCGCGGTCAGATGAGCGGCGGCGCGGCGTAGGCGATCGCGCTGGGTGGGCGTCACGGCGTCCAGGGCGTCCTCGATGGTGGCCCGTTGCTTGACCTCCACAACGGCCAGGACGCCGCCGCGTTGCGCCAGAAGGTCGATTTCGCCCAGAGGCGTCGCCAGGCGGAAGCCCAGGATCCGATAGCCCTTGGCCATCAGCCACAGCGCGGCCAGAACCTCCGCGCGCCGGCCGAGCTTGCGCGCCGCCGCGCCCCGAACCTGCCGCGCGCTGGCCGTCATCCCGCCGCCTCCTTGAGGGCGAGCGCCTGGCGATAGAGGTCCTTGCGCGACAGGCCGAAGGCCTTGGCGACCTCGGAGGCCGCCTCGCCGAGCGGAAGCCTGGAGAGCGCCTCTCGCAGGGCGGCGTCGACGTCATCCGCGCTGGCGGCCTTCTCGGTCCCGGGGCCGACCAGGATGACGATCTCGCCCTTGGGCGCCTCGAACCTGGTATCGGCGGCGAGTTCCGCGAGGCTTCCGCGCACGCAGGTTTCGTAGAGCTTGGTAAGCTCCCGACAAACCGCCGCTGGCCTTGGGCCGAATACGGCCGCCATGTCGGCGAGACAGTCGGCGACCCGGGACGCGCCTTCGTAGAAGATCAGCGTCGCGCGGACATTGGCGAACTCTTCAAGGAAGGTGCGGCGCGCGGCGCTCTTGGGCGGCGGAAAGCCGGCGAACAGGAAGCGGTCCGTCGGCAGGCCGGCCAGCGTCAGGGCCGCGAGGGCCGCCGACGCGCCGGGGATCGGGATCACCGGATGGCCGGCCGCGATCGCCTCCCTGGCCAGGCGATAGCCAGGATCCGACACCATCGGCGTTCCGGCGTCGGAGACCAGCGCGACGCGCTCACCCGCTTCGAGGCGTTCGAGGATCCCAGGAATGGCCCGCTCGGCGACATGTTCGTCATGGCGCTCCAGCCGCGTCCGGATTCCGTAGGCGGACAACAACTTTCCGGTGACCCGGGTGTCCTCGGCCAGCAGCACATCGCAGCCCGCCAGCACGTCCAGGGCCCGCAGGGTGATGTCGCGCAGGTTGCCGATCGGCGTCGCCACCAAATAGAGCCCCGGCGCGAGCGGCGCGTCCGACAGGGCGGGCGGGGGAGGCTGACGGCTCAAATCAGGCGTCCTTCAGATGTCGCTCAATCTTAGTTGGTAGCACTCGCCCACGCTAAACCTTCGCGGGCCATACTCATATCAGGTCGCGAGCAAGCCTGTCAGCCGATCCAGGACAAGACGACCCGTCCGTGTCGCGCGCAAACGATTGGGGTCGTCGACCAGCAGTCCAGTCTCAACCAGATCACGCACCTTGGTCAGTTTAGGCGTCAGCCCTAAAGGCTTCATTTCGTCGAACGAGACCCCCGCGTCGATTCGCAGGCCCAGCACCAGCCGCTCCTCCGCCGCTTCTTCTGGCGTCAGGGTCTCCTGTGTGAAGCCTGTTCCGGTCCGCTGGACGGCGGCGATATAGTCGGCGATCGCGCGATGCGCGGTGGTCGCCGCGCGTCCGTCGGGCAGGGCGAGACGTCCATGCGCGCCGGGGCCGACGCCGACATAGTCGACGCCCCGCCAGTAGACGAGGTTATGCCGCGAACGCGCCGCCTCGCCACGCGCGTGATTTGACACCTCGTAAGCGTCGAAGCCCGCGGCCTCCAGGACTTCTTGCGTCGTTTCGAAGAGCGTGGCGGCGAGGTCTTCGTCCGGGACCTTCAGGGTTCCCCGGCCCACGGCCCGATCGAAGGCCGTGCCAGCCTCGATGGTCAGTTGGTAGGGCGATACGTGTTCCGGCTCCGCCGCCAGGGCCTCCGCCAGCTCGGCCCGCCAGGCGGCGTCGGACTGGCCGGGGCGTGCATAGATCAGGTCGATCGAGAGGCGTGGAAAGGCTCGCCGCGCCGCGGCCATGGCTCGCCGCGCGGCGTCGGCGTCGTGGTTGCGGCCCAGCGTCTTCAGGGCGCTGTCGTCAAGCGCCTGGACGCCGAGCGACAGCCGCTGAACGCCCGCGTCGGCCAGGGCGGCGAAGCGATCGGTCTCCGCGTCCGTTGGATTGGCCTCCAGACTGATCTCCAGATCGTCCGCCGGCGACCACAGGCGTTTCGCCGTCTCGATCACCCTGGCCACCTGCGTCGGATCCATCAGCGAGGGCGTGCCCCCGCCGAAGAAGATCGACAGCAGGGTCCGTTCGCCAGTCAGGGCGCGCTGGGCCTCGAGGTCCGCGACGATGGCGTCAGCCAGGGCCGCCTGCTCTTCGGTCCTTCCCCGGTCGCGGACGACGTTGAAGTCGCAATAGGGGCAGATGCGCGCGCAGTAGGGCCAGTGGACGTAGACGCCCAGTTCCGTCCGGTCACTCAAACAGCGCCGCCTTCAGCTTGGCGAAGGCGCGCGCGCGATGACTCATAGCGTCCTTCACGGCGGGCTCCATCTCGCCGAAGGTCGTCTCGTGACCCTCTGGAACAAAGATCGGATCGTAGCCGAAGCCGCGGTCGCCGCGCGGCGGGAAGGTCAGGGCGCCGTCGATGCGCCCCTCGACGACGACCGCCGGACCGTTCGGCCAGGCCACAGCCAGAGCCGAGGTGAACCAGGCCGAGCGATCATCCGAGCCCGTCTCCTCGAGGCGCTCCTCGACCTTGCGCATGGCCGCCGCGAAGTCCTTGCCGGGACCCGCCCATCGGGCCGAATAGACGCCGGGCGAGCCGCCGAGCGCGGCGATCGAGAGGCCCGAGTCATCGGCCAGGGCGACCAGGCCAGAACGGTCGGCCGCATGACGGGCCTTGAGCAGGGCGTTGCCGACGAAGGTGCTCTCGGTTTCTTCCGGTTCCGGCAGGCCAAGCTGGCCCGCCGTGACGATCTCGAAGCGGCCGTCCAGCAGGGCCATGATCTCCGGCACCTTGCCAGGATTGTGGGTGGCGGCCACAAGCTTCATTCCCATCTCAAGCTTCAGCGCCATTTGTCTCTCCGGACAGCCAAGGAAATCAGTTCGATGCGGCTCCTTTACTCCGCCCTGTCGCCTTTTGCGCGCAAGGTTCGTGTCCTGGCCCTCGAAAAAGGCCTCGCCGACCGCATCGGGCTGGAGCCGGCGGCCCCGTACCAGGACGAGGCTGTCCGTGTGCTGAACCCGCTGAACAAGGTCCCGACCCTGGTCACCGACGATGGCGAGGCGGTCTATGACTCCGCCGTGATCTGCGACTATCTCGATGGGCTGGCCCAGCCCCGCCTGATCCCCGAGAGCCAGCCCGACCGCCACCGCGCCCTGACGCTGGAGGCCGCCGCCGACGGCATGGGAGACGCGGCGCTGCTGGTCGTCCGCGAACGCATGCGGCCCGAGGGCGAGCATCGGCAGGATGTGTTCGATCGTCAGCTGAAGGCCATCGCGGCGGCGCTGGATCTGTTCGAGCGCGCGGGGCTTTCGGCCGATCGGTTCGACATTGGCGAGATCGCGGTCGCGGCCCAGCTTGGCTATCTCGACGCCCGAAAGGTCGTCGACTGGCGCGAAGGACGGCCGGCGCTCGCGGCTTGGTTCGAGCTCGTGTCGAAGCGGGGCTCGATGGTGGCCAGCGACCCCAGCGCCGGGTGATTGTGGCGGTTGGGCCACGCCAGCACGCCTCGGCGCAACATTACTATAGTTTAATATCGTTTTTCGATAATCGTGATTGGCGGGACGGAAATCGGCTCTTATTTATTGATCGTGGACAGCGCCCGACCGCCGGCGCGCGCCACGTCTCTTGAACCGGAAAACCCGATGTCCGCCGCCCGCCTGTTCCGCCTCGCCGATAAGGTCGTCATGACCGCCATCACCGCCGCGTTGATCGTGGCCGTGCCGGTCTCGGCCGTGGCGTTCGTGGCGCAAACGCTCTAGGGCCAAGTCCGGCGAGGGTCGCCGTTTGACGTCTTTCGCGAAGCGGGGCGTTCTGTTCAGCGTCGCTGTTGGGGAGCAGCCATGCGCGCCTTGGGGCCAGGCTCCGTTTCGAGTTTCCTGAAGATCATCCTGGACGTGATCTACGTCGGGCTGTGGATCTTCGTCAGCCTTTTGTCGCTGTTCACGCTGGTCGCCCTGCTGTTCAGCTTCAATCCCGAATTGCTGGCCTCGATGTTGCCGATCAGCGATGCGGTCGAAGCCGTCAGTCGTGACGGCCCGCTGTTCGCCGGCGCCTTGGCGGCGTGGGCGCTGCTGCTGGGCGGCTGGATGGTGATCGTCGAGCGTCTGCGCAAGATATTCGCGACCCTCACCGCCGGCGACCCCTTCCACCCGGACAATGTCGTGCGTCTGCGCCTGATTGGCCTGGTGCTCGCCGGGCTCGAGGTCGGCCGCTACGTCTTTTCGGGCATGGCCCGCTGGCTGGCCCCCAAGACCAAGGTCATCGACGACAGCTTCACCCTGACCGCCTGGTTCTCGGTGCTGGTGGTGTTCGTGCTGGCCGAGGTGTTCCGCGAAGGCGCGCGCCTTCGTCGCGAAGCCGAACTGACGATCTGAACCGGAGCGATTTCTCTATGCCCGTCCGCGTGAACCTTGACCGCGTACTGCTGGACCGCCGCATGTCGCTGACGGAACTGTCCGACCGCGTCGGCGTGACGATCGCCAATCTATCAATCCTGAAGACCGGCAAGGCGCGGGCGGTGCGATTCTCGACCTTGGACGCCCTGTGCCGTGAGCTGCAGTGCCAGCCCGGAGACCTGCTGACCTTCGAAAGCGGCCCGCTTGGCGGCTACGAGGAAGACTAGTTTAGCCGCCGCTTCTTGAGCAGGGCGTTGCGGTCCATCGAGCGGACCTCCACCTCGAAGGCGTCGCCCTCGCGCAGAATCTTGAGGGGCACGGTCACGCCGGCTTCCCCCAGACTCCACATGACGGCGTAGAATTCGGTCAGGTCCGAGACGGGCTTGCCGTCGACGGCCAGGATCAGGTCGCCAGGCTTGATCTCCGCGCGGGCCGCGGGGCCCTTGGGAGAGATGCCGACGACGACGACGTGGTTCTCCATCTCCTGGGCGAAGACCCCCAGCCAAGGTCGTGGCGGATGCGGCGAGCGCCCACGCGCCAGATCATCGAGGATCGGCGGCAGCAGTTCGGCCGGCACGAACATGTTGAGCGGGCGGGTCTCGCCGTTCTGGTCGCGGCCCTCCAGCGTCAGAGAGCCCAGGCCTACGAGGTCGCCCTTGGGACCGATCAGCGCCGCGCCGCTCCAGTGCGGGTGGGCGGGCGCGGTGATGATCGCTTCGTCCAGCAAGTACTCCCAGTAGCCGGCGAACGGGATGCGGGCCAGGACCTTGCTGGCGGCGGCGTGAGCGCGCCCGCCGGCGCCGGCGGCGATCACCGGCGCGCCGGCCTCGAGGTCCTTGGCGCTGCCCAGGGTGATGACCGGCAGGTCCAGCGGCTCCAGCGCCTGAACCAAGCCGAGGCCCGAACGACCATCGAGGCCCAGCACGTGCGCCGGAACACGGCGGCCGTCATTGCGGGTCAGGACGACCTCTTCGGCCTCCGTGATCAGGTAGGCCATGGTCAGCACCAGCCCCGAGGGGCTGATGACGACGCCGTTGCCGACGCGCTCGGTTCCCAGGATCGCGGCGGTGTACGCGTCGGCCGGAACCTTCGCTTCCAGCGCCACGACGCTGGCCAGTGTCTGGTCCAGGTCGAACCGATAGGCTTCGGCCGATGGACGCAGGCGCGCTTCGACTTCGTAACCTTCGAACGGGGCGGGCACACAGGACTCCTGATCTTCAGGATCTGAATCTGGGCCCTCGCTCTGTCCCCGGCAAGAGGGGGGGTTAACCCGCGATCGCCGCGCGCTGCAGGGCGAAGAGTTCGCCGATGCCCTTTTCAGCCAGGCCGTACAGAGCCTCGAACTCGGCCCGGGTGAAGCCGCGCTTCTCGCCGGTGGCCTGGATTTCGACGATGTCGCCGGCGTTGGTCAGCACGAAATTGCTGTCGGCTTCGGCGCTGGAATCTTCCTCGTAGTCGAGGTCGAGGACCGGGGTGTCGTTGAAGACGCCGCAAGAGACGGCCGCCACCTGGCCGATGATCGGATCGGTTTTCAGCACGCCTTCGTCCAGCAGGTACTTCGTCGCCAAGCGCAGGGCGACCCAGGCGCCGGTGATCGAGGCGGTGCGGGTGCCGCCGTCGGCCTGCACGACGTCGCAGTCCAGCGTGATCTGGCGCTCGCCCAAGGCCTTGAGGTCGACGATTGCGCGCAGCGAGCGGCCGATCAGGCGCTGGATTTCCTGGGTGCGGCCGCTCTGCTTGCCGGCGGCGGCCTCGCGGCGGCCGCGGCTGTGGGTGGCGCGCGGAAGCATGCCATATTCGGCGGTGACCCAGCCCTGGCCCTTGTTGCGCAGCCAGCCCGGCAGGCTTTCCTCGACCGTCGCGGTGACCAGCACCTTGGTGTGGCCGAACGAAATGAGGCACGAGCCTTCGGCGTAACGGTTGACGCCGGTTTCCAGCGTGACGGCGCGCATCTGGTCGGGGGCGCGTTCGGACGGACGCATGGGAAACTCCGGGGTTTGAATAGGTCGATGGGGCCGCTTATCCTATTGAAGGCGGAACTTGAAAGGGGCCGACTTCTTTTGTTCGCTAACCGGGTCCCAAACGACACGACTCGAGACGACACGCTCAAGATGACTTCGTCATGACGCAGCTGTTTCCAGGGCCGATCGTCCGCGCGCCGGGGCTCGCCGAGCTCGACGCCCGCGCCCGTGACATTTTTCGGCGGGTCGTGGAGTCTTATCTGGAGACTGGCGAGCCCGTCGGCTCGCGCACCATCTCCAAGGGCGGGGTGGCGCTGTCGCCCGCGTCCATCCGCAACACCATGCAGGATCTGGCGCAGCTGGGCCTGCTGGACGCGCCCCACACCAGCGCCGGCCGGATGCCGACCCACGCGGGTCTGCGCATGTTCGTCGACGGCTTCCTGGAGGTCGGCGACGTCGCCGAGGCCGAGAAGCGGGCCATCGAGGCGCGGCTCGCGGTCAAGGGACGCTCGTTCGAGGAGGCGCTGGCCGAGGCCTCGGCCGTGCTGTCGGGCCTTGCCGGCGGAGCCGGCATCGTCGTGACGCCCGTCCGCGAGGGCGGGGTCAAGCACGTCGAGTTCGTGCCGCTGGGGGGCGGCCAGGTGCTGGCGGTCATGGTTTTCGAGGACGGCCAGGTCGAGAACCGCCTGATGCGCCAGGCCCCCGGCGTGACGCCGTCGGCCCTGCAGGAGGCCGGTAATTTCCTGAACGCCCGCCTGCGCGGCCGCACCCTCAGCGAGGCGCGCGCCGAGATGGGCGCCGAACTGGACTTCGCCCGTCGCCAACTGGACGAAACCGCCGCCCGCCTGGTCGAGGACGGCCTCGCGGCCTGGAGCGGTGGGGAGGGCGATGCGCGGTCGCTGATCGTGCGCGGCCAGGCGAATCTGCTGGCTGACGCCCGGGCCCGCGAGGATATCGATCGTGTCCGCCAGCTGTTTGACGACCTCGAGCAGAAGGGACAGCTGATCGGTCTGCTCGATGACGTGCGCGACGCCGAGGGCGTGCGCATCTATATCGGGGCGGAGACGCGCCTGTTTTCGCTTTCGGGTTCCTCCGTGATCGCGGCGCCCTATATGACAGGCCGGCAGAAGGTGCTGGGCGCGATCGGCGTGATCGGGCCCGCCCGCTTGAACTACGCACGAGTCATCCCGCTGGTGGACTACACCGCCCGGGTGCTCGGACGCATGATGGATGGATAAGGACCTTAAGAGATGACCGACGAGCAAACGCCGGCTGAAGATACGCCGTTCGAGACCGAAGACCTCGCCCAAGAGGTCGAGGCGCTGAAAGCCGAGGTCGCCGCCCTGAAGGAGCAGGCTCTCCGCTATGCCGCCGAGGCCGAGAACACCAAGCGCCGCGCCGAGCGCGAGATGAACGACGCGCGCGCCTACGCGATCCAGAAGTTCGCCCGCGACCTGCTGGGCGCCGCCGACAACCTGGCCCGCGCCACGGCCCACAGCCCGCGCGACACGGCCGATCCGGTCGTGAAGAACTTCGTCATCGGCGTCGAGATGACCGAGAAAGAGCTGCTGACGGCCTTTGAGCGCAACGGCCTGAAGAAGATCGACCCGGCCAAGGGCGAGAAGTTCGACCCGCATCTTCATCAAGCCATGATGGAGCAGCCCTCGGAAGAAGTGGCCCCTGGTGGCGTCGTGGCCGTGCTGCAAGCCGGCTACGAGCTGATGGGGCGTCTGGTGCGTCCGGCCATGGTCGCCGTGGCGGCCAAGGGCTCGACCGGTCCGGCCGCGTCGGACGCCTCGGTGAGCGGCAATCCTTACGCCGAAGCGGCGGCCGAGACCGACGGTTCGGGCGGCGCCTTCGACACCAAGGCCTGAGACCCTTCGATTTTGCGGCTCGGGGCGCGCAAATGAGCGGCGCGCCCCCTTTCCCCCTTCGCGCTTTGCGATAATGTCGGCGGTCCATTCATCGCGGGGGTAGCGGGCGATTCTGCTGTGAGCGCCCGCACGATCTGGATCGGACTATGAAGCTTACCATCGAACGGGCGGCGCTCCTGAAGGCGCTGGGGCACGTGCAGAGCGTCGTCGAGCGGCGCAACACCATCCCGATCCTGTCGAACATCCTGTTGTCGGCCGAGCGCGACCAGCTGTCGTTCTCGGCGACCGACCTGGACATGGAGATCATCGACGAGGGCCTGGCCCAGATCGACATCCCCGGCCAGATCACGGCTCCGGCCCACACGCTTTATGAGATCGTCCGCAAGCTGCCGGACGGCGCCGATGTTTCGCTTAGCTTCAGCGGCGATGATCCGCGCCTGGTGATCCAGGCCGGCCGCTCGCGCTTCAACCTGCCGGTCCTGCCGGCGGGCGACTTCCCGGTGATGAGCAGCGACGGACTGTCAGGCCGCATCGCGGTGGACACCAACGAGCTGATCCGCCTGATCGACAAGACCCGCTTCGCGATCTCGACGGAAGAGACTCGTTACTATCTGAACGGTCTCTACCTCCACACGGTCAACGACGGCGGCGAGACCAAGCTGCGCGCCGTGGCCACCGACGGCCACCGCCTGGCCCTGGCCGAGATGCCGGCCCCCGAGGGCGCGGTCGGCCTGCCGGGCGTGATCGTGCCCCGCAAGACGATCGCCGAAGCCCGCCGCCTGATGGAATCGGCCGGCGAAACGGTCGACCTGCAGGTCTCGCCCCAGAAGGTTCGCTTCGAGTTCGGCGCGGCCGCCCTGACCTCCAAGGTCATCGACGGCGCCTTCCCGGACTACATGCGCGTGATCCCGCGCGACAACGCCAAGATCCTGACGCTGGACAACGACCTGTTCGCCAAGGCCGTCGACCGCGTGGCCACGATCTCGGCCGAGAAGAGCCGTTCGGTGAAGCTGGCGGTCGAGCCGGGTCGCATCACCCTGACGGTCCGCAACATGGAAGCCGGCCAGGCGGTGGAAGAGGTCGAGGTCGATTACGACGGCGAGCCCTTCGAAATCGGTTTCAACGCCCGTTATCTGCTCGATGTCTGCGGCCAGATCGCCGGGCCGCAAGCCGAGTTCCGCTTCGCCGACCCGGCCAGCCCGACCCTGGTGGTCGATCCGGTCGATCCGGGCGTGAAGTACGTGCTGATGCCGCTGCGGGTCTGATCCGCGACGTTTTGGGGTTCAATGAGCGGGCGCTTTGGGCGCCCGTTCTGCTGTTCGGGGTCTCGCATGAAGAAGCTGTTCGTCGCCTCCGCCGCCATCCTGGCCCTCGCCGTTGCGGCGCCGGCCTTCTCCCAGGCCGTCGAGCGCCGCGAGATCGGCAACCAGATCCTCGAGAATGTGCCGGTCGCGCCGCCTTCGATCCGCGAAGGGCTCGCGCGCTATCAGAATGCTCGCTCGGCCTCGTTCGGCGACTGGCTGCCAGGCGGCGGCATGATCATCACCACGCGCTTTGGCAACACCAACCAACTGCACGTCGTCGCCGGGCCTGGCGCGGATCGCAGTCAGGTCACCTTCTATGACGAACCGGTGGCTTCGCCGCACGTGCTGCCGAACGGTCAGATTCTGTTCTCGAAGGACACTGGCGGCGACGAGTGGTTCCAGCTCTTCCTCCGCGACGCCGACGGCAAGACCGCCCAGCTGACCGAACCGGGCACGCGCAACGGCTCGCCGGCCTGGTCCAAGGACGGATCGATCCTGGTGTGGTCGCGGGCGCTCAAGGGATCGGCGGACTATGATGTGCTGATGCGCGACGCCTCCGGCGCGACCAAGGTCATCTTCAAGGGCGAGGGGCAGGTCTCGCCGCTGGCGGTGTCGCCCGACGGCAAGACCGTGCTGCTGGGGCGCTACTATTCGATCTCGGAATCCAAGCGTTGGCTGCTGGATGTCGCCACCGGCAAGCTGACCGAGCTCAATCCGCCCAAGAAGGGCGCGAGCAAGATCGCCTATGGCGGCGGCTCTTTCACGCCCGACGGCAAGTCGGTGCTGCTCTTGTCGGACGAGGGCTCGGACTTCCTGCGCCTGGTCCAGATCGATCTGGCGACCGGCGCCAAGGTCAAAGTCTCGGGAGACCGCCCCTGGGATGTGGAGGACTTCGCCCTCTCCGACGATGGGCGGATCCTGGCCTATGTCGTCAACGAGGACGGCTATTCGAAGCTGGTCGTGCAGGACTTCCGCACTCGCCGCGCCTTGCCGCAGCCGGAACTGCCAGCCGGCGTGGTCAGCGGCGTCGCCTTCTCGCCCGACGGAGCCAAGCTGGGCTTCAGCCTGGCGACCCCGACCTCGGTCAGCGACGCCTGGAGCTGGGGCGTCGACGATGGCAAGCTGGAACGCTGGACGGCCTCGGAGCTGGGCGGCCTGGACTCCAAGGCCTTGGCGACGCCGGCGCTGATCCGCTACCCCTCGTTCGACAAGCGCTCGATCCCGGCCTTCGTCTACAAGCCCAAGCTGGCGGCCGGCCAGAAGGCCCCGGTGATCATCGACATTCACGGCGGCCCAGAGGGCCAGTCACGGCCTACCTTCAATCCCTTCCACCAGCACAGCGTCGCCGAGCTGGGCGCCGCGGTGATCGTCACGAACGTCCGGGGCTCAACCGGCTATGGCCGGACGTTCCACAACCTCGACAACGCCGAAAAGCGCGAGGATTCGGTCAAGGACATCGGCGCGCTGCTCGACTGGATCAAGACGCAGCCCGACCTCGATCCAAGCCGTGTCGTGGTCTACGGCCAGTCGTACGGCGGCTACATGTCGCTGGCTGTCATGACCCACTATTCGGACCGTCTGGCTGGCGGGATCGAGCGCTACGGCATCAGCAACTTCGTCTCGTTCCTGCAGAATACCGAAGCCTACCGCCGCGACCTGCGCCGCGCCGAATATGGCGACGAGCGCGATCCCAAGATGCTGAAGGCCTTCGAGACGATTTCGCCGCTGAACAACGTCGGCAAGATCAACAAGCCGATGCTGGTCATGCAGGGCTGGAATGATCCGCGAGTCCCGAAGTCCGAGTCCGACCAGGTCGTCGCCAAGCTGCGCGAAAAGGGCGTCGAGACCTGGTACGTCCAATTCAAGGACGAAGGCCACGGCTTCCTGAAGAAGGCCAATAACGATCGTCGCCGCGAGGTCGAAACCCAGTTCCTGCGCAAGGTCCTCGGCCTGGGGCAGTAGTCGAGCCGGTTGCGAACGTGTGACCGGCGTGGCAACGTCCGTTTTCTAAGAAAACTGGAGGTGGCCATGGCCAAGGTGAACTACGTGACGGTCGGCTCGAACGATCTGGAGAAGGCCAAGGCCTTCTACGATGGGCTGCTGGGCTCGATCGGCTTCAAGCCTTTGTTCGACCACCCCTCGGGCGGCCGTCTCTATCGCGGCGACGGCTGCATGTTCGGCGTGCTGGGCCCGTATGACGGCAACCCGGCCTGCGTTGGCAACGGAATGATGGGCGGCTTCGCCTTTGACACCGTCGAGGAGGTTGACGCCTTCCACGCCAAGGCGCTGGAGCTCGGCGGCAAGGACGAGGGCGCGCCCGGCGCCCGCATGCCCAAGGCTTACTTCGCCTATTTCCGCGATCTCGATGGCAACAAGCTCTGCGGTTACAAGCTGGGCTGATCCACGTCTCCGGTCCGTTCCGCTCTTCGGCGGAGCGGACCGCCTCACGCTAGTAGCCCCGGCCGCCGACACCGCTTAAGAACGCCGGATGGCGTCGGCCGCACTGCTTTCCCTGACCCTGACGGATTTCCGGTCCTACGAGCGCGCGCGCCTCGAGACAGGCGGGCGCAGCGTCTATCTGTTCGGCCCGAACGGCGCCGGAAAAACCAACCTTCTGGAGGCCATCAGCCTTCTGACGCCCGGCAAGGGCCTGCGCGGCGCCAATCTCGCGGAGGTCGGACGACGGCTGCCGGGCGAGGCGGTGGGGCGAGCCTGGGCCGTGGCGGCGGACGTCGAAAGCGGCCTGGATGCTCCCGTGCGGATCGGGACGGGCGTCGAGCAGCCCGGGGCCAGTCGTCGGATGGTGCGTCTGGACGGCGAGACCGTGTCGCCGGGCCGTCTGGCCGATCACGTCCGGCCGATCTGGCTGACGCCCGCCCAGGATCGTCTGTTCCTGGAAGCCGCGTCCGAGCGCCGGCGCTTTTTCGATCGGCTGGTCTTCGCGGGAGAGCCTTCGCACGCCGCCAACGCCAACGCCTATGACAAGGCCCAGCGCGAGCGGATGCGTCTGCTGACGGAGGCCGCCGAACGCGGCGCGCCGCCGGATGCGACCTGGCTCGACGCGCTCGAGGCTCGCTTGGCCGAGAGCGGCGCCCTGATGGCGCAGGCCCGCGCGCGGACCCTTCAGGCCTTGCAGGCCGAGATCGACGGACGCGGCGATCGGCCTTTCCCCCAGGCGCGCCTGACCCTCACAGGCGAGTGGGAGAAGCTGGCGATCGAGGGGGGGGCGTTCGCCGAGATCGAAGGCAGGCTGGCCTCGGCGCTTGCCGCGGCGCGGGCGCGCGATGGCGCCGCTGGCCGGGCCTTGACCGGTCCTCATCGCGGCGATCTGGCCATCTTCCATGTCGAGAAGGACCGTCCGGCGGCGGAATGCTCGACGGGAGAGCAGAAAGCCCTGATTTTGAACCTCGTTTTGGCCCAGGCCGCGCGACTTTCGCGTGCGGAATCCGCGCCGAATCCTGTAATATTGCTCGACGAAGTCGCCGCGCATCTCGATCTTGCCAGACGAGCCGCATTGGCCGACGAACTCACGGCGCTCAAGCTCCAGGCCTTCCTCACCGGCACGGACGAGTCGCTGTTCGACCATCTCAAGGGTCGGGCGCTAGGCGTTCGCGTGGGCGACGCCGGCCTGACCGCCCTGGAAGACGAATGACCGAGAACACCGAAGACCAAGTTCCCGAAATGTCGACCGAGGAAGCCGCCGCCCAGTACGGCGCGGACTCGATCAAGGTTCTCAAGGGTCTGGACGCCGTCCGTAAGCGCCCCGGCATGTATATCGGCGACACCGACGATGGGTCGGGTCTGCACCACATGGTCTACGAAGTCGTCGATAACGCCATCGACGAGGCGCTGGCCGGTCACGCCACCAAGGTCCAGGTGATCCTGAACGCCGACGGCTCGGTGACGGTGACCGACGACGGGCGCGGCATTCCGGTCGACATGCACGAGGGCGAAGGCGTCTCGGCGGCGGAGGTCATCATGACCCAGCTGCACGCCGGCGGTAAGTTCGACCAGAACAGCTACAAGGTCTCGGGCGGCCTGCACGGCGTGGGCGTCTCGGTGGTGAATGCGCTGTCGGACTGGCTGGAGCTGCTGATCCACCGCAACGGCAAGGTCCACCAGATGCGCTTCGAGCGCGGCGACGCGGTCACCTCGCTGAAGGTCACCGGCGACTCGCCCGTCCGCACGGAAGGGCCCAAGGCCGGCGAGACGCTGACCGGTACGGAGGTCACCTTCTTCCCGTCCAGGGACACCTTCGCGTTCATCGAGTTCGACCGGAAAACGCTCGAACACCGCCTGCGCGAACTGGCGTTCCTGAACTCCGGCGTGACGATCTGGTTCAAGGACCATCGCGGCGCCGAGCCTTGGGAGGAGAAGCTCCACTACGAAGGCGGCATCGAGGCCTTCGTTCGCCACCTGGACAAGGTCAAGACGCCGCTGCTGAAGGCGCCGATCACGGTGCGCGGGGTCAAGGACAAGGTCGAGGTCGACCTCGCTATGTGGTGGAACGACAGCTACCATGAGCAGATGCTGTGCTTCACCAACAACATCCCCCAGCGGGATGGCGGCACGCACCTTTCGGCTTTCCGCGCGGCCCTGACCCGGATCATCACCAACTACGCCGAAAGCTCGGGCATCCTGAAGAAGGAGAAGGTCAACCTGGGCGGCGAAGACGCCCGCGAAGGCCTGACCTGCGTGCTGTCGGTCAAGGTGCCGGACCCGAAATTCAGCTCCCAGACCAAGGACAAGCTGGTTTCGTCCGAAGTGCGCCCGGCCGTGGAGGGACTGGTCTCGGAAGGTCTTTCGACCTGGTTCGAGGAGCACCCGAACGAGGCCAAGGCCATCGTCTCCAAGATCGCCGAAGCCGCCGCGGCCCGCGAAGCCGCCCGCAAGGCGCGCGAACTGACCCGCCGCAAGAGCGCGCTCGACATCACCAGCCTGCCCGGCAAGCTGGCCGACTGCTCCGAGCGCGATCCGGCCAAGTCCGAGATCTTTATCGTCGAGGGCGACTCGGCCGGCGGCTCGGCCAAGCAGGCTCGCAATCGCGACAATCAGGCCGTCCTGCCCCTGCGTGGCAAGATCCTGAACGTCGAGCGCGCGCGTTTCGACAAGATGCTGTCCTCGGACCAGATCGGCACGCTGATCACCGCCCTGGGCGCGGGCATTGGCCGCGACGACTTCAATCCAGACAAGGTGCGCTACCACAAGATCGTGCTGATGACCGACGCCGACGTCGACGGCGCGCACATCCGCACCCTGCTGCTGACCTTCTTCTACCGGCAGATGCCGGAGCTGATCGAGCGCGGGTACATCTATATCGCTCAGCCGCCGCTCTATAAGGCCAGCAAGGGCAAGTCCTCGCGCTACCTGAAGGATGACGCCGAGATGGACGCCTTCCTCGTGGACGAGGGCGTTGACGGCGCCGAGCTGGATCTGGCGTCCGGCGAGCGCCTGATCGGCCAGGACCTGCTGGCCCTGGTGCAGACCGCGCGCTCGGCCAAGGCCAATATCGACCGCCTGGCCGCCCGCGCGCCCGCCACGGCGATTGAGCAGTCGGCTCTGGCCGGCCTGTTTGGCGAGAGTTCCGATCCCGTCGCAGCCGCCAAGCGCCTGGACCTTTACGCCGAGGAAGGTGGCGGCCCCTGGAGCGGCGAGCGCGGCGAGACCGGCTTCGTCTTCAGTCGCGTGCGCCGCGGCGTTTCCGAGCGTGTGGTGCTCGACGACGTGCTGATGCACGCCGCCGACGCGCGTCGCCTCGCCGAACGCTCGGTCAAGCTGGCCGAGATCTTCTCTGGCCGCGCGGTTTTCCGTCGTAAGGACAAGTCGACCACCGTTCGCGGCCCGCTGGATCTGGTGAACGCCGTGCTCGACGCCGGCCGCAAGGGGCTGACCATCCAGCGTTACAAGGGTCTTGGCGAGATGAACCCCGAACAGCTGTGGGAGACCACGCTGGACGCCGAGGCGCGCACCCTGCTGCAGGTTCGCGTCAATCACGCCGACGATGCCGACGATATGTTCAGCCGCTTGATGGGCGACCTCGTCGAACCGCGCCGTGAGTTCATCCAGGAGAACGCCCTGGATGCGGAGGTCGACGTCTAGTCTAGCGCGACCATCTTGGACCGGCTCACTCGAAATGAGAAATGGCTCATAATAGATGAGAAAACGCATCAGGTAGTTGAGAATTATGCTGCGAGCTCTTGCGGGCGTTATGTCCAAGTGACGCCATGCTCGCGATGAAGAGTGCGGAACCGTCAAAGGAAAGGGGTCAGCTTAGCTGCCTGTCTGGGCCAACGAGGCGCGCCTCTCGCGCCCTCTAGTCGGCTTGGCTCTCACCGGGGGCTGGTACTGGGCCAGCGCAGGGGATCGCGAGGTTCTGTCGAAGCTGGTGGGGCTAGACCAAGCCGCATTGGAGGTCTCGATCAAGACGCTCTCGATCATGGAGGACGCGCCGCTCTTCTCCATCGCCGAGGCAGGCGGGATCATCTCCAGGCCTGACGCCTTCACCGCTCTGCGTGGCGTGCTGACCGCCGGGGATGTGGAGCGTTTCGTCGAGGTGGCGTTCGACGTTCTGTCGCTACCAGATCCGGCCATCGACCTCCCGCCGGATCAGAGGTGGTACGCCAACGTTGTGGGCAAGGACCGGCCTCATAGTGGCCGACTTCGCACCAACCTCGCCGACAGTCTGGCGTTTCTCGCAGCCGCTAGTGAGGGATTGGTAGGCGGTCCAGCGGCGCGCTGGGCGGTCGAACGGCTCGTGCATCGACTGTTCCAGGTCGAGGACCCGAGTATCTGGTTTCACACTCGCGACGTCTTGCCGGCCTTAGCCGAGGCGGCACCCGACGCCTTTATGCGAGCGCTTGAGCGC
This sequence comes from Caulobacter sp. CCH9-E1, assembly GCF_001556515.1. Taxonomy (GTDB): domain Bacteria; phylum Pseudomonadota; class Alphaproteobacteria; order Caulobacterales; family Caulobacteraceae; genus Caulobacter. The sequence continues at coordinate 13,991 of NZ_LSJA01000118.1, read as the reverse complement.
GACCTCGATCGCGAGGCCGATGACGTGGGCGTATGGCGCTTACTCAAGCCGGTTGAAGGGACCTCCGGCGAGAACCTAAGGGCGGGATTGCTATGGGGGTTAGAGCGCATCGCCTGGTCGCCCGACCGATTTGGGCATGTCGCAACTATCTTGGCGGGGCTTTGCGCGCGCGCCCTCAGCGATAACTGGGTCAACAAGCCGGCCTCGACCTTGGCCATGCTGTTCCATCCGTTGCTTCCGCAGACAGGAGCGGACGAGGCGCTGCAGATGCGCGTCCTGGAGGCGATCTTCCGTCGGTACGGCGCTAATCGGAGGGGCATGAGGAGCACCCTACAGCCCGCCCAACGTATGGAAACACTCCCACAGCGTTTCTCATTTCGAGTGACTCTCAGGTGGCTTTTCTCAGCTTCACTGCGCGAAAGTGTGGCCTGTTCGCACATTGAGCGATTGCCGAGTCGCAACCTTAGTGACTCGTGATCCCGAAATAGCGAGTCGTTGCGGCGGCACTGTTCTCAGCTTGAATGACTCGGCCCACATCTGCTCGCAAACGATTGTTTTCTAAGCGCCGGGCGCCCGTTTCGAGGGCGTTCCGGCGTTTTTGCATCGTGGAGGCGACGAGAACCCCAAACGGCCCTGTCATGTCGTCGCGCGGTCATGGCGAGGGCGGCATCTTCCTCGGTGCAGGTGATTCGCTTAGGCGTGCGTGGGGGCGCGTTGGTTATGGAACAAGACTCCAGTTTTCGCCCAGAACGGATCCTGGACTTGTCTGAACGGCTTTCGAGCGTTGCGGGCGAGAAGATAGGCGAGATCGCGAGAGTCAATCGCGCGGCCAAGATGCTCTCGATCAATGCTCTGATCGTCGCGGCGCGCGCTGGCGAGGCCGGCAAGGGCTTCGCCATCGTCGCCGAGGAATTCAAGAAGATCTCCACCGAGATCGACGCGGTCGCGGCCGCGCTCGAAAGCCAGGTCCGCGCCGACCTTGACGAACTCTCGGCCATCGGAGGGGCGATCCTTTCGCACATGCGCGGCCAGAGACTGGCCGACTTGGCGCTCAACGCCATCGAGATCGTCGATCGCAACCTCTACGAGCGGACCTGCGACGTCCGCTGGTGGGCGACGGATTCCGCCGTGGTCGCCTGCCTCGGCGAGGAGGACGAGGGCGCTCGCCTTCATGCGAGCAACCGTCTGGGCGTCATCCTCGACGCCTACACCGTGTATCTGGATCTCTGGATCTGCGACGCGCGGGGGAAGGTGGTCGCCAACGGCCGGCCGTCCCGCTATCCCAACGTCGTTGGCCAGTCCGTCGCCGACACGCGCTGGTTCCAGGAGGGGCTGCGCACCGCGAGCGGGGACGACTTCGTCGCCTGCGACATCGAGCGCTGCCGGGCGCTGGGCGATGCGCCCGTCGCGACCTACGCCACGGCCATACGGGCCGGTGGCGAGGCTACGGGCAAGCCCCTGGGCGTCCTCGGCGTGCATTTCGACTGGCGTCCGCAAGCCCAGGCTGTTGTGGACGGCGTTCGGCTCACGAGCGAAGAGCGCGAACGCTCTCGCGTGATGTTGCTAGACCAGAAGGGCCGGGTTCTGGCTTCGTCCGATAATCAGGGTGTTCTTACCGAGATCTTCCCGCTCGATACTTCGGCTGGGTCGATGGGCAGTTACGCCGACGGCGAGATTACGGTCGGCTACGCCTTGACCCCCGGATATGAAACCTATGCGGGTCTTGGCTGGTATGGTTGCCTTGTTCAACGCCAACAAGTTCCCGGATTAACCACGGTCGCGGCCTAATCTTAACCAAAACGCTCGCGTATTAACCGAACTCTTTACCTGCTAGCAGGCGAAAACGACTAGATTCTTGGCATTCCATATGGAATTTGTCGCAGCGGCGTTGCATTGCGAAGCCGCGCGTGGTTTTTTTAGGCCTAACGAGCCCGATGACGAAGTCTGATAGTTCTGCCGGGGGCGGAGAGACGCGTCATATTCTTAGTCTAAGGCTCGTTCGCGTGTTTCTTCCGTGGGGATCTGCACGAAAAGTGTGATCTCCGGGGAACGCTTCCGTCGAGAAATCGACAGGAGCACGCGTTCTGGGCTAGAGAATTCGTTTACATTGTCCTAAAGGGACGCCGTTCAATTGGAGGGAGCAGTCATGGCTTCTCATCGCGTTCGGGCGATCGCTATCAGCTTGGCCGTTGCGTTGGCGCCGATGGGCGCTGGCCAAGTCTGGGCTCAAAACACCCCGGCTCCTACGGCCGCTTCGCTGCAGACGACCATCGCGGCCGCGGCCCAACGGGCCGCCTCGCAACCCGGCTTTGCTCGCCTTTCGGCTAGCGCCAAGCTCGCCGCCATCCAGGCGTCCATCTCTGCCGCTCTGGCCGAGACCGGCGCTTCGCCGACGGTGATCGCCGCGGCTCTGGTTCAAGCGGTTGGGGCCGGCACGGTTTCGGCCGGCGTCGCCATTCAGGTGGCGGCCGCGGTCGCTCCGGAAATGACCCAGACCGTAGCCTCGGCTCCGGTTGTGACCCAACAGCTGGCCGCGACGGGCCAATCGGCGACGGTCACCCAAACCGCCGCGACCACCGACGCGGGCGCGCCCAGCGTTCTGGTCAGCCTGCAAGGCGTTTCGCAAGCCGCGGGCGGCGACGCGGGCGCTGGTGCGGGCGCGGGCGGCACGACGACGACGCCGACGCCGGCGCCGTACGATCCGTGCGCGGGCGTGGTCGCCGCCTACTGCGGGTAACTAATAGCAATAAGTCTCAGGGCGGACCGGCGCGTCACGACGTGCGTCGGCCGTCCCTTCTGGTGGGGATAAACATGCGACTCCTTATGTGCTCGGCCGCCATGGCCTGCATTGCCCTGACCGCGCCTCAGGCCGTTCAGGCGCAAGATCTCGGTTCGAACTTCAAGCGCGACAAGAACGTCAGTGTCCGTCAGCGCCCGCGCCCGGACTACGAGGCGGCGGGCCAGAAGGCCGGCGGCTTCACGCTGTATCCGCGCGTCACCGTTGACGTTGAACGCAACGACAACATCTATGCCGTCGCCGCGGGCAAGACCAGCGACACCATCTGGCGCGTGAAGCCGGAAATGGCCGTGCGGTCGGACTGGTCGCGTCACGCTCTGGGCCTGTTCGCTGGCGGCAACATCATCCGCTATTCGGACAACAGCTCGGAAAACACCGAAGAATATACGGTCTCCGCGAACGGCCGGCTCGACATCGAGCGCGGCTCGAACCTGACGGGTTCGGTTCAGACCCAGCGCCTGGTCGAACCCCGCACGGCGCCGACCTCGCCTAGCGCGGCGGGCAAGCCGGTGAAGTACGACCTGACGCAAGGCACCGTGACCTACGTCAAGGAATTCAACCGTCTGCGCGTCTCGGGCCGCCTCGACGACAAGGATTTCAACTACAAGGACGTGCCGAACATCGCCGGCACGGGAATCGTCGACCAGGACTTCCGCGATCGCAACGAATTCTACTACGGCGCCAAGGCCGAGTATGCGGTCAGCCCCGACACGGCCGTCTATCTGTCGGCCACGGGCAATAAGAAGGACTACGATACGAATATCGTCGCCTCCGACCGCACCTCGGACGGTTATGTTGTCGGCGTCGGCGCCAACTTCGACGTCTCCGAGCTCGTGCGCGGTGACGTGCAAGTCGGCTACATGTCGCAGTCCTACGACAACCCCGCGTTCGCCAAGATCGACGGCTTCAACGCCGCGGGTCGCCTGGAGTGGTTCCCGACCCAGCTGACCACGGTCGGACTGAACGGTTCGCGGTCCATCGAAGAATCGACGGCTCCCGGCTCGCAGGGCTACATCTCGAACAACATCGGCGCGTCGATCGACCACGAGCTGATGCGCAACGTCCTTCTTTCGGCTGCCTATACGTACGGCAAGGACAACTACAAGGGCGTTGACCGCGACGACAAGCGCGACAACTTCTCCGCGACGGCGACCTATCTGCTGAACCGCCGCGTGGGCCTGTTCCTGACCTACAACTACCTCAAGCAGGACTCGTCGGGCGCTCAGAAGGGCGCCTCGTTCAAGGACAACAAGGTGATCGCTTCGGTCGCCCTTCAGTTCTAAGAAACACGTCCACGAAACGGCAAGTTTTGCCGATTACTGAGAGTGGTTATGGACGGCTCCGGTTATGAAACTTCGAACGCTCCGGTGAATGACACCGGAGCGTTGTCTTTTGACCTGAATATCGCGATCGCGACCTTCAGGCGTCGCTTCCGCCTGTTCGCGGCGGTGGCCGTGGTGGTGTTCGCCGCGGTGGTTCTGTTCACCCTCCAGCAGACGCCTCGCTATACGGCGACGGCCCAGGTCATGCTGGATGTGCGCAAGGAACAGGTGACCGACATGAGCGCGGTTCTGTCGGGCCTGCCCGCGGACTCCGCCGTCGTCGACACCGAGGTCGAGGTCCTGAAGTCCCGTTCGCTCGCCGCGCGGGTCGTCAAGGATCTGAAGCTTGAGCAAGACCCCTACTTCAACCCCTACCTGCCGAGCGCCAAGGGCGCCACGGCTTGGTTTTCGTCGATGAAGAAGGCGGCCACGCCCGTGGCCGTGACCGATCCCGCGGAACTGCAGCGTCGCCGTGAACGGATCGTCGACAATGTGCTCAGCGGTCTGAAAGTCCGTCGCGCGGGGCTGACCTATCTGATCTCGATTGAGTACACCCACACCGATCCCCGGCGTGCGGCGGACTTGGCGAATGCTTTCGCCAACCTCTACTTGACCGAGCAGCTCGAGGCGAAGTTCGACGCCACGCAGAAGGCCAACGAATGGCTGGATACGCGCGTCGGCGAGCTGCGCGATCAGGTCGCGCAGGCCGACGCCGCGGTTCAACAGTACAAGATCGCGAACAACCTGCTCAGCGCGGAAGGCGCAACCCTGACGGAGCAGGAGATCTCCGGCCTGAACCAGCAGCTGGCTCTCAGCCGCGCCGCCCAGGCCGAGACGGATGCTCGCTTGGCCATCGCCCGTCAACAGCTGGCCAGGGGCAGCACCGGCGAGGATGTTGGTGAGTCTCTGAACTCGCCCGTCGTGCAACAGCTGCGCAAGCAGCGCTCCGAAAAGAGCGCCCAGGTCGCCGATCTCAGCGGCCGTTATGGCGACCGCCACCCTGACCTGCTGAAGGCCAAGCGCGAGCTGGCTGACATCGACACCCAAATCCAGGCCGAAATCCGCCGCATCATCTCGAACCTGGAAGCCCAGGCTCAGGTGGCGCGTCAGCGGACCGGCTCGGTCGCCGCGAGTGTTTCGCAGTCCAAGGGCACGCTCGCCGGCAATAACCGCGCCGCGATCGGCCTTGCGGAACTGGAACGCAAGGCGCAGTCGGTCAAGACGCTGTACGAGACCCTGTTGTCTCGCTTCAAGCAGACGACGACCCAGGAAGGCATCGAGCAAGCCGACGCCCGTGTCGTGTCGCCGGCCAAGATTCCGACCCGGGCCAGCTATCCCAAGCCGTCCTTGAACCTGGCCCTGGGGCTGGTGCTGGCTCTCGGCGCGGGTCTGGCTTCGATCGTGCTGGCTGAAATCCTGATGGCCGGCCTGTTCACCGAAGACGAGGTCGAGCGTCGTCTGGGCTTGCCCTATCTCGGCGCCGTGCCGTCGCTCGACACCACCGTTGACGACGCCAAGACCTTGCGGGGCATGACGCCTCCGGAATACCTGATGGCCAAGCCGCTTTCGAGCTTCGCCGAAAGCCTCCGGAAGCTCCGCGCCTCGATCCTGTTCTCGAAGGTCGGCGAGACGGTCAAGGTGGTCGCGGTGACCTCGTCGCTTCCTGGCGAGGGCAAGACCACGACCACCTTCTCGCTGGCGCGCACGCTGGCGACGTCTGGCGCCAAGGTCATCGTCGTCGACTGCGACCTTCGACAAAGCGCCATCACCCAGTTCCTCAGGGAACCGGCTAAGGTGGGTTTGCTCGAGGTCCTGAACGGCGTCGCCACCCTGGATCAGGCGTTGATCAACGACGAGAGCGGCGCGCACATCCTGCCGCTGGCGAAGTCGGCCTACACGCCTCGTGACGTGTTGGGCTCGGCCGCCATGCACCGTCTGCTGCAGGAGCTCCGCAACCGTTACGAGATCGTGCTTCTGGACACCGCGCCGCTGCTGGCGATCGCGGATACGCGCATCCTGGCGCCGCATACCGACGCCGTGGTGATGCTGGTCCGGTGGAAGAAGACGCCCGTGAAGGCGGTGCAGTCGGCCCTGGCCCTCCTGCAGGGAACACGGGCGTTCATCGCCGGCGTCGCCCTGACCCAGATGGACCTCAAGGCCCAGTCTCGCTACGGCTACGGCGACTCCTACTATTACTACGCCAACTATCGAAAGTACTATGCGGACTAGGACCAAGTCGGGCGAGGGCTCACCGTCGCCCGGCGCCGCTAGAACCCGAAAACTGCAGGTTTCCGAGGGCGTCGCGATCGGCGCCCTCGTTGCTTTGGTCATGTCGGAAATCGCCGTGTTCGGCGCAAGCGATGTGGCCGTGGCCGCCGTCTTCGGTGTTCTGCAGTCTCTGTTTCTGCTGGTCTTGTTAAGCACATGCGCTTGGGCGCGGCGCGTGCCAAGCATCCTGGCGGCGCCTTGGCCTGGCTTGATGTTCCTGGCCGTATTGATCGCCACCGCCTGGGCGTTGACGCCCTTTGGCCCCGGCGGGGCCCATCCCGTCTGGGCGTATGTTGGTGGTGGCGGTTCGATCACGGTAGACCGCTCATCTCTTGTTCTGAGCTTGCTGCGTCTTCTCGGGCTGGCCTGCCTTTTCTATGGCGCGTGGATCGTCGGGGCTTCGGAGACGCGGCGTCGCGCGTTGATCTGGTGGCTGTTGCTGGCCTTGAGCGTGTTCGCCGCGGCGGCCATCGTCGATCACGTCACGCTTCGAGGCGCGCGGCGGCTTACAGCGACCTTGCTGAGCCCGAACAGCGCCGCCACCCTGATGGGGATCGGCGTCGTCTTTGCCCTGGGGTTCTTTTCACAGTCTCTCCAGCGCGCCGGCGGGAGGCTGCGTATCGAACGGCTAGGGCTGGACGCCAGCCTCGCTCTCGGCGCCGCAGCCGTGTTCGCCGTCGCCTTGGCCTTGACGGCGTCTCGAGCCGGCATCTTCTCCACCGTGGTTGCGCTCGCGGTTCTTCTGACCTGGCAGGTCTTGGCGCAAGGGCGGAAGCTAAGCGCCATTGCGATCATTGGCGGCGCGGCCGCCCTGCTCGTCGTTGTCGGCGTCGCGATGCAGAGCGCCGATCTGACCGCGGCTCGCCTCGAAAACCTGCAAAGTGACGTCGTTGTGCGGCGGACCATCTTCGACGCGCACTGGGAGGCGTTCCGGGGTTCGCCCTGGTTCGGGTTCGGCCTTGGCTCGTTCCCGCTCGTGAACCAGTTGATCACCACCAGTGAGACCTTGCGTGTCCTATATGATGTGCGGGCGACCCATAACCTCTATCTTCAATGGCTTGAAGAAGGCGGGGTCGTCGGGGCCATCATGATGGCGGCCTGGGCTGCAGTTGCTTTGGGACGAGCCGCGAGGGAAGGCCTCAAGCCTGGGACAGCCGGGATGCTGGCGCGGGCGACTGTCGCCGCCGCTGTTCTGGTGCTTCTGCACGGTCTCTCGGATTTCGCGGTCCAGGTGCCGGCCCTGCAGGCCTTGTTCGCCGTCGGCCTTGGGGCCGTGACGACTGTCGCGCCATCGCGCCGCGCGCCGGTCGCCATCAAGGCGGGCAGCTTTGCTTTCGCGGGAGCGGTGCTCGTCGCATCACTCGTGGTCGCGGCGCCTCTGGCCGTCTCGCGCTTCGGCGGCGACATGGCGTGGGCGCCCACCGCATCGGCGGAGGTCCTCGCCGTCGCCATCGAAAAGGATCTGGCGGGCGAGACCAGGGATCCCAAGGTTCAGAAGCGCATGCTGGCCAACGCCCAGCGAGAGATCGCTTTGAGGCCGGGCTCGGGCGGCGCCTGGCTGCGGATGGCCGCCGTGCAATTCCAACGTGGAGACTTCGCAGCCGCGAACACCGCGCTCGATCATTCCTTCGCGGTGGCGCCGTTGCAGACCAGCCTCTTCGAGAGCCGCACGCGCTTGGCTTACGAACACTGGGCTGTTCTGACCCCAGCGGTTCGCCAGGTGGTGATGTATCAGGTGCGCATCGAGTTCAGCCGGCCAAATAGCTTTAGGCGGCTGGTTGCGCTGGCCAACAGCATTCGCGATCCAGCCGGTCGGGTCGGTCTGGCCTTGCTGATCGCCTCCGAGCGCCTTCAACGGGAACAGGCCGCCGCCCAATAAGCCTTGCGCGACGGAAGAGCGGTTGGCGTCGATCCATGAAAGGGCCACCAACCGCGCTGCGTCCCGCTGGGAAATGACGCACGCCGCGTGATGTTTAATTCAGGTAAACCTAGATTTTTTATGGGGCGTTACCTTCGCCGCGATACTCCATCGACAAGCAGGAGCTGTGGTCGATGATCGACGCCGAAATCCCTTTCTCCCCCACGGACATCGCGCTGTCGGCGCGAGAGGCTCGCATGGCTCCGTTGGCCGGCCTGGGCCTGGCGGCGCTGACGTCGGCGGGTCTTTGGGGGCTGCTTGCGATGGGACTCTCCTGGCTCTTGTAAGCCGGCGCTACTCGATCGCGCAAATGAAGCAACGCCCGCTCCGCTCGTCGGGGCGGGCGTTTCGTTTTTTCGCCGCGACCTTCAAAGGGCGTGACGCCAAACAGAAAAGCCCCGAACTGGGTTCGGGGCTTCTTAGGCTGTCAGCGCTGATCGAGCTCAGGCCGCGCTCGTCCACAACGCCGTGCCCGGCACTTGGCGTTGGACCCAGCGGTAGTTCAGGTCTTCCCAGGGGGTGGCCCAGGGCGTCAGGTTGTCCAGGACCCAGTCGCCGCTCTTCAGCGAAATCATCAGCACGGCGTGGCCCTCGCCGCGCGCGGTGACCGCCACGGCCAGCGACAGAGCGCTCTCGGGCACGCCCGCGGCGATCAACTGCCGACGCTTTTCCAGCGCATAGTCCTCGCAGTCGCCGTAGAGCTTGCCGTCAACCACGCGCGGCAAGGCCCAGTATTCAGGCTGACCATAGAGGTCGAGATCGCTGGCCTTCTTGACGTCTCGGTTGACCGCTTGGTTAATCTGATTGAGCAGTCTCAGCTGTTCGCGTTCTCCGCGAGCCAGCCACGCCGAGACCATCGCCGCTGCGGGCGTCTCCACGGCGGGAACGTTCATGGCCGGCTGCTGCGCGCCGCCGACGACGCTTTGAGCGGCGGGCGTCGCGACCTCGGAAGCAACGGCCGGAACCAGCTCGGGAGCTTGATCTTGCGAGGGCGTGCGAGCGTCTGGGAAAGCATGGGCGGGCGCCCCGCCGACCGACGAGGTGAGCGACTGGCCCGAAGGCGCCTCGAGACCCAACAGGGCCAGTTGGCTCTGAGGTAGTCCGCAGGTGGCGAGATCACGGCGGCACAGCTCGGCGAAACCCGTCGGCGCGCCCATGCCCGCACCACGCGGCATGAAGGGCATCGAACCAGCGTGAGCATTAACGCCGGCCATCAAGGCGACGGCGCTGATCAAGCCGCTAACAATGTTGCGCGTGTTGAACATGACGTCCCCGCTGTGTTTGCAGGGGGACTATTCATTCTCGCCACGAATTTGAGCTGAATTTAGATGGTATAATTCAAATTTAAGACGACGGTTATTTTGGTATTAACTGTAATGAGTTGCGTATATATTTGGTAACTTCATCGCTAATGGGCTTGCTAAATTCACGGTTAACCGCCATCCCCGCCGTTGAACTAGCCGGCCGCCTGAGGCAAAATTGAACTATCTTCCCGGCGCCTGTCGCCGACCTGGCGAGCTCGATGTTCAAGTCCCTCTTTCGGTCCAAACAGCAACCTGAGCGCGCCGCATCCACGGATGGGCGCCTGCTCTACGCCGTCGGGGACGTGCACGGCCGGCTGGATCTCCTGGATGGGCTCGTCGAGCGCATGACCGAGGATTTCCGAGCGCTGGGCCGCCAGGATCAGCCTGTCCTGATCATGTTGGGCGATTACATCGACCGAGGGCCGCACTCAGCGGAAGTGATCGGTCGGCTGATCGATCTGTCTCAACAATCGGCCGAGGGACGGTTTGAGTTCCGGGCCTTGATGGGGAACCACGAGGAGACCCTGCTGCACTTCCTGGACGACCCGATGGCTGGGCCGTCCTGGGTGGAGTACGGCGGCGGCGAGACCTTGGCCTCGTACGGCGTGCGGCGGCCGGTGGGCCGGGCCGAGCCCGAGGTCTGGGAACAGACGCGTTTGGCCTTCCGCGAAGCCTTTCCGCCGACGCACGAGACCTTCCTGCGCCAGCTTGAGCTGAGCGTGGTTTACGGCGATTACGTCTTTGTCCACGCGGGCGTGCGTCCAGGGCTGCCTCTGGAGCGCCAGGTGGCGGCGGACCTTCTCTGGATCCGCAACGAATTTCTGGACAACCCGCATGGGTTGGACGCCACTGTGGTGCATGGGCATACGCCCGTGGAGCAGGTTTTCCTTGGCCGACGGCGGATCAATGTCGACACCGGCGCCTATGCGACCGGGGTTTTGACCGCCGTTAGACTTGATGGTGGCGAGCCTAAGGTCATTCAGTTCAGTAAAGCGCGCGCGGCCTAAGGCTTCGCCTTGTTCATCAGCCGGTCACGTGCGATGTGCAATTCCAATCCCCGCGTCCTGTAAGTCTCAAGGTGAGAAGCTTCGCAATGATCGATGTTCCGAAACTCTCTCGCGCCCTCTCCCTGTTGGCGCTGGCGGTTTTCATGACGTTTGGCGCCATGACGGGCGCCTCTCATGCCCAAACCCTCACCCCCGGGGCGCCCGCGGTCGCCCCGGCCCAGTCCATGGACTACCTGCTGGGGCCGGCGGACAAGGTCCGCGTCACGGTCTACGGCGAGCCCTCGCTGTCGGGCGAGTTCTTCGTTACGGGCAGCGGCCTGATGTCCCTGCCCCTGATCGGTGAGATCAAGGCGGGCGGCATGACCGTCGGTCAATTCCAGCAGGCGGTCCAAAAGGCCCTCAGCGACGGCTATCTGAAGGATCCGCGCGTCAGCGCCGAGGTCCTGACCTTCCGTCCTTTCTACATTCTCGGTGAAGTCGAAAAGCCCGGCACCTATCCCTACACGTCGGGACTGACCGTTTTGAACGCAGTGGCCACGGCCGGCGGCTTCACCTATCGCGCCGACAAGAAGAACGTCTGGATCAAGCACAACGGCGAGACGACCGAGAATAAGAGCGAGCTGACGCCATCGATCGTCGTGGCGCCGGGCGACACCATCCGGATCGGCGAGCGCTTCTTCTGATCCCTCGCTTTAAGGCTTGGAAAAAGGGGCGTGGCGGGTGACCGCCGCGCCTTTTCTTTTTGGCGCTGAGTGAACCTTGCTCGGCGAAATTGAGACGCCGTGTCAACAGAATGAGACGCACCGCCGTCGGCCCAAGCCATGGCCAATGGTATGTCAATTTCGAGAGCCGTGATCGCCACCCGTCTCGGCGAGGCTCTCCTGGCTTGCCGCCGTCCTGATAGCGCATGGCGATACGCAAGCCGAACCGGTGGCTGACGACGGTGGATCATCTCCGCCGTCCCGCCCCTCAGCCGCAGGTGGGGGATTCCGTCCGTGAGCCATGGCGCTCGCGGGCGGATGTCCGCCTCTCGGCGCCAAGATGACCAAATTCTGAGAAAAGCCGCTGGCGCACCCGACACGAGACGGCTTAAGGGCCTGATCGGTCGGGCTACCAGCGTCGTTATGGCGGGTGATTTCGGCGTCGGTGGCCATGGCGGTGCTCGGGAGACTCGGGACACCGAGGCTGCCGATCTGTGCCCATCACAGTCAATGTACGGTCGGATCAGACCGTCGCCTGCACCGTCTTGGCCATGGTCTGCTTGACCCTCTGGACGGTGGCGGTCGAGACGCCGGTCGCCTTGGCTACCACCCGGATGGACTGACCGGCGAGAAGGCCTTGCTCGACCTTCTTGAGCCGGATCGGCGGGATGGGCGGGCGACCGAGCCGAACGCCTTTCGCACGACACCGATCCAAGGACGCGGCGATTCTGGCCTTGATGATGGACCGCTCGAACTCGGCGAAGACGCCGAGCATCTGGAACATCATCCGTCCGGACGGGGTGCTGGTGTCGATGGCCTGCTGGTGGAGATAGAGGTCGCAGCCCTTGGCCTGGATGTCGGTCAGGAAGGCCACCAGATCGTTCAGGGAGCGCCCCAGGCGGTCAACCGACCATGCGGCCACGATGTCCACCTCCCGCCTTGCCACGGCCTTGAGGAGGGCGTCGTAGCCCGGCCGTTTGTCCCTGCCTTTGGCGCCACTGATGCCCTCGTCCGAGAAGGTTTGGACGACGGTCCAGCCCGACCGTTGAGCGACCTCGGTCAGGGCCATGATCTGGTTCTCGACGGTCTGCTGATCGGTCGAGACGCGGACGTACAGGGCGGCGCGCTTCAGGCTGGGGCTCCTCTGCTGGCGACGACGGGCGATGCAAGTTTGGCACCGACAGATGGTCGAGGCCGTCAGCTTTGCGAGTCCCCGGCAGTGACGCGCCCAAGCGCGGCCAGTCGGCGGGCCATCTCTTCACGTGTAAGCGGCGAGGCCTTTTGCGTCGAAGGCGCCGGTACTGATTTGGCCATCGGCGGCGCCGTCCGTTTCTGGGCAGCCTGCTTGCGCCGCTGGTCTCGGCGCCGGAACAGGAAGTCGAGCAAGAACCACGTCAGTTGCGGATTCCACTGCTCACCCGTGGCCGTTCGGAGGCCCTGCTTGTTCAGCAAACGGGATACGTCCTTGGGGGATCGGAAGCCGTTCTTGGCGAGGCTTCTGACGACCGGCTCCAACTCGTCGAGCAGCGCATCGCGGGTCTTGGCGCCGTGGCTGAACTGGGCCAACTCCTGCTTGGAGATCACCGTCTTTTTGAACTGACCTAGTTCCCGCTTCGTGATGGCCTTGCGGTCGCTATACGCCGTGCCGCGCATCATCGACGCTGACTTGGCCTTATACATACGCCGCCCCTCAACAGCCCCGGCGATCCTAACTGGCGCGAAGGTCTGCGGCCAAGCTCCGTCAGGATCGGACGCACCCTTGGGCTGGACGGCTGGCGGCCTTGGACCGGTCTGGCTAGGGTCGTGGCGTTAGATCGGGGGAACGATGCTCAGACGGCGCCGGATCAGGCTGCGCAACTCGCTGACCACGTTGGGCTGGGTCTGCGTGGGATTGTCGGCGGCGATCTTCGTGGGGCTGACCGTCTCGACGCTGATGGGGTGACGATGGCCAAGCGACCCAAGCGACCTGTCGAGGCCTACGAGTCCTTCCTGTTCGAGGTGGTGTCGTCCTCGCCCTACTACAGCTTTGGTCTGGCCCATCGCCCGGACGAGCCTGACCCCTACAGCGAGCACCCGTCATGGAAGGTGGAGGGGCGTTGCCTTCACCCGGCTCGGTCCGCTGAACGGATCGCCCAGTTCCACCTTGTCGGAGACCGCCGCCTCGTCGCCGAGATGCGCGACCGCAAGGCGTTCCGTGAAGGGCCTCATGGCGTGGGCCTGATGGACGCGGGCAAGACCCGCTTCACCGTCTACGCCAGCCTTCCCTTGGACGCGCTCTGGAGCGTTGGCGCGGGGATGTCGTCTGGGGCGGTCCGCTACATCGCCACCCATGGTCCGCGTCTGGTCCGTGGCAAGGCGATGATCACCAGCATGCGCTTCGAGGGCGCCGGTGTCGATCTGGACGACTGGGCGTGACAAAAACGGGTCTGTAAACGGCGCCCAGAACTCGTTGTCTGGCCTTGATCCGGCGGGCCAGAAAACGGCGTCCCAGAACCGAGTGATTTTTAACCGCCTAGCCTCGTGACGACACCGCGCGAAGATGCGCGCCCGCCGTCACCGAAAACCCCTACGGATGTCTCGTTCCTTAGTGAGTCTATAAAGGAACAGGACAAGTGAAGGGGAAAGCACACCCCTACTGTTCGACCATACCCCCATCGCCGCGCGCGCAAACGTC